>JASJGQ010000037.1:0-2758 GCA_033791425.1 Acidobacteriota bacterium
ACCCGGAGTTTCCGGATGGGAACCGGCTGGGTTCAGCCACGACCCGCTCTGCTCGATCGGCCGTCCGTCGGTGGGAGATCGATCCCCAAACGGCTGATCTTGCGGTGGAGCGTGGTCTTGTGAATTCCCAACTCGCGTGCAGCGGCTGAGCGGTTCCACGAGTTGCGCTCCAACACGTCGTGGATGAAACGCGCCTCCAACTCTTCGAGGGTGGCCGGGCTCTTCAAACGGCCCAAACCGACTTCGGCCTGAAGCCAATCCGGTAGGTCCTCGACCTCGATCTCATTCCCGGTCGACAGCACGTGGCCGTGCTCCAGGATATTTTCAAGCTCGCGGACATTTCCCGGATAGTTGTGGTCCACGAGGAGCTTCATCGAATCGCGGGACACCGATTCGACAACCTTGCCGCGCGTGATCGACAGTCGATGGAGAATCACCTCTGCGAGGAGGGGGATGTCCAACGGCCGCTCGCGAAGGGGTGGCATCACCAGCCGGATAACATTGACCCGGTAGTAGAGGTCACGGCGGAAGCCGTCCTCTGCCACGAGGCCCGCAAGATCCCGGTTGGTGGCAGCGACGATCCGCACGTCGGCCGAGACGCTGTGTACATCGCCCAGGGGCTCGTAGACCCGCTCCTGGAGCAGGCGGAGGATCTTGACCTGGAGGGACAGCGGCAGGTCTCCGATCTCGTCCAAGAACAGGGTTCCTCCTTCGGCGGCAGCCACCCTCCCTCCCTTGTCCCGGTCGGCGCCGGTGAAGGCGCCTTTGCGATATCCAAATAGCTCCGACTCGAGCAGTTGTTCCGGAATTGCGCCGCAGTTGATCGTGACCATGGGTCCATCAGCACGGGCGCTCAAGCGGTGGATTTCCCTCGCCAGGAGCCCCTTGCCGGTGCCGCTCTCACCCTCGATGAGGATCGTGCTGTCGCTGGCCGCGATCGTGGGGACGATGTCGAGAATCTGGCGAAAATGAGGGTCGGCGGTGAGTATCTGCTCACCACCTGCCGAGGCCTCGACCTCTCGCAGCAAATTCTTGACCATGTTGAGGTCGCGGAAGGTCTCGACCCCTCCGATGACCCGTCCGACCTCATCCCTGAGCAGCGCGGTGGAGATCGTCACCGGCACCCGATTCCCTTCCGCATCGCGGATGTGGATGGGCAGGTTGATGATCGGCCGGCCGGTCTCCATCGTGTAGCGAAGCGCGCAGGCTTCCTCGCAGATATTCGAGCGAAAGACCTCGCTGCAGAGCCGCCCCATCGCCTCCTCGCGGCGCACACCGGTGGCTCGCTCGGCCGCATCGTTGAAACAGGTGAGGCGCCACTCGTCGTCAACCGCAAAGACTCCGTCGGAAATGCTGTTGATGACGGTCTCGAACCGCGCCGGGTTGATCCGGTCCCCGTCTCGCTGAAAGCCCGTTTGCGCCGGGTCGTCGTTCTTCATTTGAGTCCCCTCAAAGGTAGCGGTATTGCAACTCTATCCGTAGATACAATAGCATTCTTGCTCCATTTATGAGTTACAAACACCCCGCTGAGATTCTAAAACTTGTGCCCAATTCGTTGAACATAAGGTGTTTAATACCGCACCCCGCACCTGGTCGTCGAGTTGGCACGGGATGTGCATTTTCGAGTTGTGAGACCGGGGCATTATCGACACCCCGGAGAAAGGAAGAACGATGAAAGTAGAGCACGGAGACACGGTGTACGTGGGGCCCGAACCCCACAAGGCGGCTCGCCCCATGAAGGTGGTGGTCGACGACGGTGGTTGCACATGGTTGTGCGACGCCGAGGTCGATGAGAGCGGGGACCTCAAAGATCAGGGTTGCTGGAACTGCAAGGATGTCGCATTCACTCGCAGCGACTGATTGCGCTGTTACACGAAGAGCCCGGGGCCTGCCCCGGGCCTTCGAAGGAGGTTGTCATGGAGACTGCGCAGCTCGAGAGTCATGAGATTTTTCAACTCCTGCGACCGGAGCAGGTCAGCGTGCTGAGCGCCGCCGCCGAGGAAGTCACCCTCGAAGCTGGAGAGACCATCTTTGAGCAAGGGGAGCCGGCAGACTACTTTTTCGCTGTCCTCGAGGGATTGGTGTCCCTTCGTCTTCCCCGCCCTGATGGGGTGAGTCTTCTCATCGACGAGGTGCCCGAAGGCGCCATCTTCGGCTCCTGCGTCTGCTTCCAGATTCACGACTATACGCTCACCGCACGGTGTACGAAAAAATCAAGGGTCCTCAAGATCAAGGCCGAGACGCTGAGGAAGCTCATGGACGACGACCTCGTCATGGGCTATGCAATCCAAACCATGGTGTCGCGCTCATATTTCAAACGATACATCGACACCATGCGCAAGCTTCAATCCATCGTCCAGAGCATCCCGCTAGAAGCGGTATGAACGCGGGAGTCTTCCCTCCACTTCGGATTGGTCCCGTCGGGCGGCGGCCCACCCGAGGCGCCATCGGGGTGCAATTTTCCACCCCGGGCGCCTCCCCGAGCCGATGTCCATTGGGCGAACCCGAGATGTGCTACTGGTTGAAGAGAAAAGAGGAACCACATGGAGGTTGGTGATCTGGTAGAACAGATCGAGCAACAGGCCATCATCGCGCTCGATGGAGAGGCGCTCCCCGAGCTCCTCGATGTAGCCGAGGTCATCCGCGCCGACAACACCTGTGTCACCGGCTGGATCAGGATTCTTTGCATCGACCGCCACTTCGTCGTCCAGGAGCAGACACCGGAGGGCGAGATCCTCATCCGGAGGCTGACCTCCCG
>JASJGQ010000038.1:0-5470 GCA_033791425.1 Acidobacteriota bacterium
CGCCGTCCTTGCTTTGTTGGGAACGCATTTCATCTTTCTGCTGCCCGGGACGTGCTAAGCCTGTGGTCTGTATTATGTAGTATGTGGCAAGTTATAATAATCCAGCATCTAGAAACAAGTATCCAAAAAAACGGCCGCCAGCATTTCGCTGGCGGCCTGTAGTTTCAGAACTGTTGCGATGAGACCCTAATTTCGAAATCTGATTTCGAAATTAGTGCCACTCCCAGTCAATAAAGCCGGGCTCGGTATCGACCATCGCGTTGACGATGAGCTCGACGAGGCCGCCGTAGTAAATGCCGGCCTTTTCCCATGCGTCGTAGTAGTTGATGATGTCTCGGATCTGACCCTTGCAGTTGGAACACGGCGCGCAGAGGTACTTGGGGTGCTCCTTGTCCATCGGTTCGTCCTGGAAGGCTTCGAGGATCTGGCGGAATTTCTTGCGGCCGGTTAAGCGGTGGCGCCAGTCGGCAAAATTGTGACCCGACATGATGGCAAAGCCTGAACCGCCGCCACAGCAGTAATTCTCCACGCCATGCGGGGCCATCTCGCGGAAGCGTCCAGGAGGCAGGACCGCCTCGAGGATCTCACGCTGCGGGGTGACAATACCCATCAGTCGAACGAGATTGCACGGGTCATGGAGGGTGACCGGGAAGTCATTGCGGCTGGGGTCGAGCTTGAGCTTGCCGGAACGGATGATGTCGCGCAGAGTCACCATCGAGCTTTCACGCGGGATGTTGAGGTCGCCGGTCAGGATCTTGTCGGCGATGACGGTCAGGGCCTTGTGGGCGTGACCGCACTCGCCGAGCACAATCTTCTTGACACCGAGCTTTTTAGCGGCCGCGGCGTGTTTGACCGCAACCCGGGCAAACTGGACGTCGTCGTACCACACACCGTAGTTGATGCCGTCGTAGGCCACCGCCTCGGACGACATGGTCCAGCTGAGACCGGCGGCCTCGAAGACGGTGGCAAAGGCGCCGGGGTTCTCCGGCCACGCCATGATCTCGCCGGCGTTGTGGATCAGAAGTATGTCGGCGCCCTCGACGTCCCACGGGGTCTCGATGGTGATCCCGGTGCGTTCGGCGGTGTCCTCGTCGATGAACTCGATATTGTCCTTGACGACCATCGGAGTCATACCGGTCGAGGAGCCGACTTCGAGCTGGAGCACCGATCCGTCCTTGTGCAGCTCCTTGGGCACGATGCCCATCTCCATCGAGGCGATCTTGCGGATCTCGCGCGATAGCAAGGCGTTGTCAACCCCGATCGGGCAGGTCTGGGCACAGCGACGGCAGAGATTGCAGCGGTAGGAGAGCTCGATCAAACGCGCCACCACCTCCCAGTTGAGGTCGATGTCGCCGTGGACCTTGGGGGACTGCTTCTTGACGTACTTGAAGTAGATCCGACGCAGGATCTCGGAACGGTACATCGGCCGGTAGAGCTCGTTCTCACCGCTCTCCTCGTAGATCGGGCACGCGTCGGAGCAGGTCTGGCAGTGAGCACAGTGCTCCATCGACATCTCGAAGGGCTGGAGAAAGGCCCAGTTGTCGTCGGTGCTCATGCACCTTTCGAGTCCCCTAAGGAAACCCTCTACCATCCGGTCCTCTTCTTCTTTGGACTCGGGCTTCGGGATATTCACCGCGATGGTGTCGTCGAGAACCACGTACTTTTCACGCGCCGCGTCCGAGATCTGTGCATACTCAGGTTCCGCATCGATCTTGTCAAACGGCGGTGGCAGCGGGATCTGTTCGAAGGGGTTGATCTGGGCCATCGGCTGGCCCGGGTTCTTTGCGATGTCTTTCACGCTGTCGGGTTGTTTCATTTTTCTTTTACCTCCGGCTCCTCAGTGGCTGCCTCGAGCCAGGTCTTCTTTCCGTCGCCGCCGATGTGTGACGCAGACCACGAGATGGGTCGACTCAACAGTTCTTCGATGACCTTTTCCTCTTTTCCACCCTGCAGGTTGGGGTCGTCCTTCCAGCGGATCGAGTGATAGGCGAAGTATTTGCCGACGAAATGCGACATATGAGTGGTGGGAATGTAGGCCGTCAAGAGAGTCAACAGGACCGCCGACAACAACACCATCAGATCAGCCGTGCTTCCGGCGGCCAGCGGCGCTAGGTTGAAGGTCACGAGATTCGCGACAAACGTCGAAACCAGGACGAACTGACGGTCGAAACCGAGAAACGTCGCCATCGCGACGCCGAACGCGACGATGAAGAACACGAGGTTGAAGAGGTCTGCCGGCGCGGTGTAGTCCCTCAGGGAGCGACCGCGGCGGCGCGCAAAGAGCCCGAGCGCGCCGATGATGCCGAGAACCAGGCCCGCACCACCCACAAACGGCAGTACAGCCGAGATGATGCCGTTGACCGGTGTGGCCACGGAGGTTGGAAGAAGAGCACCCACGACTCCAGCAACCATCATCGCGATGGTCGCGGCGGCCACCAGGTACAGACCGAAGTGGAACGGGAAAGACCACTTCCAAAGCTTGAAGTTGTGCTCGCGGAGGGCCACCAGAAAAAGAATCTCAGGAACCATGACCTTGAGTTCCCCGAGCATCGACACTTCACGTTTCTTCGTCCACCAGTCGCTCTCTTCGAGGTAGGAACCGCCATAGGCCGCGCGCCCACCGCCCTCGTGAGCCACCGGGTAGAGCTCCCAGCGCAGATGCATCGGCATTTTCGACCACATCATGAACCGCGCAACCACCGCGATGAGAAAGAACGCGAGGCCGACATAGGCGATGATGTAAACGAGAGTAGTCATCATTAGCACTCCCCACCAAGGATTATAAGACCGACAAGAGAATAGCGAAACCCGCCGTTTCAACGAGAATGTTGTTGCATCTGAGATTGAGTCCCCCGGTACGATCTTGAACTCCTCCCAGAGAACCGGGATGTGAACGAGAACCGCGACACCGGGGCGCAACAACAGTCACCGAATCGGTGCAAAACGCAATATTCATTCCCTAGCAAAATGGTTGGTGTTCCTTTCGCCGGTGATGCGAACCCTGCGTCCCCGGGATTCCTGAAGTATGACCAACACACGAGATCCGCTGCACCTGACAGCCTGGCGTCAGAATGCCACCACCACGAACTCGCGAATCGTCCTGCCGTCGGGCTCCAGAGACGTTACCCATCGGTAACAGTTGGCCCGCGTATCACCCTCGGCATCCGAAACGAAAGGTTGGTCAGATATCGAGGTCGGCCGACCGCGCCCGTTTGCGCACCCATCCGGGGATCAACGACAGCAGCACGAAGAAGACGGCGGCCACGCCGAGATATTGCAGCGTCTTCCCGAAGTCTCCTGTCCGAACCGATCCGGCCGCGAAACTGAACGCGAGGGTCGCCGGCACCATGCACGGCAGGGTGACGAGGGCGTAGGTCTTGAGCGGAATGTCGGTGAGCCCGTAGACATAGTTCTGAATGTTGAACGGAAAAATCGGAACAAGTCGGGTGATCATCACCATCCGCCATCCGTGACGGCGGACGCCATCGTCGATCTTGCGCAGGCTGCCATTTTTCTCGACCATCTTCTCCACCATGCCGCGGGCGGCATAGCGGCCGATGAGAAAGGCCGCAATCGCACCGAGATTGGCGCCGATCGTGGTCCAGACCGTCCCCCACACCGCGCCGAAGATCAGGCCCCCGGCGATCGTGAGAACTAGCCCGGGGAGAAAGAACACGGTCGCCACAATCCACAACACAACAAAGGCGAGCGGCGCCCACCAACCGAGTCCGTCAAACCAGGCACCGAGGCGATCGATATTGTCCACGCTTAAGAGTTCGAAGACGCCGAAGTACCGTGCCACCGCCACTCCGGCCGCCACCACGGCGAGACCGATCACCAGTTTGGCCCACCCTGGTCGCCGGTCATTGCTCCCGCTCTGGAGAGAAGGTTCGGCAGAATTCACATGACTGTTTCCGGAATCTGACATTGGCATCTCCCACGACCGTCATCGGACCGGTCGCCGGGTACTATTCCGATCCGCACCAATCGGTAACGGAAATCAACACGACTCGCGCGACTTTTCCGCGGGCGTATGAGAATCCCGGTCCGGGGGCGCCTAAGGCTCTTCCCCCGCAACCAGTCGAGCCACCATGTCCGGGAACCACGGTTCGCCCGGGATCTGGACCATCCAGCCGTTGACCACGTAGGTGGGCGTCGCCCGCACACCAAGGGTGTTGCCGAGCGTCATCTGCCGGTGGACTGAATCGATTGAGGAATCGCGCAGGTAGCAGGCGAGAAATGCGGTCTCATCGAGGCCCTGCCCGGCAATAAAATCAACGGCGGTCGGGGTCACCTGCGCCACTTCCATCTCGCGTTGCAACGAGTAGAAGACCTCTTTCAACGGGATCAGGCTTTCGGGGTTCTGGCGGGCCACACACCACGCGGCATTGGCCGAGCGAAAGGCCCACGGGTGAATCATGGTCAGGGGAAAACTCACCATTCCGTGGCGGACCGCCTGGCCCTGCTGTTCGAGAACCTGCTCGATCAACGGCCATTTGTTCTTACAGGCCGGGCATTCGAAGTCGGAAAATTCGACGATCTCCACCTTCGAACCGTTGTCGGCCTCGGTGTCCCAGACCACCACGGCAGATTCAGCGAGAAGTCGACGCCGGGCAGCCACCGGATCCTCTTTCAGAGACATCTCCGAGCCGATCACAAGATACTTGCCATCGGCGGTCACGCCCGCCTTGCGCTTTGTGAAGCCGTACCCGGTATCGACCAGCAAATCGAGCGGGAGCACGGCACCCGGTTTCATCGGCCCGGTGTTCCATTCGACCTTGACCTTGAGGTTCATCGATGCCCGCATGGCCTCAGGCAGAAAACCGGAAAGAAAGGTCTTGAGACCTTCCTGATCCTGACCCATCCCGTCCGACGGCAATTCGCCGACCGAACCCATCCAAATGGTGTCGGCACCCTCGTCAATCACCGCCGATGGTTTTCCGGACAGGAGTTCACTCGCACAGGTCCGTTCAACTGTGACGAATCGGTAGGGCCCCGAAGGTGTTTGAAAGCGGTTGTTTTCGACAAGCCGGAACATCGAGTCGGGGTACCACGAGACCGCACGCTGGAAGAACCGCATCGTCCTCGGGTCGGGTTCCGGCCCCGAGGTCTTCGTGTCCTGGGCCTCCACCTGTGCGCCAAACGCGATCGTCAGCACGAAACAAACCAATAACAGTTGACGGAGTCTCATCCTCAGTCCTGTCTCCCATTGAAAGTGTATCAGCAGCAAGGTTCTTCAGCGTGGAGCACCCGTTCGGTCTTCGCGGTCAGTGAGGCGTGGCGGCTCGATCAGCCGCCCCTACTTTTTCGCGGTGTCCTTGGGGGCTTTCTCCGCCGCGGCGTCAACCACCGGCGGCGCCTCGGCGCCCGGCAGCAAACCCAGTGCCTCCCGAAGCTTGACCTCGACCTCTTCGGCGATGTCGGGGTTGTCCTTCAGGAACTGTCGGGCCGCGTCTCTGCCCTGTCCGAT
>JASJGQ010000039.1:0-2812 GCA_033791425.1 Acidobacteriota bacterium
GGCTTGCTGGTCGGCGGGGCCTTCGTCCAGCGTCCCGAGCTCTTCGAGGCGGTGGTTTGCCAGGTGCCGCTGCTCGACATGACGCGCTACAACAAGCTGCTCGCCGGGGCGAGCTGGATGGGAGAGTACGGCAACCCCGACACCGACGACTGGGACTACATGAAACTCTGGTCGCCCTACCAGAATCTCGACCCGAAAGCCGACTATCCCGAGGCCTTCTTTTGGACCAACACCCGCGACGACCGGGTCCACCCCGGCCACGCGCGCAAAATGGTGGCCAAGATGACCGACATGGGCAAGAAGGTCTATTACTACGAGAACACCGAGGGCGGACACGGCGGTGGCGCCAATCTCAATCAGCGCGCCTACACGACCGCGCTCGAGTTTTCCTACCTGTGGATGATGCTACGCTGATCGGCCTGCGGCCGATCAGCGAGGTTTGAGTTCTCAGTTTTGAGTTTTGAGTTGTATCCCACACAGTCCGAATCGACGGGGTACGGGTGGAAACTCAAAACTAAGAACTGAGAACTCAGAACTATGTAGCGATCGCGAACCCGGCCCAGACGATGCCGCCGAGGATGAGCAGGGGGATCAGGAGGAGCGCACCGACCAGCAGGACAACCGGGCCCAACACGGCGAGGGCGATCACGAACCCGATGACAAAGACCAACGCCTTGAGACCGAGGATGATGGGCAAAAGGGCGAGCTTGAGCACGATTTTCAAAAAGCCCGCCACCAGGACGATGAAGCCTACGGCGACGGCCCCGACGAAGAGCAGCATGAGAATGGCGAGCACTTCGAGCATTTCCCGGTCCTCCTGATTACAAATACGCGCTCGTGGGCAAGAAAGTTCCGACACCCGGTTCAGGCCAACTCTCCAGACAGCGGTCTCCAACCCCGCGCTCACCGGACGTGCCGTCTCTGACGATGTTGCCGATCGCCAGGTGTCGACACGAGCGGGTGTGTCGGGCGCAATCATCGTCAGAGGGAGCACTCACGGGCAACATCGATCAGAGAATTGGGATGATCACTTCGAGATGCCGGCCCCTGGAACCCGACCCGCTGCTGATGCGCTCCTACCTCCGCATGATCGAATCGAGAATCATGAGGAACGCCGCCTGCTGCTCGGGCTCGGCCTTTTCGATCACCGCCAGGCACCCCGAATCGTCGAACTCCTCGTGCAGTCGATCGGCCGAGTGGCCGGACGTGATGATGATCCGCTTGAGGTTGACGCCTGCCTCGCGTGCGGCCTCGAGGACCTCCTTACCATCCATCTCCGGCATCTCCCAGTCGAGGAGGAGGAGATGGATGTCCGGAGCCAGACCCACGACGGCCTCCTCCGAGTCGGTGTAGGTCTCAACCTCGACCCTGTCACCGTAGCGGTCCTCCAGCAGCCGTCGCCAGACGGCGCACTGTAGCCTGGAGTCGTCAATCACCAGCACGCGGCGCGGGGCAGCCGTGGCCATAAGGGAAGACTACTCCGGCACCAGAATTTACGCCACAGTTTTCGGTTGCAGGCCCTTTTGTATGCGCTCCTGATATTCCCAGGGCGATGGCAGGACCACCTGCAGCCAAAAGGAGGTCTGCCCGCAGATGACCCAGATTGACGCAGATCCGGAACCAAAATCATATCTGCGTCTATCTGCGTCTATCTGCGTCATCTGCGGGCAATTCGGGTGGGCGGGGCCGCTTCAGCTTTCGATCGTGAACCCCAGAGAATCGACGGCCTCGAGAAGGAGTTCGTTCGAGAAACCGTTACCCCGAATCCTCGCCAGGCCTTCCTCGAGTCTCACCTCAGCCTCGACGACTCCGGAGATTTCCGCCAATGCGCGCTGGAGACTCTGGACGCAGCCGTTGCAGCGCATTCCTTTCACTCTGAGCTCGACCACCTGCTCCCTTGCGGCGACCATGGATTCATTCTCTTCCTGCCGGGGCCGGGGCCGCAACGCGTTGACCAGGACCAGCAACAAGACCACGGCGCTCGCGGTCTCGAACCAGGATCCCGCCGATGCAACACCCTCGTGGTGCGAGTGGGCCGAGACGTCCCGCACCGCCGTCGCCGCCGGCACGAGAGCGGACTCCGGCAACACTCCGGTTCCGATAAGGCCATCAACCGCGAACCCGGTGGCCAGCGAGGCGACCGCCACGGTCACCAGATAAAGAATGGCGGACCGCCGCCCGAGGACCTTCCACAGGGTCGTCAACGCCGCCGTATTTGTGGCCGGGCCCGAGATGAGGAACACCAGGGCTGCTCCCGGTGACAAACCGGCGTGAATCAGACCGAGGGCGATAGGGGTCGAGGCGGTTGCGCAGACGTAGAGCGGGATTCCGATCGCCATTGCCACCAGCATCGGCCACACCCCCCCGCCGAGATAGGACTCGAGGGCCTGCGGGGCGACGAATGCCGCGATCAAACCGGAGATCACGACGCCGAATACCAACGCCCTGCCGATGTCCCGCGGCAGGATCACGAGACCGTAGTGCAGAGCTTCGACGATCTTTGGCCGTTGCACCGCGTCGTCATCGCAACAGTCCGAGGAGCAGTTGTTCGTTTCCGATGCGCTCCCCGCCGCCGTGGACTTAGCGTGGTCTTCATCATTGAAGCTCTGCACGAGGGCGCCTCCGAACACGCCGGTGACAAAGGCCGCGAGGGGCCTGACGACCGCGAGAAAGGGCCCGAGCAACCCGTAGGTGACGGCGATGCTGTCGACCCCGGTCTGCGGGGTGGACAGCAGGAAGGCCGTGGTCGCGCCCTTGCTCGCGCCGTGACGGCGCAGGGAGGCCGCGACCGGAATCACCCCACACGAGCACA
>JASJGQ010000040.1:0-17131 GCA_033791425.1 Acidobacteriota bacterium
TGGGTAATAAAGAGCTCACCGAGGGAGTCGTGGGGGTTGGCCTGATCGGGGGCGATGACGCGGTAGCTCTTGAAATATTCTTCGGCTTCCGCAAAACGGCCCTTCATCATGTTGATATAGCCGAGCTGGTTGTATGCGATCACCCTGTTGGGTGCGATCTCGACCAGTCGCTGATAGAGACGTTCGGCGTCCTCGAGGTCGCCGCGGCTCCAGGTCTCCTGGGCCTTCAGGTTGAGAATATAGGAATCATTGGGGTATTTCGCGAGGTACTCGTTGAGCAGCCGCTGCGCATCTTCGGGGCGCTCGTCCTCGCGCGCCAAAACGCGCTCGACGATAACCCGCTCGCGCGGCGTCAGTTGCGAAAGGTCGGCGTTTTGCACCTTTGACCACATGGCTTCACGTTTTGCCTCATCATCATGGTAGGTGCTGATGGTAAAAAGGTTCGCGACCACGAAATCCGGATCGAGTTCGAGGGCGCGTTGGTAGTGATTGAGGGCGTCGTCATAGTAGACCTTCATCGAGGCGTCGATTCCGGCCTGGAACTCGACGACCGCCTCCGGTGACGTCGATGTCCAATCCGGCGCTTTCGGTAGCGCAACAAGGGTCACAGCGGCAGTAATCACTACCATCGCCGCAACGGTCAACCACATCCATCGCTTCATGTCGCCTCCATCCCGCTCGGAGCTCTTGTCGCACAACGCGTGCAGAAACATGTTCCTCGGTTCATTGTACGCAAATCCTGCAAATTGGTTTCACCCGCACTAAGAACCTCGACCAGCCTGGTTTTCGGCCCCGTCATCGCTGCCATGAAGGACGCGGACCCGGCCGAGCAGTAGCTGCGCTTTGCGCGCGGTCGGCCACGTGAGCGCGATCATGACGCCTCCGAGCAGCGTGAGCGATACACCAATCGCCGGGCGCAATCCCCAGAGCGCAACGACAACACCACAGACAACCAGCATCTCGAGCCGCAGCAGGATCACGACATAAACCAACCAATGATCGCGGAGGAGACGGGCGTCGTTGCCGTGCACTGCGCCGGCCCGCTTGATTCGCTCGAGCCGATTTCCGGCGTCCCGGTTTGCGGTAAAGCCGATCCACAGGCTGGCGGCAACCGCGACCAGGGTGATCGTGGCCGGCGACACCGTTGCCGTCCCCCGGTGGGGAACGAGAAATATGATCGCTATGGCCGCCGGAATCGTGGCGAGGAATGCGCCGCAAGTGAGACGCATCCGCAGGAGGTGTCTCTCGAGGGCCCCGAGAGCCAGTTTTTCAGAGTCCATGCAGACCTTCCGGCTCCGTCATACCATCGTCCAATTCGTGAACCAGCTCGATGTGCGCTTCCTCGACCTCCATTGGAGCAGGAGGCAGCGGACGCGATCGCCCCTCCTCCACCCGATTCCAGACACCCCAGACCAGACCCACCCAGATGGCAACGAGGTAGCGATTGAGAGGTGTCTGCGCTCCAAAGCCAACCATTTCATGGAGACCTGTGGCCACGAGGGCGGCCGCGGCTCCAGCCAGGGGATACCGCAGCTCGAACCGGAGGTGCCGCACACGCCGCGGCCGAAGTCTGACCACCAACGACGCCAGTACGAGGAGGAGGACCGCGGCCCCGACCACACCTGTCGTCGACAACCACTCCAACCAGTCGTTGTGGGCCTGTTCGAGGATCGCAGTCCCGGTTGCCGGTTTGTCGAGGCCGATGACGTAGCGGTAGGTGCCGAGCCCGGAGCCAAGAACCGGCGACCGGGCGAACGAGCGAACGGTCCCGGCCCACAGATCCCAGCGCGTGTTGCCTTCAACACCCTCGACCACAAACAGCTGGGCAAATCCGTCCCGCAGTTCCGGTATCCGGGTCCAGGCCAGAGCGGTGGCAACGACCAACAGGGCCACAATTGCGGCGATCCAAGGCCACCGCCGGGCGTGCCACGGCCGCATCCACAGAGGCAACGTCAGCACAACACCGGCGGCGAGGAAGAGAACGCCGCCGCGGGAGCCGCACCGCATCATGGCGCCGACCGCGACCACCACCGTGACCCCCGCCGCCAGCGCCACCACTGCAGCGCGTTGTCTGGCGGCGCCCGGACGCGCCAAGTTACGCACGGCAACAACAAAGAGGACCAGCGCCGCCGGCACCGTGAGTTCCACTGCCGTCGCATAGTGATTCGAGTTGACAAAGGGCCCGTAGGTACCACCGCCACCGGTATTGGCCCTCATCAGCAGTACTTTTTCAGGGGCACCGCTCTCACTCCCAAGTCCGAGGACTCCGAGCAGACCGCACGTCACGCCGAGCAGGGCCAATAGAACGGGAAGCCCGCTACGGGTGCCCGCCATTCGGGTCGCGATCAGAGCGATGCCGAACACGACCACGATCGACGCCGCAGCCATCACCGTCGACCACGGCGCCAACGAAAGCGGCGCCCAGCCTGAAGAAAAGACCTCCGAAAACCCGGGCTGCACAAACCTCCGCACGATCTCCGGCAGCGGGACCAGCTGGGCAACCACCAAAGCCGACAGAGCCGACGCCGACCACAACACAACCGGGGGTATGGTCGGCAGACGCCGAAGATCGATCATCAACACCATCACAACCACGGCGGTCGCCAGCCTGGTCGCCGGGTCGACCCCTGCAAACGCCACGGTGTTGCCCACCAGCAAAACGGCGAGTAGGGCGCGGTGAAGAACGGGCATGGTGGTCGTCAGTCCGGGACCGTAAATCGATAACCGACCCCACGAACGGAGTGGATGTACTGAGGAGACTTGGGGTCGGGTTCGAAGTAGCGTCGCAGACGGACGATAAAGTTGTCGATGGTTCGGGAAGACGTGGAGAAGCGGTAGCCCCACACCCTTTCCAAGATCTCTTCGCGAGAGACCACCTGGTTCCGGCGTTCCACCAGGAGCTTCATCAGCATGCACTCTTTTTCGGTCAAGCGAACCGTCCGCCCGTCGTTTGACGCTTCAAAGGTCTGGAAGTTCACCTCGTTGGGACCGAACCTGAAGACTTCCTGTTCGTCGGGCGCGGAGCTGTACCACTCCTGCCGTCGAAAGATCCCGTGAATCCGCAGGATGAGCTCCTCGAGAAGGAACGGTTTCGCGACATAGTCATCGGCCCCCACCTTGAGCCCGAGCAAGCGGTCCGCATCGGCCGATTTGGCGGTAAGAAAGAGAATCGGCACCTTGCTGCCGGTGGCACGGAGGCGCCGGCACACCTCGAGACCATCGAGCTTGGGCATCATGATGTCGAGGATCACGAGGTCGAACTGAATGGTGCGCGCGAGGTGCAGCCCCTCTTCACCGTCGAAGGCGATGGTGGTGGAAAAGCCCTCGAACTGAAGGTTGTGGGCGAGCGCATCGGCGAGATGTTCCTCGTCGTCGACAATGAGGATGTGTTTCTTCACGTCACCTCCCCGGGCCCTAGGGGTGTGTAGCGCACAGAATTGGCGGCGCCTTTCGGGTGTCGTTTGGCCCATTTTTCGGCAACTTCTTGGTCCGTACTTCCAGTATGAACCTGCGAATTTGTCGAAAAATGACCTCAAACGCCTCGCCGAAATCCATCCACCATCTATGCACTACATACCCCTAGCCCGTCACTTCTCATACCCCGGTACGGTCACTCGAAAAACCGTCCCCTCGTCGCCGGTGGACTCGATCGCGACCGAGCCCCGGTGGGCGTCGACTATCTGTTGTACCAGATACAGACCGAGACCGGTGCCCCGGGTCTTCCGGGTCATCTCGTCACCGCTGCGGAAAAAGCGATCAAACACCCGTTGAACATCTTCCTCCGGAATGCCATCCCCATTGTCGCTGATCTCGAGGATCGCGTGGTGTCCATTCAGCGTCAGGCTCACCTCGACTCTCGGCGGTTCGCCGCCATACTTGATAGCGTTCTCGAGGAGATTCGAAATCGCGATCGACATCGCCTCCTCGTCCACGTCACTGTAGATATCGGGCTCGACGGCCAGATCCAGGCTGGCGCCCGCAGCGGCAGCCCGGCGCTCGAAGTTTTCGGTCACTTCCTCGACGACCCGACTCAAGTGGACGTCTTTTCGCGCGATCACCGAGCTGCCCTCACTGTACCGGGTTGCTTCCAAGACTTTCTGGACGAGATCCTCGAGCCGCCCCGCGTCATCGAGGGCATTCCCCAGGAACCGGTCGGCGGCCTCACCGGTGGCCCGACCGGCGGTGACGGTCTCGAGAGAAAGACGGATCGCAGCCAGCGGCGACTTGAGTTCATGCGTCACAGCAGAAAGGAAGTTGCGGTGTTGACGTTCGAGCTCCACTTCTCGTCGAAATGTTCTCCACAAAATCCCAAGGAGAACGAGGAGCAACAGCGCAAAGAAGCTGCCCTCCGACACCATCATCACGATCCGCCGCCGGTAGTTTTCGAGCAAGCCGTCCCAGACGGCGGAACGGGGCCGAACCGTCAGCCCCTCGAACGGGGACTTGAGCGCAGCACCAGCCGGACCGTCGTCAACGGATGACACGACCTCCAGGTCGTCGCCGACCTCGAGCACCCTCTGCCGCCACTCACCACTCAAGACACCGGTGTAGCAGGTGAGACCCGACGACACCCCGATCTCGATCACCCCCGATGAATTGAGGAAGGCCGCCGGACAACTTCCAACCATCGCCTGGGACCGCCACCCGGCAAACGGCACCGGGGCGGTGTCGCGACCGGGCTGGTCCCCCATCAGAACAGCCGCTTCGAGGGCCATCCGCGCGGTCGCCAGTTCCACTTCGACCTGAGCCGCTTCCACCCGCGCCGATCCGACCAGGAACTGCCGCTCGAGCTTCAAGTAGTCCCGGTTCAGCCGGAGCACGAAGACGATCCACCATGTGAGCTGTGCGTTGATCACCACGACCACAAGCACCGCAACGATGATGTGGCGCATGGTGATGGGACCCTGTCGGCGCATGCCGATCAGTATAGCCACCTTTACCGGTAAGGGGGACAGGGGGGCGGGGAGCGTGGAAACGGCCCACGTGCGGCGGAGGTGCCATCTTTTGCATTGTTTGATGCCTCGACCTTGAGCAGACTCTTGGGGCGTCTCGGGCAAACAATGCTAAAGGTGGCTTCTCTCGGGAAGCGCCTTGGGAAACGGCCCACGTGCGGCGGAGGTGCCATTTTCAATATTGTTGGACTCCCCGACATTCACGTCGGCAACGTGATCCGGGCCAACAATGTTGAAGGTGGCTCCTCCCGGGAACCGCGTTCCGAAAGGCGGGTTCGTTCGAACGCTTTCACTCAAGTGAAGGGCTCTTCCTACAGGAGATTCCTCCACTCGCTTCCGGCTTCGTCCTACGGACTACGCCGCGACTTTCGCTCGGTCGAAATGACAGGGTTTGGGGCAGTAGGTTACCCAGACGAGTACGAAAAACACCCCCGCCGAAGCGGGGGTGTCGAGGTCTTCAATCTTCGGAGGGTCTACAAGGTCGTGAGCACCTTGGCGATGCGCTCCACGGCCCAGTCGATCTCTTCACGCCCGATGGTCAGGGGCGGTGCGATCCGAATCACGGTGGAGTGGGTCTCCTTGCACAGCATCCCCTCCTCCTGCAGCGCCTCACAAAAGCGCCGCGCGCCGCCGGCCTCATCATTGAGCTCAATGGCGATCCATAGACCGCGACCGCGGACCTCCTTGACGTGCGGCGATTGGACCGTCTGCAGCCGCTCGAGGAAGTAGGCACCGTTGTCGGCCGATTTCTGGACCAAATCCTCATCCACGAGAACCTTGAGCGCCTCGCGGGCCACGGCCGCACCGAGCGGGTTGCCGCCATAGGTGGAACCATGCTCGCCGGGGTGAAACACACCCATCACCTCGTCGTCGGCGAGGATTGCCGACACCGGGTACATGCCGCCTGAAAGCGCCTTGCCGATGATCACGATATCGGGGCGGATTCCTTCGTGTTCGTAAGCAAAGAGCTTGCCGGTGCGCCCGAGGCCGGACTGGATCTCGTCCATGACCAACAGCGCGTTGTGCTCGGTTGTGATCTCTCGGAGACGGCGCAGGAACCCCTCGGGTGGGATCACGATCCCGGCCTCGCCCTGGATCGGCTCCACCAGAATGGCGGCCACGTTGGGATTCATGGCCGCTTCCACGGCTTCGATATCGCCATACGGCAGAATCCGGAAGCCCGGGGTAAACGGTCCGAACCCGAATCGATACTCCTCATCCGACGAGAAACCGACAATGGTCGTGGTGCGGCCATGGAAGTTGCCACTGAAGACCAGGATCTCGGCCTTGTCGGCGGGAATGCCCTTGACGGTGTAACCCCACTTGCGGGCCGCCTTGATCGCGGTCTCGACCGCCTCGGCGCCGGTGTTCATTGGCAAGACGCGGTGGAAGCCGGTCATCTTGGTCAGCTCTTCGCAGAAGGGCCCGAGCTGATCGTTCCGGAAGGCGCGCGAAGTCAAAGTGACCCGAGTCGCCTGTTCCTGAACCACCTTGACCAGCCGCGGGTGGCAGTGACCCTGGTTGACCGCGGAATAGGCGGCCAGAAAATCCATGTACTTATTGCCATCGACGTCCCATACCCAGGCGCCTTCGGCCCGCGCGATGACAACGTCGAGGGGGTGGTAGTTGTGGGCGCCGTAGCGCTCCTCGAGCTCGATATAACCGGCAGATCCAGTCAACTCAGCCGTCTGTTTCATGACGCATCCCTCCCGTGTGTCGCTTTTGGGGAAAAAACTAGCAGGGACCAGGTCGACCTGCCGCGGCTATGCCGCCTCCCGCGAATTGAACGTTACACCGCAACTCTCGCCCACGCAACACCTCAAAACACAGGGAGCTCTTAGTTTCCAGTTTTCAGTTCTTAGTTATCAGTTTTTAGTTTTCAGTCCTCACCGACAACGTCGCCCTCGCGGGTAGGCGGCGGCCACTCAAAACTACGAACTCAAAACTACGAACTCAAGACTCTCCTAGTGTTGTTGAGCATCCCAGTGGAGAAAAGCCTCGATAAAGCTGTCGATATCGCCGTCGAGCACGCGGTCGGCGTTGCCGACCTCGTGGGCGGTCCGCAGATCCTTGACCATGCGGTAGGGCTGGAGCACATACGAACGGATCTGGTTGCCCCAGGAGATGTCCTTCTTCGGGCCCTTGATCTTGTCGAGGGCCTCTTCGCGCTTTTCCATCTCGAGCTCGTAGAGCCGAGCCTTGAGCACCTTCATGGCGCTGGCAAGGTTTTTGATCTGCGAGCGCTCGTTCTGGCAGGTAACAATCACACCGGTTGGCTCGTGGACCACACGCACCGCCGAGTAGGTGGTGTTCACCCCCTGCCCGCCGGGGCCGGAGGAACAGTAGCGGTCAACCCGGATGTCCTTCTCGGGGATCTCGAGATCGACGTCGTCGTCGATTTCCGGGTAGACGTGGGCCGAGGCGAAGGAAGTATGGCGCCGCGATTGGGAGTCGAAGGGCGAGATCCGCACCAGCCGATGGACGCCGTTCTCCGAACGCAGGTTGCCGTACGCGTACGGACCTTTGATGAGCAGTGTGGCGCCCTTGATACCGGCCTCGTCACCCGGCTGTTCGTCTATGACCTCGACGTCGAAGCCGCGCCGTTCAGCCCACCGCAGATACAGCCTCTCGAGCATTTCGGCCCAGTCCTGGGACTCAGTCCCACCGGCACCGGGATGGACCTCGAGAAAGGCATTTGCAGCGTCGTGCTCGCCGGTCATCTGGGCGGTGAGCTCGACCCTGTCGAGGGTCGGTGAGATCCGTTTGAGGGCCGCGGCAAGCTCTTCTTTCGCGCCTTCTTCGCCCTCTCGCGCCATCTCGAGCAGGATCTCGAGCTCTTCGTGGGCTTCGACCAACGACTCGGCCGTCGAGACCTGCTGTTGCAGCTGCGCCCGCCGGCTCATGACCTGCCGGGCTCGATCCTGATCCGACCAGATATCCGGGTCCTGGGCCTCGGCATCCGCCTCGGCCAGTTGTTCCTTCAACGACTCTTCGTCAAAGGTACCCCCGCAAGCGCAGGATGCGCCCCATTTCGGATTCGCCGGTCTGCATCAGTTCTTCGAACATGGTGTCCTCACAGAGTGGATCGCCCGCCGTCGCGGGCAGCACATTGTACTCAACAACGGGTCACCGCGCCATCTTCCATCGCTTCAGTTTTTCGACTTTGCGGCTTTGGAACGTTTTGAACCCAGAGCGGCGGAGCGTCGACTCCATACGACTGCAACCAGAGCACCGACCGCGCACAGGACCGCCCACCAGTCGCCCCAGCGGGCTCGAAGGGTCAAACCCTGCATCGGCTGGACTTTCTCCACCAATACTCCGCTCTGGCCGACCTCCAGGTGAGACGTCACCCTCCCGGTCGGATCGACAAAGGCGGAGATACCGGTCAGCGCCGCGCGCGCGAACCACCGCTGGTTTTCGGCGGAGCGGAGGCGGACCTGGGCGAAGTGTTGCAGCGGGGCCCACGAAAAACCGTACCACCCGTCGTTGGTCAGGGTCGTGAGTAATTGAGCACCGGCGCGCACCTCTCGTGCCACCAGGTCCGGGAAGACCACTTCGAAGCAGATCGCCACCCCCAGTGGGACCGAAGCCGGCAAAACCACCGGTGCGGACCCGGGCGTAAAGGCACCGACCTCACGCACCAGGCTCTCGGTGAAG
This sequence comes from Acidobacteriota bacterium, assembly GCA_033791425.1. Lineage (GTDB taxonomy): Bacteria > Acidobacteriota > Thermoanaerobaculia > Thermoanaerobaculales > Sulfomarinibacteraceae > Sulfomarinibacter. The sequence goes on from JASJGQ010000040.1 coordinate 8,610, forward strand.
GCAAGACGGGCCCATGGAGGAACGTACTCGCCAAAAGGCACGAGTTGAACCTTGTCGTAGCGCGCCGGCGACAGCCCGACCGGGGTCACGAGGTAGGCCGAGTTGGCATAGCCGCCGCCGTCGACCGGCCCGATCGCATTGAGCACGATTTCGACGTCGAATTCGCGGGCGAAATTTTCGACCATTTCCCGGTAGGTGGGATCGTTCTCGAGGCTGTAGGGCATCGCGCTCTCAGGCCACAGAACGATGTCGGCGCCGAGAAGCGCCGCTTCTGCGGTCATCGACCAGACCCGATCGGCGATCTCGCGGCTCTGCGACGGGTCCCACTTCTCTTCGAGGGTCGTGCCCGGCTGCACCACCGCCACCATCACATCCGGTCCCGCGGGGACCGGCAGCGGCGATACCGCCACAGCGCCGGCGAGCGCTACCCCGGACGTGGCCACCGCAAGGGCGCCGGCGTTGCGGTTTCCAGATCGCGCAAGACCCCACCCGCCCGCACCAATGGCAACGATGCTCCAGCTGAGTCCCGTGGCTCCCCACACCGGCAGAGACTGTATGAGCCAAGGCCAGTCGGCAAAGGCCGAAGCAACACCCGTCCAGGTGAATCCGTACGGCTGGAAGCGTTGCACCACCGTGATCGCGATCCAGGCTGCAGGAAACAGCCAGATTCTTCGACGGCTTTGAACGGCGGCACAAACCACCGCCGCAATCGCCCACAGCACACCAAGATAGGCGCCCATGCCGATGAGACAGCCCACCGCCAGGATCTGGGACAACCCGCCGTAGTGGTGCATCACCGCCAGCACCCAATTGGCGGTGATCGACCAGAACACCGTGCCTGCGAGCCACCCCAGGAACCACGGCCGCCACCGGCCTTCGACCCGGTGCAGAGCCTCGAGGAAGAAGACCGGAAAAAGCAGGGCCAGCGGTGCAAAACCGGGCCCCGGCATGGCGAGGGCCAGGACGAGACCGGAGAGGGCAGCGAGGAGCCAGGGAAGAGCGGTCTTCATGAGGAGGAGTATAGAGGGGACGGCGTTCCAGGCCGCCTTTCCAGAAGTCATCCCCGAGCGGAGCCACCCTTGACATTGTTTGACCGAATCGGATTGGCCGCTTGGACGGTCCGCGATTCAAACAATGTCAAAAATGGCACCGCCGCCGCGCGGGGTCCGTATCAGCGCGCGCTTCCCGAGAGGAGCCACCTTCATCATTGTTGGCTCGTATCAATCTACCGACTTGAATGATCGCGGGTCCAACAATATTGAAGATGGCACCTCCGCTGCACGCCGTCCCAACCACCCTGAGCACCCCACCGCCCACCCTGAGTGAGAGGGTGAAGCGGCATTCAAAACTAAGAACTCAAAACTGAGAACTCCTTGAGGATGGCCTCCGTGTGTTCACCGAGCTTCGGGGCGGGTCGATCCGGTGTGGCGCCAACGCCGACGTTCCACGGCCCGACGCCGGGAGCGGTCATGCCTCCCGGCAACGGTGTTTTTTCGACCACTCCGGCGGCGGCATATGTCGAATCCGCCATCGCCTCGTCGAGTCCGTGGACCGGGCCCAACGGCAACCCGCATTGTTTCGCGGCCTGCAACCAATAATCCCGGGGATGGGAGGCCAACGCCTTCTCAACGGCGGACGCGGTTCGCGAGCCGTCTTCGCCGAGTGCAAAAGCGGAGTTCCCCAGGTCTTCGGCACCGATGAGCTCGACAAAGGCCGTCCAGAACTTGGGTTCGAGTGCCGCCAGTGACACGCTGTCGCCGTCACCACAACGGTAGATTCGATAGCACGGACAGCTTCCACCGAGGAGGGTATCCAATATCCCCCCACCGCCGGACGCCCTCTCCAACCAACTCCAGGTTAGAAAGGGCAGGGGCCCCGCCGCCAAAGGCTGCTCCAACCGCCGCCCCGACCCTCCCCGCTCGCGCGCCAGCAGGGCCGCGATAATCGATGAGGCTGCGAGCATCCCGGAAGTGACATCGGCGATCTGGAGTCTGGGCACGCGGCCGCCCACCAGGTCCAACACGCCGGCCATGGCGCTCAGGTTGAGATCATGGGCGACCCGGTCGCGAACCTCGGGAGCCGACCCGAAGGACGACAACGAACACCACACCAGGCGGGGATTCACCCGGCTCAGATCGTCCCAGCCCAACCCCCAGCACTCGAGGGTTCCGGGTCGAAAGCTCTCCACCAAAACGTCGGCGCGGCCGGCCAGGCCACGCAGGTGCTGTGCTCCCTCGTCTCTCCGGAGGTCGAATGCAACCGACTCGGCGCCGCGCAGGAATGCTGAAAAACCGATGCCCACGCCATCCACCTGCGGCGGCACCTGGCGCATGGGATCGCCGCCGGCGGGGTCTTCGACCTTGATCAGCCGCGCGCCGAGATCGAGAAGCTGCCGCGCCAGAACTGCGCCAGGCAGCATTCTGCTCAGGTCAACCACCACCAAGCCATCGAGCGGGAGCGGCGTTCGTGCTGTCATGGGCAACTCCGTCAACAAATAGTTTTCAGTTCTCAGTTTTGAGTTCTTAGTTTTCGCGACCCGGCAAGGAACACGTTGAGGATTGGGTCCGAACTCAAAACAAAAAACTCATAACTCAACACTCCCAACTCTATTTGTAGAACTTCCCCCTGTTTTCGACGATTTCGGCGAGCAGACCGGCGGGTCGGAACCGCTCCCCGTGGGCTGCGGCGAGGGCCTCGAGACGGGCGACGATCTTGCCCCGACCGACCGCGTCGACGTAGCGGAAGGGCCCCCCCCGGAACGGCGGAAAACCGAGACCCAGGATGGCGCCGAGATCGCCGTCGCGAGCCGACGCGATGATGCCATCCTGGAGACAGTAGATGGCCTCGTTGACCATCAACAGGGCCAGGCGATCCTGGATCTCGGCGGCCGCGATCTGCCGCCGTTTGCCGCTCCCGAGCAATGTGTATACTTCGCGGTTGACCGGCCTTGGTCCCTTTTTTTTACCGGCCGGGTAGAGGTAGAAGCCGCGACCGTTCTTTCGGCCCTCGAGACCCGCCTCGAGCAGGCGCGGCATGGCACCCGAGCCCTCGAGACCGCGGTGTGCAAAAGCGCTCCCGAGATCGCGCGCGACATGCGCGCCGACATCGATGCCGACCTCGTCGATCAGCGCCAGCGGGCCCACCGGATAGCCGAAGTCCTTCATCGCCCGGTCTACGGCCTGGATCGCCGCCCCCTCCTCGACCAGCAGGACCGCCTCGTTGAGGTACGGGGCCAGAATCCTCGTTGTGTAAAAGCCCGGGCCGTCCTTGACCACGATGCAGGTCTTGCCCTGGGCGGTGCCGAAGGCGCGCGCGGTGTCCACAGCCCACCGCGCCGTCTTTTCAGCCACCACGATCTCGAGCAGCGGCATCTTTGGCACCGGCGAAAAATAGTGCATGCCGACCACGCGCTCGGGGTAATGGGCTTGAGCAGCAATCTCGCCGATGGGCAACGCCGAAGTGTTGGAAGCAAAGACCGTCGAGGTCGCCACCCGTTCCTCGATTCCGGCCAACACCCTCTTTTTGAGTTCGAGGTCTTCGAACACTGCCTCGATCACCAGGTCGGCCCCTTCGACATCCTCCAGTTCGGTCGTCAGAAGGAGACGCGACCGGCGACGGTCCGCCTCCACCGACCGGATGGCGCCCGACCGCACCTGCCGCTTGAGGCCGTCGTCGACGGTCTTTGCCGCGCTGCCCAGGACCTCGTCCGAGAGATCGCGCACCACCACCTGGCACAGACCCAGGGAAACCGACGCCACGCCGGCGCCCATAAAACCTCCACCGAGGACCGCCAACCGCGACACGTCCTTCGGCTGCTCACCGGCGACAGGCTTCTTGGCCTCGTTCATCGCGTGGAAGAGCCGCACCAGATTCCGGCTTTCCGGGGTCACGGCCAGTTTGCCGAAGTAGTCGCTCTCCTTTGCCAAACCTGCGACGCGACCCTGTTTCAGACCGGTCTCCACGCAGTCGAGGATCGCAGGTGGTGCCGGGTAGAGACCCCGGGTCTGTCGGGCGACTTTTTTGCGGGCGGTTCTGAGGACCATGGCGCGGCCCGGCGGCGTGGCCGCCAGCCGATCCATCAGGCTCTTCTTCCGCACCGGGCGTTTGAGGCTGCCCTCGGCCATTGCGAGGGCGGCCCGGGCGCCGGTCTCGGCAATGCCTCCGGGCGTCGTGATGGCGTCAACCAGACCGATTTTTTTGGCGCGCCGCGCGCGGACTCGTTTGCCGGTGAGCAACATCGGCAACGCCGCCACCAGACCCACCCGCTCCATCAGACGCTGGGTGCCGCCGCCCGCGGGCAGCAGACCGAGCATGACTTCGGATTGGGCGAGCACCGTTTTGGGGTCGTCGGTGGCGAGGATGTAGTGGCAGGCCAGCGCCACTTCGAGACCACCGCCGAGGGCCGCACCGTGGACCGCCGCCACCACCGGTTTCTGGCTCGTGAAGATGCGCTCCAATAGGGCATTGCCCTCTCTCGACATGGTGCTGATATCCGCCTCGCCCAGCCCTTCGATCACATCGAGGTCTGCACCGGCGATAAAGGTGTCGTGTTTGGCCGAAACCACGACCATGCCGCGGACGCTGGAGTCATCGAGCAGCGGCGCCACCTTGTCTTCGAACTCCTTGACAACGGACGGCGACAACGTGTTGACGGGTTTTGAGGGGTGGTCGAGGGTGATGATGACGATGCCGTCGGGACGCTTCTCGAGGCGGATCATGCCCATGTCGATACCCCCCGCCGGCTGACTCTAAGGTCAATTTCGGATTTCGGATTTCGGATTTCGGAATTCCAGCACCACCGCTTATTCCGGCTGCCGTGGACGGCATTACATTCCGCGATTTCAGAAATCATCGTGTACCTCATTCGATTTTTTCGAAGACCATGCCGATACCGATGGCGCCCGCTGCGCACGCCGTCACCAGCCCGTAGCGAGCGTTCTCCGCTTCCAGACGCTGACAACAGTTGGTGATCAGCCGCGCGCCGGTGGCACCGAAAGGGTGACCCAGAGACAGCGACCCGCCCCAGGTATTGAGGCGATCGCGATCCACCGAGCCCACCGGTCGATCACGCCCCAGGCGTTCACGGCAAAAAGTCTCGTCGGCGAGCGCGTCCAGCACGGCGAGGACCTGCGCGGCAAACGCCTCGTGCAGTTCCACCACCGCGACCTCGTCGAGTTCCAGCCCGGCGGCATCCAGTGCTCGCGGGAGGGTCAGAGCGGGGCCCATAAGGAGCTCCTCGAGGGGATCGAGGGCGGCCACAGCCGATGATCTGAGGGCGGCCAGGGGCTCGAGGCCGAGTCTCTCTGCAGCCTCTTCCGACGCCAACAGGACGGCGGCGCCGCCATCGGAGAGATAGGACGAGTTGCCGGCGGTGATGGTGCCGAACTTGCGGTCGAAGACCGGCCGCAGTTTGCCGAGTTTTTCCATGGTGGTGTCACCGCGCACTCCGTTGTCCGCAGCCACACCGGGATAACGGGGCGGTGGAAAGGCCGGTACGATCTGCCGTTTGAACCGACCCCCGGCAGTGGCCGCAGCGGCGCGGTGGTTTGACGACAGGGCGTATTCGTCCTGGGCCTCTCGGGTAATCCCGAATCGCTTGGCCAGCCGTTCGCAGTTTTCACCCATGATCTCACCGGTGGAGAACTCGGCGAGAGCGACCGGCTCCGGCAGGAGGTCCATGAGGCCGAGACCGCGCAGCAGTTTGAGGTAATCACCTGGACCGCGAGCCTTCTGGGCTGCGATCAGACGTTTGCGAATCGACCTGCGATATCGAATCGGTGCGTCCGACAAGGTTTCCGCGCCGGCAGCGATGGCGACATCGGCGTCACCGGTCTGGATCGCCCTGGCACATTCGAGAAAGGCCTGAAGCGACGACACGCAGGCGACCGAGCAGGTGAAGGCCGGGCAGCTGTCGGGGAGTTGGGATCCCAGCACGACCTCGCGACCCAGGTTAGAGGTGGCCGGATCGGCAATCACCGTCCCCATCACCAGGAGATCGACCAGGGAGGGATCGATCCGGCTCCGGTTGAGGAGTCCCGAGACCGCCATCCGGCCGAGGTCGTAGGAGCGGAGATCATTGAAGGCGGTTCCCGATCGGCAGAATGGCGTACGGGCGCCGTCGATGACCACCACCCGGCGCTTCCCAGAGGCTGTGTCCATGGAGAATCTCCCTGCTCGAGTTTTGCAGATCCCGCCTGCACGCGCCACTTTCGCGGCGCGACGGGGTGGGCAGAGGGGAAAGGGAGAAAGGGGGAAAGGGAGCCTGCCCCACCGTCCCAGCCGGAGAAACCGCAGATCACGCAGATGAACGCAGATGTTCGCAGATGTTCGCGTGCGGCGGAGGTGCCATTTATCGCATTGTTTGGGCTCGCCTCATCAATCCGCCCACACCGCTCGGGCAAACAATGCGATGGGTGGCTCCTCCCGGGAACCGCGCTCTAAAAGGCGGGTTCACTCGAACGCCCAAGAGATTTCTCCGCTCGCTTCCGGCTTCGTCCTCCGGACTTCGCCGTGTCTATCGCTCGGTCGAAATGACATTCATAAAAATCCGAACGTGAAAAGGCACGCGTCTCCCCGGCCCCTCCGCTCCTTTGCTCCTCTGCCCCTCCGCTCCTCTGCATTCCGGCTCTCCTGTTAAGATCCCAGAACCGGTGGCGCCCGCCGCCGTAGATATGTCCGGGAGGAAACCCATCATGCGCTACCGCTTGATCACGGCCGTTCTGATCTTCACAGCCGCCGCTTCGGTCGCCTTCGTGGCGGACGAAGACCCCTACCTCTGGCTCGAGGAGGTCGAGAATGCAGAGGCGCTCGAATGGGCGGAGGCCAAGAGTGCCGCCGACACCGCCGTTTTCGAAGCCACTCCCGAATATACCGAGATCTACGACACGTTGATCGAGATCTACAACTCGCGCGACCGGATCCCGAGACCCGCGATCCGCAGCACCTGGATCTACAATTTCTGGCAGGATGCCGAACACGTCCGCGGCATCTGGCGGCGCACTTTTCTCGATGAGTACGTCAAGGAAGAGCCGGCGTGGGAGATCGTGCTCGATCTCGATGCTCTGGCCGAAGCCGAGGGCGAAAACTGGGTTTGGGGGGGCGTGAGCTGTCTTTCTCCCGAATACCGGCACTGCATGATCAGCCTTTCCCGGGGTGGCGCCGACGCCTCGGTGGAACGCGAGTTTGACGCCGCCGCAAAGTCGTTTGTGGAAGACGGTTTCTATGTCTCAGAGGCCAAATCGCGAGTGGGGTGGAAGGACGAGAACACCCTCTGGATCGGCACCGACTTCGGCGAGGGCTCGCTTACGGAATCCGGCTACCCCCGCTTCGTCAAGGAGTGGAAACGCGGCACCAGGATCGAGCAGGCAACCACGGTGTACGAGGGCTCGGTCGACGACGTCGCGGTCGGGGCCTACTCGATCCACACACCCGAAGGCCGCTACGACATCGTCTACAAGACCCCCGAGTTTTTCCGCGGCACCTACTTCATGGTGCTCGGTGGGCGGTTGGTCAAGCTCGACGTGCCCGAGGATGCGAGCCCGCAGGGGATCTTCAAGGACCAGATGCTGCTCAGTCTGCGCTCCGACTGGACCATCGGCGACACCACCTACCCTCAGGATGCTCTGCTGGCGATCGATCTCGACGCCTTTCTTGGAGGCGACCGCTCTTTCGAGGTTCTCTTCGAGCCTTCGGAAAGGGTCTCGCTGGGCAGCGTCACCCACACGCTCAACCACCTCCTGATGACGACGCTCGACAACGTGCGCAGCCGGATGTACCGCCTCACCCCCGGTGAGTCCGGGTGGGCCACGGAAGAAATCGAGCTGCCCGGGCTCGGCTCCGCAGGCATCGGCAGCACCGGCGATGTGGATGACAACTTCTTTTTCACCTACACCGACTTCCTCACCCCTTCGAGTCTGTACCTGGTGCGGCCGGACGACCAACCCCTGAGCATCAAGTCGACGCCAGCGTGGTTCGACAGCGATGGGATGGCGACGGTTCAGTACGAGGCCATCTCCAAGGACGGCACCAAGATCCCGTACTTCGTGGTCACACCAAAGGGCTTCGAGGCCAACGGCGCTAACCCCACCCTGCTCAACGCCTACGGTGGTTTCGAAGTGTCGCGGGTGCCGCGGTACTCCGCCGGCCTCGGAACCGCCTGGGTCGGACGGGGCGGTGTTTACGTGCTTGCCAACATCCGCGGCGGCGGCGAGTTCGGTCCCAAATGGCACCAGGCCGCGGTGCAGGAGAAGCACCAGACCAACTTCGACGATTTCATTGCGGTCGCCGAGGACCTGATCGCGCGCAAGATCACCTCGCCCGAGCACCTCGGCATCATGGGCGGCTCCCAGGGCGGTCTTTTGGTGGGTGGCGCCCTTGTCCAGCGGCCGGAGCTTTTCAAGGCCGTGGTCTGCCAGGTCCCGCTGCTCGACATGAAGCGCTACACGCACCTGCTGGCCGGGGCCTCCTGGGCCGCGGAGTACGGGGACCCTGACGATCCCGAGCAGTGGGAGTTCATCAAGACG
>JASJGQ010000041.1:0-3981 GCA_033791425.1 Acidobacteriota bacterium
GCGGAAGGCGCTCCTCAAGGAGCCTGCGGGCCTGTTCGGCGCTCTGGTAGACGGGTCGATCGTTGTTGTCGCCTTCGAGGCGTCGTCGCAGCACATCCCAGGGCAGATCGAGAAAGACTGAGATGCCCCCGCTCTCTTCGATGATCCTCCGGTTGCCATCCGTCGAGAACGCCCCGCCTCCGGTGGCCACAACCAGTCCTTCTTTGGCGGACAGCTTCCTCAACATGTCCGCTTCGGCAGCGCGAAAGACGGCCTCACCCGAATTCTCGAACACCTCGGAAATCGAGCAATCGAAATCTTCGCTGAGCTCGTGATCGAGGTCGAGAAAACGGGCACCCAAGTGCCTCGCCAGCCGCTGCCCCACCGAGGTCTTGCCGGCACCCATAAACCCCACGAGGTATATATTGACCATCGCTCTCAATTTTATCACCTGGCTGGCCGACACACTCCAACCCACGGCGGCGCCGGGCAGGAATGACTCAAATTGACCAAGTCAATCCGAGAGAAGTCGTTCCATGAAGTGCGTGTCGAGATGGCCCGCTTTGAATTCTTCAGAAAGGAGGATGCGCTCGTGGAGGGTCACCGACGTCTTGATCCCGTCGATCTTGAGCATCGAGAGGGCCCTCCGGCCCCGCGCAATGGCTTCCGCACGGTCTTTGCCATGGACCAGTAGCTTTGCAACCAGGCTGTCGTAATACGGCGGCACCAAATAGCCCCCGTAGATGTGCGTGTCCAACCGCACGCCGGGCCCGCTGGGCAGTGAAAAATGAGTGATCCGGCCCGGCGAGGGGGCAAAGGTCACCGGGTCCTCGGCGTTGATTCGGAATTCGATCGCGTGGCCATTGGGCCGAACCTGTTTTCTCTTCGGCACCGAAATTGGTTCTCCGGCGGCAATCCTGAGTTGCTCGATGACGAGATCGACGCCCGTGACGAGCTCGGTCACCGGGTGTTCCACCTGGATGCGGGTGTTCATCTCCATGAAGTAGAAGCTGCCGTCCTCGTCGAGCAGGAATTCAACCGTTCCGGCATTCTCGTACTTCGCGGCCCGGGCCGCGGCCACGGCAGCCCGACCCATCTCGGCCCGGAGCTCGGGGTCGAGCGCCACCGAAGGCGCCTCTTCGATGATCTTCTGGTGTCGCCTCTGGATCGAGCACTCGCGTTCGCCGAGATGGATGACCCGTCCATGGGAATCCGCCAGAATCTGGAACTCGATGTGTCGAGGTCGCTGGAGATACTTTTCGAGATAGAGGGTCGCGTCGCCAAACGCCCGTTCGGCCTCGTTGCGAGCGGTGTCGTACGCGTTCTGAAGATCGTCGGCGTCCCACGCCAATCTCATACCGCGGCCACCGCCGCCGGACGACGCCTTCAAAATGACTGGAAAGCCGATCTCCTTGGCAAGCTTCAGTGCCTCGGCCGACGATCGCAGCGGGCCGTCAGACCCGGGGAGGACCGGAACTTCGGAGGCAGCCATCGTCGTTCGCGCCTGCGACTTGTTACCCATGAGCCGCATGGCTTCAGGGGACGGCCCGATAAAGGTCAGACCACACGCATCGACGATTTCGGCGAAGTGGGCATTTTCGGCGAGAAATCCATAGCCCGGATGGATCGCGTCGGCACCGGTGATCTGTGCGGCGGACATCACGGATGTGGTGTTGAGATAGGAACTCGCCGAGTCCGACGGACCGATGCACATTGCCTCATCGGCGAGTTGGACGTGCAGGCATTCACGATCGGCCTCTGAGAACACCGCCACGGTCTGCACACCGAGTTCGCGGCAGGCGGCGATGATCCGCACCGCAATTTCTCCACGATTGGCGATCAGGATTTTTGAAAACATATGGTCAATCGCGGTCACGTCGGACGAATCACAAAGAGCGGCTCGCCATACTCAACCGGCTGCGCGTTCTCCGGCAGCACCTTGACGATGGTTCCGCTGGCGTCACATTCGATCTCGTTCATCAGCTTCATGGCCTCGACGATGCACAGGGTCTGGCCACGCTCCACGAAATCCCCCACCCTCGCATACGGCTCGGCGTCCGGGTTCGGCGCCCGGTAGAAGGTGCCGACGATTGGTGAGCTGACTTCGTGCAGACCGGCTTCTTCGTCGGCCTCGCCGGGTGAGGACCCCGCCGCGGACGGGGCCGCTGCCGCCGCCTGAGACGGCGCCGCGGCGACAGAATCCGTCGCAACCGCAGCCGGTGCGGCAACTACCAACGGTGCTTGTCCTTCGATTCGGAGACGCGAGCCCGCGTGCTCGACCTCGACGCTCGAAACCCCCGAAGAGCCGACCAATTCGATCAGCTCACGTATTTCTTCAAATTTGAACATTCGTCGTGTCACCTCAGATAAATTCGGAGTGCAGGCGTGCGCGGACCAGCCGGCTCAGAAATCTGCCCTTCCCCGTGAGACCACCCCGGCTCATGACCAGAATCAGGAAGTAACCGGTCGCAATGGTCGTCAAGATAATAACCGCATCTTCGGCAAAAACCGCAAGTTGCTGCAAATCTCCGTGACGAAATTCCCGAGTCGCCTCGGCAAGATCGCGGACGATCGTCGCCAATTCCGCCCCAAGGGTCTCCAGAGGCGCGTCGTGCGGAGTTACGACGACCGGAATGCCGTCAGGATCAACAATTGCGGCCCCGCGGGCGCCGGGGCAGTTCTCCAGCAATTGCTGGATCGGTTCTTCGAAATTCACGATTTCAGCCTCTCCGAGGCCAATCTAACCGCGTCCAACCAGCGCCGCAACGCCCTCGCCCGTGCGTCGCCCGTTTTGTCGGCGACCGGACCGTCGGGCGCGTCGACTCCAGTACCCGCCCCCAGACCCGCCAACAGCTCGTTCGCCTCGCTGTGGTTCGGGTCCCGCTCGAGGACGCCTCGAAGCGTCTGCTCGGCCAGCTCCAGGTCCCCCTGATCCAGCGCCAGCCGGGCCAGGGTCATGGTTGGCAACGGGAGTTCTTCGGAGCGGACGTCCACCTCGGCGTCTTCCTGAAGGTCTAAATCAAATTGGACCTCGTCCTCCTCCGGAGTGACGATTTCAGGAACGGAGAGGGGGGCGGTGCCGGATTCCAGATCAGAGGCTGCCACACTTTCCACTGCAGGAACGACGCCTGCATCCGGCTCATCCTCTTCAGAAAACACCGGCTCCGAGATGACAGCGACAGGAGGTGGCAGGTCATCCGCAGCACCGTCATCGATGTCAAAGGCGACGTCGATTTCGGAAACCTGATCATCGCCACCCGGTGGGTCTATGACGGCTTCGACATCGATTTCGGTCGGGGCATCGAATGTCGGAGAGGGCTCGGATTCGATGGCGACATCGATGAGGTTCTCAGGCGACGGCAGGGACATTTCTGCAAGCGGAATCGCCATGGTTGCGCGGGAATCGTACCCCGCCGGGGCTTCGTCATCTCCTCCCGGTTCATCCGGGCTGTCGCCGACAAAGACGTCGTCGCCGGGTAATTCCGCGACCTGCTCTTCCTCGGTTTCGGCGAACACCTGATCCAGGGACCGTCCGGTGGAAGGCGGCGAAATCCACCCGCTGCCGAGCTTTGCGGCCGGGGCCGGGGCCTCGAGTTGATCCATTTCCGCCAGATGGCCTTCGACAAACTGGATGCGCTCGTCGAGCGCTTCATCGGGTGCCGACAACGCCCGCGCACGCTTGAGGGACTTGATGGCTTCGATCCACTCGCCGTTGGCGATCGCCGCTTCGCCCGCGTAGCGCGAAGCAACTGCGTTTTCGGGGTCGAGAGCGAGCGCTCGACTGAGCGCGTCGGACGCCTGCCGGGTCGATCCCTCATCGAGGAGGGCGCGACCCAGGCTCACCCACGCCGCAACATACTTCGGGTGTTGTTCGAGCCCGTTTTCGAGGACCGCGATGGCTTCTTGAAGCTCACCCTCACGGCGCAGAGATTCGCCGAGCCTGAAGAAGATCCGGGAGGAAGGATCCTCCCGGAGTTCGAAGCGGAAATGCTCGAGTCTGTA
>JASJGQ010000042.1:0-16410 GCA_033791425.1 Acidobacteriota bacterium
TGGCACCTCCGCCGTACGCGGCTGGTTTCCCAGCCGGGCAGGCGTCAGTGTGCCAGGGTTGCGACGGAAGCGACGGTCAATCCTCCTCCCACAACCGCGGAAGGTTCGCCTCATGCCACGTGCGCAGCCACTTCACGGCGCCTCCCTTGGTGCGGACGTCGCCGCGCACCTGCGCGTCGGCAAGGGCGTCGACTGCGCGGCCGAGGCCCGGACCCGGTTCCACGCCGAGCATTCTGGCGATCTCCTCGCCCTTTATGAACGGAACCGGATCGACGAGCTCCGCTCCGTGGTTCCGCCATTGGCGCCACCACCTGTTCCAGTTGTGTTCTGGTTCGACGGCGGCCGCGAGTGCTATAGAGGCTGGGAATGCTGCGCCGGCGCGGTGGATGACGCTGCGGCGGTCCGCGGCGGGCCCGTCGGCGGCCGACAACACCTCGTCGAGCATCCTCGCCGCCTGCGCGGCCTGGAGCCGAAGCGGCCGCGGCCAAGCGGAGGCGGCCACTTCGTCGGGGTGGGGTGAGCCCCACGCCCGCAGCAATACGGCCAATGCGGCGGCGTCTCCGGCGGCGGTGAGGGCTGCGCGAAGAGGATGTTCGCTCGTCCTCAGTCGTGACATGGCGTCCAGATTGGCAGTGATCCACGCTCCATCGAAACGGGTGCGTTGCGGAGCGGTGCGCTCCAGGATCCTGAGGTCGAGGAGGGCTCGGAGCCCACGATCGCGTCCCGGCAGAGCCACCAGCTTGAGGAACTCCTGGCCAAGACGTTCGGGTGGGGCGTTGCGCACCTTTGGAGCGAGGGACCGGATCCATCCTGCGGTGCGGCCATCAAGCTTGAAAAACGGGAACTGAGCGAGAAAGCGCGCCGCCCGAACAAGCCGCACCGGGTCCTGCTGGAGGTTTTTTTTCATTATGGCTCGCAGGGTGCCGGTCTTCAGATCGTCGATTCCACCGACCTGATCGATGATGGGTCCGTCGGGCAGCCGCCACATCAGTGCGTTAAAACTGAAGTCGCGGCGCCGGATGTCGGCCTCGAGATCAAGGTCGCCGAGGGGCCACAGTTCGACCTTGAGTTCGGGGGTCTCGATCCGCCACACCCGCTTGTCGTCGCGACCGAGCACGTGGGCGCTACCGTCGAGGCGGGCGGCCAATCGGCGCGCCGATCCCCGGGCGTTTTCCAGGTTGCTGGGCAGGACGAGATCGAGATCGACGGTGGATCTCCCCAGAAGGCGATCTCGGACATAACCGCCGGTGACCAGACATTCCGGGGTACCGAGCCCTTCCCACACCCCGCGCAGCAGCAGATCGTGCTCGAGGGCGGACAGTTTGAGTCTGGGCATGGCGGCACAAGGATACTCGATCAAATGAGGAATGAGGAATGAAGAATGAAGAATGTCGACTGCTCCACTGCCTCAAGCCCCAAGCCCCAAGCCCCAAGCCGCAAGCCGCAAGCCGCAAGCCGCAAGCCCCAATAAATGCGCTACAATACGCGACCCCGCCGAGAGGCGGAAGATCCCGGAAGAGAGGGAATGACAGATGGCTGAAGAACGACTGCAGAAAATCATCGCGCGCTCGGGACTGTGCTCGCGCCGTGACGCCGATCGGTTGGTCGCCGAGGGACGGGTCAGGGTCGACGGTCAGGTGGCCGAGCCCGGCGAAAAGGTCGATTGGTCGAAGGTCCACATCAAGGTCGACGGAAAGACCGTCAGGGCCCCGGAAGTGGCCCGCTACTTCCTCCTTTACAAACCCCGAGAAGTCATGACCACCTGCGACGACCCCGAAGGACGAAAAACTGTCCTCGATCTCGTGCGGCCCGTGGTGCGCGAACGCGTTTACCCTGTGGGCCGACTGGACTATCACTCGGAGGGGTTGTTGTTGCTGACCAACGACGGTGAACTGGCCGCTCGGGTTGCCCATCCGCGGCACGGCGTTGTTCGAGAGTACATGGTCAAGATCCGGGGCGATCTCACCAGAGGTGAGTATGACAAATTGATGGCGGGCACCAGTATCGATGGGCGTCACGTCAAACCCCAGCTGGCGCAACGGGAGAAGATGGGCCGCGGCGGAACAACCACCTGGTGGCGAATCGAGGTCACCGAGGGAAGAACCCACGAAGTCCGTGAGCTCTTTTTTCGGGCCGGCCACCACGTTCAACGTCTCCGACGGACGGCGATCGGTCCGTTGCGCGATAACACCCTCAAACCGGGGGAATTCCGCACGTTGAGTGAGAACGAACTGACCACTCTCCGAAAGGTCACCGAGCCGACCAAAAAGGCCAAACCCGGCCGCCCCCGACGCGCTCCCGCCAAGAACAGGGGCCGGCGCCAGTCGGTGGAGCGAAAATCTCCGCCCAAAAAACGCTAAATCACTGAAATCAAGATATCTGCCGATCGCCGAGGGCAGACAGCCGTGGTAAAATCACGCGCCGCTTCGAACTGCTGGAGGATGCGTGGAGAACAACGACGAAGCTCAACAACCGCTTGAACAGCTCCTCGCCAATCGTCGGGCCAAACTCGACACGATGGTCGACCTCGGTCTGGACCCGTTTCCGCGACGGTTTCGCGTCGACGAGTCGGTGAGCGCGGCTCGGAGCCGTTTCGAAGAGAAGACTTCCGAAGAGCTCGAGGCTGAACAGCCGCAGGTGCGGCTCGGCGGTCGGATGGTCGCGATCCGCGGCCATGGCAAGGTCTCGTTTGCCGATCTCAGCGATGGCGCGGGGCAGATCCAGCTCTACCTCCGCAAAAACGACCTCGATGAAACAGCGTGGAAGACGATCGAACTTCTCGATCTGGGAGATTTCCTCGGCGTTGAAGGCAGGGTCTTTCGCACTCGTGCGGGAGAGCTCAGTGTCGCGGTGAAGGATCTGACAGTCCTGGCGAAGGCCCTCCGCCCCCTCCCGGAGAAATACCACGGCCTCGTCGACCGCGAGGCGCGGGCGCGCCAGCGCTACCTCGATCTGCTGTCCAATCCGCAGTCGCGCGAGGTCTTCGAGGTGCGGTCGAAGGTGGTGTCGTCGCTTCGCCGG
Organism: Acidobacteriota bacterium; assembly: GCA_033791425.1. Classification (GTDB taxonomy): domain Bacteria; phylum Acidobacteriota; class Thermoanaerobaculia; order Thermoanaerobaculales; family Sulfomarinibacteraceae; genus Sulfomarinibacter. Next base: position 3,022 of record JASJGQ010000042.1, read on the forward strand.
CATCTCGAGACGGCGGGCTTCATGGAAGTCGAGACACCGATGATGCAGCCGATTCCGGGAGGCGCCGCGGCGCGGCCCTTCAAAACCCACCACAACACGCTCGATCTCGATCTGTATCTGAGAATCGCTCCCGAACTGTTTCTCAAACGATTGATTGTCGGCGGTTTTGAGCGGGTCTTCGAGCTCAATCGAAATTTCAGGAATGAAGGCGTTTCCACCCGGCACAACCCCGAGTTCACGATGCTTGAGTTTTACTGGGCCTTTGCCGACTACGAAATGCTGATGGACTTTACCGAGGAGCTGCTGACTGCGGTTGCACAGGACTCGGTGGGCACTCTTGAATTGCAGTGGGGCGAACACACGATCGATTTTCGCCGGCCCTGGCGGCGGTTGACCATGCGGGACGCGATCCTGGAATACTCCGATCTGACGCCGGAAGACCTCGAGGACAGGCCCAGGATGGAGGCGGCTGCCCGTGCCCTCGACGTGCAGCGGATCGACGAGAGGTCAGACGGTGGTTTGCTGGCCGAGCTCTTCGAGATGACAGCCGAGCCTCTGATGATCAACCCGACCTTTATCATGGACTTCCCGCGCGACATCTCGCCGTTTGCAAAGTCGTGCTCCGGAGATCCGGACACCGTGGAACGATTCGAGCTCTTTATCGGCGGGATGGAGCTTGCCAACGCCTTTACAGAGCTCAATGACCCGGACGAGCAGCGGAGGCGTCTCGAGGCACAGGCTGCCGCACAGGGTGGGGAAGTGGACGAGGACTACGTATTGGCCATGGAGCACGGGATGCCGCCTACTGGCGGCGAGGGGATCGGTATCGATCGTCTGGTCATGCTGCTATCGGGTCAGACGTCGATCCGTGACGCCATCCTGTTTCCGCAGCTGCGTCCCCGGGACTGAGATGGCGAGTCCTTGGGTCGCCAACTGTTGCCGGATCCCGCCCCGAGCGTGTCCTTCGCTCGGGACAGGCGTCCAACGCGTCGGACACCGGGCGGGCCATCGTGTCGGCTGAGTTGCACCTCGCCCGCCGGTATCTGATCGGTCTCCGGCGTCGAACGCATGTCGCGACAGTGACCCTGATCTCGATGGTTGGGCTCGGCCTCGGAGTGCTTGCTCTGGTGGTCACGCTGTCCCTTCTCGAGGGTTTTCAGTCGGCGATCCGTTCTGAGATCGTCGCCAAGGCAAACCACGCTCGCGTCACCTCCACGACCGGTCGCCGCCTCCAGAACCCGCTGGAGTTGGCGTCGGTCTTGCAAGGCAACCTGCCCCAGGTGGAGATGGTGCAGGTTGTTCGTGGTACATGCTTGGTTTCGACCCTCTCGGATGCCGTTCCGGCATCCGTCGTCGGCCGGTCTGACGCACTCCAGGTTGTGGTCGACCGGATTTTGGCCGCCCGTCTCGGCGTCGGCGTGGGGGATCAGATCCAGGTGATCTCGCCGAGGCAGCGATTGACGCCGATGGGACCGCTGCCCGTTCGCAAGACCGCGGAAATAGGCGACGTCAAACCGCCCGAGCCCGGAGACGAGTCAGGGACTGTGCTGTTGCCGCTCGAGGCAGCTCAACAACTCCTGTGGGGTGGCGATGTCGTGGAGGCCATCGAGTTGCGCGATGCCGACGACCCCTGGCAGTTGGGAGGACGGGTTCGCCGGGCCCTCGAGGAGACCGAGCAACCACTCACGGTGATGGGCCTCGAAGAACTCCATCGGCCGCTCCTACTCGCCCTTGCACTCGAGAGAGTCATGATCTTTCTCGCCGTCAGCCTCATGTTGGTGGTTGCGGCACTCAATCTGTTGTGTAATGTCGCCATGGTGGCGGCTGAGAAGCGGGTTGACCTCGCTGTGCTTGCGGGCATTGGTATGCCTCCGCGCGCTTTACGGCGACTCTTCTTGATGCTCGGGGTTGGTATCGGCATGGTCGGCTCGGTCGTCGGGGCGGTTCTCGGCGTCGCTGTTGCTACGATTCTGGATCGCACCGGTGCGCTGCCATTGCCGCGCGGGGTCTTCGCGACCTCCTCGGTGCCGTTCCAGGTCGACCCGACCATGGTGGCCCTGGTCATGGCGATTTCGCTGACCCTCGCGACCGCCGCCTCGTGGTTCCCATCACGGATGATCGCCCGGCGTGACCCCGCGGAAGGCCTGCGCTATGAGTGACGGCGGCAACATCGTTGAAATGGCGGGCATCAGCAAAGGCTTCGGCGCGGGGGGCACTCGGGTAGAGGTCCTCAGGGATCTCGACTTTGATGTGGTCGAAGGTCGCCTCCTGGCGATCGTCGGGCCGTCGGGGGTTGGCAAAAGCACGTTGCTGCACCTCATCGGGCTTCTTGACCGCCCGGACGTCGGGACCTTCGTCCTCGATGGCCAGGAGGTTGGAAATCTCGACGGCGAGCAGCGTGCCCATATGCGCAACCGCTTGATCGGATTCGTCTTCCAGCACCACTACCTGCTCGACGAACTCGACGCCCTCGACAACATTGCCCTCCCGCTGCGCATTGCCGGTGAGACGCCTGCCACTGCGCGAGCGAGGGCGCAGGAACTGCTTGAATCCGTAGGTCTTTCGGACCGGGCGCATCATTTTCCAGACCAGCTGTCCGGGGGTGAGCAGCAACGAGTCGCCGTCGCACGGGCGCTGGCTATGAAACCGCGACTCCTGCTCGCGGATGAACCGACCGGGAATCTCGATCGCAAAAACTCGGAGCACGTTTTCGATCTGGTGCGGGATCTGCATTTGAAGGCCGGATTGACATCAATTATAGTGACCCACGACGAAGAGATGGCCCGCATGTGCGATGGTGTGTTCCGCCTCGCGCCTGCGGGCGAATATTTCGAAGATGTTTGAACGATTCAACGAACACGTCAGGCGCAGCCTGTTTTTCGCCCGCTACGAAGCGAGCCGATCGAGTAGTCGATCGATCGCCTCGCAGCACGTCCTGCTTGGGATGCTGCGCGAGGCGGACCCGGTGTTCGGCGAACTTCTCGGCGGCAAGGGGATCGACACCCGCGAGCTCCGGGACGAGCTTCTGGGCGAGCGCATGAGCTTGGAGCGGGTGAGCACGTCTCCCGATCTGCCGCTCGCGGAGGAGACCAAGAAGGCCCTTGCCTATGCGGTCCACGAGGCCGAAAGCATTGGTCACCCCAATGTCGGTTCCGAACATCTGGTGTTGGGTTTGTTGCGCGTCGAGGAATCGACTGCCGCCCAGTACCTGACGAGCCGCGGTCTCGAACTGTTTCAGCTCCGCGAGGAGGTGGTGCGGCGAGGTCGTGAGATGGAGGCCGAAGCGACGGCTCAGGCGACACCCAATATTGTCGAGTTTTCTCGCGATCTCACCATGATCGCCGCCGATGGTGGGTTCGACCCGCTCATCGGTCGCGAGGAAGAGGTCGAGCGCATGGTGCAGATCCTCAGTCGTCGGACCAAGAACAACCCGCTGCTGCTCGGTGAAAGCGGAGTCGGCAAAACGGCGATCGTCGAAGGTCTGGCGACCAGGATCGTCGAGGGGTCGGTGCCCGTCCACCTCTCCGATCGAAGAATTCTCGCCCTCGACCTGTCGCTGCTGGTGGCCGGCACCAAATACCGGGGCCAGTTCGAAGAGCGCTTGAAGGGGTTCCTCAAGGAGCTCCACAACCACCCCGAGATCATTATCTTCATCGACGAGGTCCATTCTCTGATCGGCACCGGGTCGGCCGAGGGCTCGCTCGATGCCGCCAATATCATCAAGCCGGCGTTGTCGCGAGGCGAAATCACCTGTATTGGAGCGACAACCGTCCGCGAGTACCGCAAGTACGTGGAAAAGGATCGGGCTCTGTCGCGCCGGTTCCAGGCCGTCACGATCCGGCAACCAAGCGACGAGGAGACGATCACGATCCTCGAGGGCGTTCGGAGTCGATACGAGGAGTTCCACGGCGTCAGATACTCCGACAACGCAATCAAGGCGGCCGTCAGCCATGCCGGGCGCTACATCACGGACCGTGCGTTCCCCGACAAAGCCATCGACGTTCTCGACGAGGCCGGGGCCAGGGTCAAGCTCCGACAGGTCAGCGCGACAACGTCGCTTCGCAGCGTCCAACAGGAGATCAGCAGCGTCGTGGCGCGGATGAAGGAAGCGATCTCCCGCAAGGACTTCGAGCGTGCCGTCGATCTTCGCGAGGAGGAACTTCGTCTCCGCGAAGAACTCGAGATGCTCGAACAGACCCATGCTGAGGAGCCGCCCGAAAAGGTCATCGTGAATCGGAGCGATGTGGAGGAAGTGGTTGCCTCGTGGACGGGGATCCCGGTGACCTCGATCGGCGAGGATGAAGCCGACCGGCTGCGCCGCATGGAGGAGATCCTCCGCCAACGAGTGGTGGGGCAGGACGACGCCATTGCTGCGGTCGCTCGCGCCATTCGCCGGAGTCGCCTCGGGGTCGCCAGCCCGAATCGCCCAATCGGTTCGTTCATTTTTCTCGGGCCATCGGGCGTCGGTAAGACCGAGGTGGCGCGCCAGCTCGCGGGGTTCCTGTTCCAGGACAACCGTCGCCTGGTCCGCTTCGACATGTCTGAATACATGGAAAAACACACCGTCTCGCGGCTGATTGGATCTCCTCCAGGCTACGTCGGTTTCGAGGAGGGCGGCCAGCTGTCTGAGCAAGTTCGGCGCAACCCATACTCGGTAGTGCTGCTCGACGAGATCGAAAAGGCGCACCCCGACATCTACAATTTGTTGCTCCAGGTCCTCGAAGACGGCCGATTGACGGACAACTACGGCAATGTCATCGACTTCACGAATTCCCTGATCATCATGACGTCGAACCTCGGCGGCCGGCAGCTGGCCGATGGAGACGGCGTTGGTTTCTCGAGCGATCGCCAGGGAGTCGACGCGTCGCAGGCCCGCGACCTCGTGGATCGCGAGATGAGGCGTCATTTTCCCCCAGAGTTCGTCAACCGGTTGGACGAAATCATCGTGTTTGGTGTGCTCGACGAATCGAGCATGCTCGAGGTTGCGAAGCTGCTGCTTGAGGAGACGGCTCACATCTTGCAGAGTCAGAATGTGAGTTTACATTTTGCCTCCGACGTCGCGCGGTGGTTGTTCGACCAGTGCGGAATCGACCCCCTGGCGGGTGCGCGACCGCTGCGTCGGCTCATCAAATTGTGGGTCGAGGACACGGTGGCCGATTTTCTCATTTCAAACAGAGACGAAGGTGTTGTTGAAATACGCATGGTTGTCGAGGGAGGTCGGCCGGTCGTGAGAATTTTGAATGAAGATGCGGTGATCCAGGGACAGGACGTCGGTTGATGCGGAGGGTCGTGCTCCTGTGTGTGGTCGTGTTGATCGCCGTTCCGGCCATCGCGCAGGAAGAAGTGATACTCCGTGACATTGTGGTCGAAGGTGGTGTGACCCTCACTGTCGACACTGTGTCCTATTACCTCGGGCTGGAACCCGAAGATCCCCTGGATCTCGACCTCATTATAGACGGCTATCGGCGCCTGTGGGATTCGGGCCTTTTTGAGGATGTGGTCATCGAAGTCCAGGAACACGGCGACGGATCGGTGACCTTGTACGTCGTTGTCAAAGAGAGGCCGTTTGTCATTTCGGTCAGTTTCGATGGCAACAAAAAGATCAAGACCTCCGATCTCAAAGACAAGCTCGATGAGCGGGGTGTCGAGGTCCCGCGAAACGTGCCGCTCAAGATGTCGCAGCTGTCCCGGATCCAATCCGCCATCAAAGACGTCTACGACGCCGACGGTTTTCGCTCTTCCGAAATTGAGTTCCGTGTCGACACCGTTGGGAAGAACAAACGGGAGGTCGTCTACACCATCGACGAAGGCGGCAAGGTCAAGATCAAGGATATCGAGTTTGCCGGGAACAACGTGTATCAGTCCTCGAAGCTGCGTGGCGTCATGAAAAAGACCAAGCAGAAGAGCATGCGCTATATGTTCGGGGACAAGATCATCTATACCAAGGAGGCGTGGGACGAGGACAGGGACAACCTGCGCACCTTCTATCAGAACAACGGCTACATCGATGTCAAGATCGGCGAACCGGTGCTCAATCTGGTCGCCAAAAAGCCAGACGCCGAAACGCTGAAGAAGAAGGACTACCGGATGGAGATGACCATCCCGGTCGAGGAAGGTCCACCCTACACGTTGGGCACGTTTGAGGTAATCGGGGCGAAGGTCTTCAAGACCGAAGGCCTGATGTTGATCTTTAACGTGATACCTGGGGAGACCTACAACCGGAAGGTCATCGCGCAGGGCATCGAAAAAGTCCAGGAGGGTTATCAAAACACCGGATATGTTTATGCCTACGCCAGTGAGTCGTGGAAAAGACGTGAGGGCGAAGAACACATTGTCGATGTGACCGTGGATGTGTACGAGGGAGACCGATTCCGACTCGGTCGGCTGGATTTCGTGGGCAACACGACGACGCGAGACAAGGTGTTGCGGCGCGAGTTCAGGATTGCCGAAGGGCAATACATGAACATGGGCCTCTTCCGGGCTTCGGTCTTCAAGGTCAACGCTCTCGGCTACTGGAAGCTTGAAGAGGAGCCCCTCGAGTTCGACTTCGATGACGAAAACCAAAAGGTCAACGTCAGGATCAAGGGCAATGAGGTCGGCCGAAACGACGTCCAGTTCGGCGCCGGGTATTCGGAACTCGACGGGTTCTTCGTGCAGGGCCAGTTCAATACCCGGAACTTCCTCGGCCGCGGGAACTCGATCGGGGTTTCGCTCCAATTCGGCAAGAGATCAGATCTGTATTCGCTCAGTTACACCGAGCCCTATTTCCTCGACCGGCGGATCCTCCTCGGGGCCTCGATTTTCAAATCCGCGATTGACGTACAACAGATCGGGTTCTCGAGCTATCAGAGAGAGACTACCGGGTTCACAATTTCGACCGGTCTCGGTGTCGGGCCGTTCGCCTCGGTGTCGGGGCTCCTTGCGTTTCAGGATGACTATTCGCGTTTTCTGGTTTCGAATTTCGGGGCCGTCGGTACTCCAACCTCTGGACATGACCGGCCACAGGACATCCCTCCGGTTGACGGCGTCACGTATGAGCGCGCCTTCGAGGTTTATAGCGGTAAGACCCACTCGTTCACGCCCGGCTACAACCGCGATACCAGGGACGATCCTTTCGACCCCAGCCGCGGCGCTGCTTTCTTCGGCCGCGTGCGATTTGCGGGCTGGGCTCTCGGTGGTGATTACGATTATGTGCGCCCGGAAATCGGCTACACCAAGTTCATTCCATGGGGCAAGAAGGTCACGTTGGCCTATCACGGCGAGGGTGGCCAGTTTCTGACGTTTAACAACTCAGAGATCCCGGTGTTCGAGCGTTATCGCCTCGGCGGTGACCGTTCGTTGCGTGGGCTTCCCTACTACTCGGTCCTTCCACGAACTGCCGAAGGAGAGTATTTTCTGACAGCAGGCGGATCCCGCGAGGGTGGTGACCGCTACTGGCAGATCAACCTGGAGTACCAGTACCGTATCGGCGGGCCGGTCAAGCTCGTACTGTTCGTCGACATGGGCAACACCTATCACGAGCAACAGGGGTGGGACTTCTCCCTGTGGCGGAGAACCACCGGCGTGGAGATGCGGATTTTCCTGCCGATCTTCCAGGCACCCATCAGGTTCATTTACGGTTACAATCTCGACCCGTACCCGAACGAGAAGGACAGCGACTTCCAGTTCTCGATCGGTACGACCTTTTAAAACAAGCATGGAGGACAGAGAAATGACTCGTTCGATAATTCGTGGAGCGTTCCTGGTCGTTCTGGTGGCTGCGGCCGCCCTGCCGGCCGCCGCACAAACCAAGATCGCAGTGATCGATGTACAGCGGGTGGTGAGCGAATCTGACCCTGGCAAAGAGGTCATGCTGCGCCTCAAGGGTCTCACCGACGCCAAATCGCAGGAAGGACAGGCCCTTCAGCAAACGTTTGCAACGCTGCAGGATCAGTTCAACAAGCAGAGGTTTACGGTCTCTGAGGCGCGGCAAGCGGAGATGAGCAAGGAGATCGAGGATCAGCAGATCGCGATCCGGCGTTTCCAGGACGATGCCCAGCGAGAGGTCCAGGAAGCGCAACGCCGCGAGCTTGGAGCACTCGAGGAGCGCATTCTGCCGATCATCAACACAGTCGGTCAGGAGCAGGGATTCAGCCTGATCTTTAACAAGTTCCAGTCCGGGCTGGTGTATGCGGACGAAGCGCTCGACATCACGGATGATGTGATTCGACGGTTCAACACCACTCAGTGAGCCGAGGCGTCAGACTCTCAGAGCTCGCCGACCGCCTCGGTGCCGAGGTGGTCGGCGATGGCGAATTTGTGGTGAGGGCGGTGCGGGCGCTCGGCGATGCCGGAGCGGAGGACCTGAGCTTTCTCCACAACCCGAAGTACGTGGAGGACGCCCGGTCCTCGCGTGCCGGGGCGATCCTGATCGCTGACGCCGACGCTCTGCCGGGCCGCAATGTGCTGGTCTGTTCCGAACCGTATCTGGCACTGGCGAAGGCCCTTGAGCTCTTCTATCCAGCCGAGCGGCCGGCCGCCGGCATTCACCCGTCTGCAGTCGTGGCCGAGGACGTTGTTGTTGGCCCAGAGGCAAGTATCGGACCCCTCTGCGTGGTGGCCTCGGGCGCCCGTATCGGGAGGGACACGATCATCGGCGCCGGCTGTGTGCTCGGCCGCGGCGTCGAGATCGGTGCCGAATGCTTGATCCATCCGAAGGTCGTAATCGAGGATGGTTGCCGATTAGGTGACCGATGCACGATCCAGTCGGGCACCGTCGTCGGCGCCGACGGTTTTGGTTTTGCAACCGTCGACGGCGTCCACCACAAGGTGCCTCAAGTGGGCATCGTCGTTCTCGAGGACGATGTGGAACTCGGCGCCAACGTGTGCGTCGACCTGGCCGCCCTCGGCGAGACCCGCATTGGGCGGGGCACGAAGGTCGACAACCTGGTGCAGATCGCCCACAACGTGCAGATCGGTGAGCACTGTCTGTTGGTGGCGTTGGTCGGGATTTCCGGGTCGACCGAAATCGGCCACCACACGGTCTTTGCCGGCCAGGCGGGCTGCGCTGGACACCTCAAAATCGGCAGCGGGGTGGTGGCGGCCGCTCGAGCTGCGGTATTCAAGGACGTGCCCGATGGGGTGACCGTGGCGGGGGTTCCCGCTCGGCCGCACCGCGAGTGGCTCAAGGCCAACGCCGGCCTGCAGCGTCTTGACGGGCTGCGCGAAAAGGTCAAGCGGCTGGAGGCACGAATCGACGAACTGGAGGGCGCCACATCATGAACGACATCAGCGAAATCCTCGCCGTGATGCCGCATCGCTATCCATTCCTCCTCATCGACCGGGTGCTGGAGATGGACGAGAACACCATCCGTGCTGTCAAGAACGTGACGTTCAATGAACCACACTTTCTCGGCCACTTCCCCGGTGCCCCGGTGATGCCCGGAGTTTTGATCGTCGAAGCCATGGCCCAGGCGGGCGGGTTTCTCCTCTTCAGTCAGGTGGAGGATCGTGAAGGAAAGCTGATCTTTTTCACCGGCATCGACAACTGCCGTTTCCGCAAACCGGTTGTGCCCGGCGACCAGCTGATCTTCGAAGTCGAGATGGTGGCGAAGAGAAGAACATTCGCCAAGATCCACGGGCGTGCCCTGGTCGGTGACGATGTCGTTTGCGAGGCAGACATGATGTCGGCCCTGGGAGATCGTAAATGACCGCACGTATTCACGGAACTGCAATCGTCGACCCGACGGCGGTCCTTGCCGACGGCGTGTCGGTCGGCCCCTACACCGTGATCGAGGCCGGGGTGACCATCGGTTCCGACTGCGAGATCGGCCCCTTCTGTCGATTTGGCGGTGGGACCTCGGTCGGCGACCGTAATCGTTTTGAAAGCCACTGCTCGGTGGGTGCGCCGCCACAGGACCTCAAGTTTTCGGGTGAAGCCACAACGCTCGAGATCGGCGACGAAAACTGGTTTCGCGAGTTTGTGACCCTGCACCGTGGGACACCCGGTGGCGGTGGCGTCACGCGGATCGGCGACAAGAGTCTGTTTATGGCCTACGCCCACGTCGCACACGATTGCATGGTCGGGTCGCAGACCATTTTCGCCAACAACGCGACCTTGGCGGGTCATGTCGAGGTCGGCGACTTCGCGACCGTGGGCGCACTGTCGGCCATCCACCAGTTCAGCCGCGTCGGCTCATACGCCTTTCTTGGCGCGTATACGGGTGCCAACAAGGACTGCATGCCATTCATGAGCACCATCGGGAACCGCCCACCGAAGTGCTATGGACCCAACACCCTCGGTCTCGAGCGCAAGGGTTTCTCCGAAGAACGGCGGCAGGCGCTGAAACACCTGTGGCGGCTGCTTCGCAGCTCCAAGCTGAACACCTCACAGGCGATCGAAAAGGCGCGTGAGGAACTTGGTGGCCAGGAGGACGTGGAATTCGTTCTTGAGTTCATCACCAGTTCGGAACGGGGCGTCATCCTGGGCTGAGGATACACGGGACAGAACTGGTTTCAGAGATGATCCTGAGCGGTGGCTGATACCCTGATTTCACAATGGAATACGAGCGACACCGACAGGAGTTGATCGCTGTATGAGTGTAGATATCGATTTTGCCAATCTTTCGATCAAGGACGCCCTGGATCTCGCGATTCTGGTTGAAGAAGAGGTGAGAGACCGTTATCAGGAACTCGCCGACAACCTCGAGGTGTACAACACCGGTGATGCTGCCCAGTTCTTTCGGTTCATGGTGGGTTGCGAGGCGAAGCACGGTGAGGAGCTCCTGCGGAAGAGGGCTGAGCTGTTTGGAACGGAGTCGACGTCGGTCGACGGGTCCATGCTGTGGGACGTGGAAGCGCCCGGCTATGAGGTGGCCCGTACCTTCATGACGCTGCAGGACGCTCTTCAGGTGTCGTTGGCCGCGGAAACCAAGGCCTATGAATTCTTCGATGGCGCCCTGCCCGAGGTCAAAGACCCCGAGGTGCGAGAGCTCTTTGCCGAACTGCGTCAGGAAGAGGTCGAACACATGGAGATGGTTCGCGAGCAGATGAAAAACATCCCCGTCGCTGATGGCTTTGATCCCGGGGATTTTGCCGACGAACCCATCGCTCAGTAGCCCGCGTCTCCGGACATGAGAAGTCTTTCGCGGAGGGCCTGCGCCACAAAGTGATTCTTCCACGCGAAACTCCCGCCCCCCCTATGTCATTTCGACCGAGCGAGCGGAGCGAGGGAGTAGAAATCTCAGGTTGGTGATCGGTATCGGGCTTCGCGGTGCTTTGACCTGTTCTCGATGAGGCGGATGACAAACAACCTCGGGTCGTCGAACGGCCTAAAACCGGTATCCGAAACCGAAGCCGATCACCCAGGGCTTGATGTCGAGATCGACCGTGTCGACCTCGCTGTCGTCGAGCCTGACCTTTGCCTCGAGGCTCACGCCCAGGTAGCGCGCGTCGAAATTGGCGTACCAGCGGTTGTTGAGAGAGTAGTTGAATCCGGCCTGAGCCGCGAGACCCACCTTACTCTTAAAATCGATGTCCTCGGCTTCAGTGTTTTTGAGGTCGTTCGACAACTTGTAGTAGGGGACGGTCCAGACCACCCCGAGTCCCACGTAGGGATCCCAATTGCCATAGATCGGAATGTGGAATTGCCCCAGTGCCGTGAGCGGGAAGAGCCAGACCCTGCCGCCGTCGATCCCACCGCAACAGATATCATCGCCGATCGCCGTGAGTTCCTGCGCCGTTGCGCCGACCGCGAACTCCGCGCTGAACATCTCCGAGAACCTGGCCACGGCAACGTATTCGAGCCCGATTCCGGCCGCCAGCTCCAGGCTGGCGCCGGTGTCTCCGACCTCCTGGCTCGTGGCCCCGCCTGTCATATACAGGACGCGTCCACCTTGTCGCCATTCGGCGTCCTGCGCCGATACCGTCACTGATGCCGCCAGAAGCAGACACGAACACGAGGCGATCAGCATTCGATGCACTGGGTGCTCCTTAGAAGACTTTTCCAAGCCGCTCGAGCGCGGTCTCGGCGTCGCCGGTCGTTTCAAGCACTGCTTTGGCTTCCTCGCCAAGGCCTTCGACGACTTCCCCGGCCGTCGTCGCGACGCTTCGGTTGACGAGAAAAAGGGGCGTTCCGTTGGGGTCGATATACATCCCGTCCGCTGGAACCGAGGCGGTGAGCCCCTGGTAGCCGGTGGGCTCTTCTTCCGCGTCGATGATCGCCCACACCTTGGCGTCGAGGTGGATGATCTCGACCTTTTTTTCTTCGTAGGCAGTTCGAAGTTCCTGCCAGCCAGCAGCCTCATGGTCGCCGCGCAAAATCCAAATAGTTGCCATATCAGTCCTCCGCTGCGGCATCATACCTTTTCCTCCGCCTCTCGGGCGGTTCCCAAAATGACGCAGTCCGTCATCCGAGTTGTGCGTTGATCGCCTCGAGTGCCTCGAGTGCCTCGAGGGCGTTGAGGGGCAGGCTGATCTGCCCGTACGGCACCTCGGGTTCCCTCGGGTTGATCCGCACCAATGTCGCTTCGGGCCGCAACGCCAGTCGTTCCGAGGTCATTCTCACGGTGGGCACCGCCGATCCGGCGCCGAGTTCAACGATCGCCAGGCGGGCCCCTGCCACCGAGTGCAACCACCTCTCAAAGCGGCGTTCCTGATCGTTGGTTCGGTGCGGCAGCCAGTTCCAGTCGTTGAACATGAGGACGTTGGGGCGCGAGAGAGAGCCACACCCCGGACACAGAGGGAGGTCGGAGACGGCGCGCAGCGTCTCGTCGTCCACCTCGATCCGCAGATCACCAACCTCCCGGATCTCATCCCGGCACGCCTTTGTGCACTGTAAGTGCCTGATTGAACCGTGGCATTCGACCACGCGGTCGGAGTCGAATCCGGCCCGCTGGAAGTGGCCGTCCACATTCGAAGTGAAGACAAACGCGCCGGATTTCATCGAGTCAGCCCAGCGTCGCAGAATGGCAAACCCTCGGTGGGGGTGTGTCGTGCGATACAGGTTGAGACGGTGCCCGTAGAAACCCCAGGCAAGCTCGGGGTTCCGCTTGAACCAGATTGGGTTCGCCATGTCGAAAAAGGAAATGCCGAGCCGGGCAATCGGCGGATAGGCCCGCCAAAAGCCCTCGTTGCCGCGAAAATCAGGTAGACCCGAGTCGACCCCCATCCCGGCGCCGGCGGTGATGAGCAAGGCTTCGGCCTCAGCGATTGCCGTTGCTGCGAGGCCGATCGCTGAGGCCGGTTCTGAACTCAAGGGTTTCTCCGGATCTATGGCGTCATTCTTCTCCCATAAATGGATAGGAGAAGTGGTGAGGTGGTACGAAATTCTCCTTGATGGTGCGCTGCGAGGTCCACCGGATCAGGTTGAGATAGGAGCCCGCCTTGTCGTTGGTGCCGGAGGCGCGCGAG
>JASJGQ010000043.1:0-3703 GCA_033791425.1 Acidobacteriota bacterium
GCCCTCGTCGATGGAGCCCTCGCCGGCCAGGTGGCCGCACAACTGCCGCAACCGCTCCGGCGGCAGCAAGCTGTGGGCCTTTTCGCGCACCTCGCCAAAGCGCGTCTCCCCGTCGATCCCGGGGTCGACGAACAGTGCCAGCACCTTCGCCCCCTGTTCGATATCCTCGCTGGTCTGGAGCTTAAACCGGTAAATGGCGTCCTTGGTGGCGGTGTCGACCTTCTCGACATAGCGCCGAACCAGGGAGCAAAAGGCGCTGAGGAGATTATCGTTGAGCCGTTGGTAGCGGTCGTGGACGAAGCACAGCAGGTACAGACGCACCGCCTCTCGGTCCATTCGCTTGAGCTTGTAAACGGTGTAGAACTCGACCAGCGAGGCGTAATAGCGCACACTCTCGGCAGAGAGCTCGACCTTGGCGATGACTTGCTCGGCCAGGGCGAACAGGGTTCGAAGTTGCTGACCACGCTCGATTTCCCTGAGCAGTTGCTGGTAGGTGAAATCCCTCGGCTGGCGCTTGATGGTGGTGATCTGGTGCAGCCCCTCATCGTCGGCGAGCAGGCGGTCGATCGATCTGGCATCCTCGTCGCTCATCAGTCCTTCGAGCGCTCCGGCTAAGCGTTTACGCTCGAACGCCAACGCCTCTCGGACCAGATCCTGAAGAAAGGTGTAGCCCGGCAGCACAACGCGCTCGCGGCGCAGCAGATCCACCAGCTCGCGCAGGACATAGACCGGCCGGCTGGAGATGCGCGTCATCTGGCGGGCATGTGTTTCCAGCATCGTCCGCTCGTCCAGGGCGCACTGACGATAGCGAAACAGCTCGAGAATGGCCTCGACATGGCGCTGACGGGTGTGCAGCGAGACCGTCAGATCGGCCACGGCGACGTTGTCGAAATAGCGTCGGCGCAGGTAGTCGGCATCGTTGCGTACCGCCGGAAGCTCGAAGCGGAAGAAGGGGTTTCTGGCCCAAACCGCCGGAAATATGCAGTGGGGCCTGCCCCCATCGTCCCTGTCTGAGACGACGGCCTACACAAATATATAAGAATATCCGCCACTTATCTTGTCATGGAACGAGAATCAGGTGTTGATGGCCTCGTTGGTGAACCGCGGATCTAGCCTATCAATGAGCCTCGCGTCGGCTTACAATGTGGATCTGCAGACGCACGTGGCTCTTCGTACAGGACAGTAAGTGCATGATTTGCAGCGATGTATCCAAGGCGTTCAAGCGTCGTATCCCTTGGTGCATAAAATCGGCGGTTTAGGCGAAAACCCCCAATCTGCTGTTTGCGCCCAAGACCTCCTGGGGCCGGCAGCTGTTCGCCGAACGGGCGGACGATCCCACCCCGTCGCCTTCGACAAGGCGATCGAGCACTGGCAGCCATCCCTGTTTTTCGAGGTGGAAGCGGCGGTGACCTCCTCCCTGGGCGCAATCGCGGAGACCGGCACCGTCGTACTCTGGCCGACGCCCGAAGAACCCCGCTCCATGTCTTTGGTTCCACCCGTTCACTTTGTGCTGCTGGAAAAGGGGCGCCTATACAGCACCTTCGCCCAACTGGTGCGAGAGCAGCACTGGAATGCCGGCATGCCCAGCAACGCCCTGCTGATCTCAGGTCCCTCCAAAACGGCGGATATCGAGCAGACCCGGGCCTACGGGATTCACGGCCCCAAGGAACTGATCGTGCTGCTGGTCGAAAACTGAGCCGGGGCATTCCGTCTCCGCTGCACAGAGAAAACGAAGTCCGGACCGCACCCGGTCAACGCAACATCTGGTCCGCAATCAGCGCCTTCAGCCTCGTCTGCAGGACCTCGTAGGAATAGTGCTTCCGGCCCAGCTCGTAGTTCCGCTCGGTCATCTCCTGGCGCAGCAACGGGTCGCCGAGCACTTTACGCGTCTGGGCGACCGTGTCTTCCGTGATATAGCCGTCCATTTCGATCGCCTGGAAGCCCTTGGGCCTGATATCGGTCTGATAGATCGAATAGGCATTGATGACAATCGGTTTGCGAAAATATATGGCCTCGAGAAAGGCGTTGCCGAAACCCTCGAAGGTGGACGGATAGGTGACCAGGTCCGCGTGGGGATAGATATCGTCCAGGGCATAGATCTTGGCGCCAGACGGAGTTCTGCCTCTTTGGCCGCCGATGATCTCGGAAACGAAGGCGGTGTTGACCTGCATCAGCGACGCATAGGACATCAACCTTTTTTCGTAATCGAAACCCTCGTCACCGGAAGCGTGAGAGATGACCAACCTGGACCCGGTTTCCAGGCGCCGCATCAATTCTATCGCATGCTCTATGCCCTTTCTCGGCACCACCCGGGTTGGCTGGAGCACGAATAGCTCGTCGGCCGCCACGCCGAGAGCTTCCCGCACGTCCGTCGTATACTCGTCGACGGGGGGAGGAGGGTGCGCAAAGTCCATCACGTTGGGAATGACGGTCGCCGAGATGCCGGTCCTCAGGCCGAGTTGATGATCGGCCGCCGAGTTGATCACCACGTGCCTGACCTGCGGCAGGTTCGGCGGAAAGGCCATATTCAGATATTCCCAGGCCACATTGGTCAGGAAACGCTGCCTTTCCCAGAAGAAGTCATGGTGATGGGCGATGGTCGGAATACCCGTCTCCGAAATCACCTCGGTCAAGGACAGGCCCAAGGGGACATTCAGCGGAATCGCCAGCGCGTTTTCGACCACTAGGATGTCGAGACTGAACCGCTCGATGAACGAATAGATGGCCTTCTTGAGCTCGTACCTGAGCTCGTGCAGCTTGCCGGTTGTAATCGGATCCCGCTTTCGGCCCCAAAAGCAGCCCTGGTATATCGCGACGATATCGGGATGCCGAAAATCCGCCTTCGGCACGAGGAAAGATCGCTCGTTCGGTTGATCTAGCTGACCGGCCATGTGGAAGCAGGTGAAACCCTCCTGCTCGAACACCCGCGCCCACTTCGCAGCCTCGAGGGAGACACCGTCGGTGCCGGCAAAACGCGTAGAGACGAAGCCGACGTTTTTTCTTGTTCGTTTGTCCACGGAGTCCTGCACAGATTGCCCCAGCGAAAACAAAAAACCGCAGTATCCATCGCAGCTTCAAATATGATTATGCCACAGTTTCCGCCCATGGTCGGTCTTGCGTTCCACGCGACCGGACGCCGGGTCGCGGCCTATTCCAAGCCGAAGACGCGATCGAGGAAACGCTGGATGCCGGCGACGTAACGGGCTCTGAAACGCAGGAAGCCGTCGTTATGACCACCCTCCAGCTCCAGGAACCACCCCATCGAAGTCCGTATGGCATGCCAAAATCCAGAGGTCGAAGTAGTCCTTCATGCGGCTGTTCGCAATGCCGAGAGAGGCGATGGCCTCGAACTTCTCGGCAACAACGGTATAGCGGGGATATGCACGCAATCTAGGCGCGGGAAGCCCCGACAACATGGCCGGATAGTTGACGAGTTCCGGCGCCGGAGTCACTGCGTCGCCGAAGCCGATATCGACCTGAACCGGGCAACGGGCGCCGTCGAGTTGCCCAACCAAGGTGACGCGAATGCCGGCATAGTTGGCATCTTTGCGGATCTCGGCAGCGCGGATCGTTTCGGGCTGAAAGTGGATGCCATCGTCGGGATCGACGCTGCTGGCGCACAAGGCACGGAAGATGGCCTCAAAGCGCGGAATCTCGGCGGAACCGAACGCGAGAAGGTCGACATCCCTGGTCGGTCGATGGG
>JASJGQ010000044.1:0-13723 GCA_033791425.1 Acidobacteriota bacterium
AGAACTTCCTCGCCAGTTCCCCGTTGCCCTCCCCGATATCCGCAAAGTTCGCCAGGTGTTCGTGTTTGTAATAGCTCTCCATGGATCCGTCCTTTCACAACATCCGCGAGACGTCATCGGTGGCAACGTTTTGGACCCGGAATCTATGCCAGAGGACGGTTGGGGGGAATCACGGACGGGTCCCCGTCGGTGCGTTCACCGACCAGGTAAAGGGGGCGCCGCTTGACCTCATCGAAGATCCGCCCCAGGTATTCGCCCATGATGCCGATCATCAAGAGCTGGACACCACCGAGGAAGAGGATCGATGCCATCAACGAACTGTAGCCAGGCCAGCTGATGCCCATCGCCTTGAGGACGATGACCACCAGGATATAGAGAAAGGCAAACAGAGAGACGGCAAAACCGGTCCACGTGGCGAGACGTAACGGCAAAAAGGAAAAGGACGTGATCCCATCGAGGGCGAACCGTAGCATTTTCCGAACCGGAAATTTAGTTTCGCCCTGGAGACGCGCCTGACGTTTGTAGCGCACGGCCGTCTGTTCGAACCCGATCCAGCTCACAAGCCCCCGGATAAAACGATTGCGTTCGGGAAGGGCGCGAAAGGCGGTCACCGCTCGTGGTCCCATGAGTCGGAAATCTCCCGTATCGACGGGGATCTCGACGTTGGTGATGCCGCGCAGGAGACGGTAGAAGAGGGCGGCGGTAGTCAGCTTGAACCACGTCTCGCCTTCCCGTTCCTCGCGCTGTCCATAGACCACCTCGGCGCCTTCCCGCCATCGGGCCACCATCTCGGGGATGACTTCGGGTGGGTCCTGGAGGTCGCCGTCGATGATCACGACGGCGCGGCCGTTGGCGGCGTCGACACCGGCGGTCAGGGCCGCCTGATGGCCGAAATTGCGGGCGAACCGGATACCCGAGACGCGTGGGTCGCGTGCGGCAAGGTCGGACACCAGCCGCCAGGTATCGTCGCTCGAGCCGTCATCGACAAAGATGATTTCGAGGCTCTCCACAACGCCGTCGAGCGCCGTAGAAAGCCGATCGCACATGATTTCGACGTTGGCTTCTTCGTTGAAAGCAGGGACGACGACGGTCAGTTCAGGTTGATCGTTTTTCACCAACCCATCATACCCGTCCGCTCGATCATTCCAGCGCCGGAGGCGTCACGCGCACCAGAAAAGCGCCGTCCTTTTCAACCAGGATCTCGCCGGCGGCTGCCACCGCCGCCAGATCACCGGGGGTAAAGTCCTGCCTCTCCAACGACCCAACCGCAATCAGATCGGCCCCGGCCGTCGCGGCCAGTTCACGGACGACCTCGGGGTCGCCGCTCGAATAGAGGCGCAAGACGAGATCACTCCGCTTGTCTGTTTCGACCGTAATCTCCGGCCCGCGCCAGACAAGCTCATGGTTCGCCCACCCGAGATAGGCCGGCACCCCGGATGCGGCCGAGAGACGGCCGTACTCGGTGTAGGCACCACCGACCGCCTCGATCATGACCGCGCCCGGAGGCTGTTGACGCAACGCCTCGATAAGGGCCCGGTCACCGTCGGTCATCCAGGCCAGACCGTCCAGGCCCCACCGATCGGAGTTCTTTTGTTGCAGCGCCGTGCCGACAGGATGGGGCAGGGCCACGACCACCATCGCGGCCACCAGCGCCACCCGCAACCACTTCTTGGGCGTCGACCAGCGCACCATCACCGGCAACGCGACCGCGAGGAAGAGCCAACCCTGGATATAAGACTTGAAGACGGTGTTCATGCGGTGGAGTTGGTCGCCATAGCCATCCGCAACATAGACGACCTCAGGCACGAGAAAGAGAAAGGTGCCGAGGGCGGCGAGCGCGAGAGCCGGACGGCCCTCTCCCGGCGCCGCCCACATGACACCCGCGACCATCACCGCGGTCACCGCCGTCAGGATGATCAAGGTGGGCCGTCCGGTGGCGGCGGCCACCACCATCACCGCTGCAACCGTCGCCAGCAGTGCGGCCTGCCCGATCTCCGCGTCCCGCCCGAGCGAGTGTCGCAAGAGCCCGACCGCTGCCAGCGCCACCGGAATGAGCAGACAGCCGCCATAGAGCAGCAGGTCAGATGGACTCGTCCATGCGGTCACCAGGCCAATCCCGTCGAAGAAGGGCACAAACCCGAGATGAAAGGGCGCCGTCACCAACCAGCCCCCGATGGCAACCGCGCCGACGGCCAACCAACGCTTCCTGCCCTCGCCCGTCGGCCAGTACCATCGCTCGTCGCTCGCCAACAGGAGGAGGGCGATGCTCACCAGAGTCGGCGGCATCGACCACGGATTGGCCGCCCAGCAGACACCAAAGAGAATCGCAAGCACAGTCGTGTCCTGCCATCGTGGGCCGCGCTTCCCGGCCTCGAGCGCCACCAGAAGCGCGAGACAGGCCACCGGCATCGACAACAGGTGGGGATGGAGATCGCCGTGCCAGAAGGTGAAAAGTGGAAATTCGGTGATGGTGTCGGCGATTTGGCGCGACGACGTCCAAAGGTCGAGCCCGAAAAGTGACTGGCCCGCGAAGAGCTGGCGCACGGCGTCTGGTGTGCCCGCAAGGAGCCCGAAGAAGGCCACCAGGAGCCCGCTGCGGTGGTTACCTCCGATCCGGCGGCCCAGGGCCCACAGCAGCACCGCGACAGCCCCACCTGCCAGCCCGACCACCAGGTTGTAGGCGATGTCGAGCGAGATGCCGCTGAGCGAAAGCGGCACGGTCCACATCAGCGCGCCCCAGTAGTAGTAGGGCAACGTCTCACCGGACAACCACATATCGGGAGGTGGAAAGCCCTCGGCGCGCAGGAGAGATGCAAAGATCCCCAGATCCATCGGCTTTTCCTGGAAGCTGATGTTTGGGTGGTCGAGGCGGATATAGACCACGACCGCGGTTGCGACTACGAAGATCACTTCCGCGGCCACCAATCCGCGCCAGTTTTCGCACCGCCTGAGCGAAAGGAGACCGGCGACGGCGACGGCGACCAGCACGACAGCTCCGGCCACCCGCCACTGGCGAAGGCCGACAACGCCCAACCACCACGCCGGCAGCGCGACCGCCACCAGACCCGCCACTCTCCCTCCAGCCCAGCTCTCGAAATCGTCCAGCCCCAACCATCTGAGAAGGGCGTAGCCCCCGAGCCCTGCAGCCCCAACGGTCACGAGAAATGCGGCGATGGTCATCGTTGCGAACATTCTATCGGAGTGAGCCTCGCCACGAGCGCTTCCGCCAACTCCTCGCCCAGTTCCAGATACACCCTGATGCCCGCGGGGTCGATGTTGTCGTCGTGGACCCCGGCAGTGACGACGACAACGCGCCCGAGGCCCGACGCCAACCGGGTCGCGATCCCACGGGCTATCGGTTCTTCCTTGTGCGGCGGGATGGTGAGCACCGAACACGAGGCTGACCAGGCGGTCGGGCCGGTTTTCGCCACGTACGGCGTCGCCAGCACTGCACAACCGACATGCGGGCGCTCTCCCCCGCCGACGGCCACCACGACGTCCTCGCCGACAACTGCGACGGTTGCTTCAAGGTGGCGTTGGTCCGGTCCCTCCTCGACTCGACAGACGATCGTCTCCACGGCGGCCTCCCGGCACAGGTATGATCGCCATTGTATGGGTAATCCGCCCCTTCGTCGCAGTTCTGAAAGAGAGTTGGTGCTGGTCGGTGACGTTCGGATCGGCGGTGGCGCCCCGCCGGTCGTGCAATCCATGACCGATACCGACACCGCCGACGCTGCGGCCACCGCACGCCAATGTCTCGAGCTGGCCGGCGCCGGAAGCGAACTCGTGCGCATCACGGTTGATCGCGACGAATCGGCCGCAGCGGTGCCCGAGATTCGCGAGCGCCTCGACGATGCCGGGTGTGGCGTTCCCCTGGTCGGCGATTTTCACTTCAACGGCCACCTGCTGCTGCGCCGCCACCCCCACTGCGCCGGCGCCCTTGCAAAGTACCGCATCAACCCGGGAAACGTGGGCAGGGGACCACGGGGCGGCGCCAACTTCTCCGAGATCTGCGAGATTGCCGTCGACCACGGCGCAGCCATCCGTATCGGGGTCAATGGCGGGTCCCTCGACCCCGCCCTGGTGACCGCTGCGATGGCTGACGGTGCCGCGCGCGATCAGCCCAAGAGTTCGGATGAGATCCTCAACAACTGTACGGTGGCGTCGGCGCTGCAGTCCATCGACGCCGCCCGCGAGTGCGGGCTCGGCAACAACCGGATCGTCGTATCGGCGAAGGTTTCAAAGCCCGGGAACCTGATATCCATCTACCGGGCCCTTGCCGGTGCAACCCGGCAACCCCTCCACCTCGGTCTCACCGAAGCCGGATCCGGAACACGCGGACTTGTGTGGTCAGCCTCCGCGATGGCGGTGCTGCTCGCAGAGGGCATCGGCGATACCATTCGAGTCTCGCTGACGCCGGCGCCGCGTGGGCGACGGACCGACGAGGTCGAGGCCGCGTGTGAAATGCTGCAGGCGCTTGGACTGCGTTCTTTCAACCCGACGATCGTGTCGTGCCCAGGGTGCGGCCGTACCACAAGCACGAGCTTTCTCGAACTCGCCGAGCGCGTCGGCAATCACGTCAGACAGCGGATGAACGAAGGGTGGCGCGACCAGGTTCCGGGGGTTAAAAACCTCAAAATCGCGGTCATGGGCTGTGTCGTCAACGGGCCCGGAGAATCGAAAGATGCCGACATCGGCATCAGCCTGCCCGGGACCGGCGAGAATCCGCGGTGCCCGGTCTATATCGACGGTCGCCAGGTCGACGCCCTGCACGGGACTATCGAAGAGATCGCCGAGCGTTTTTTTAAGATGATCGACGAGTACGCCGAAACGACCTACAACGGGAGCTGACGATGCATCGAGGGATCTTTTCTGTTCTCGCCGTGACGCTCTTGTGTACGACGCCGGGTTTTGCCGAGTTGCCCGGGCCGACACGCGCCGAGGTCGAGGAGTCGATGGGTCTCCCGTCAGACGGCGACCGCGTCCGCGGTCAGATGGACACGGTCGGATTCGTTGTCCACCAGAAAGAAGCGGACGAGGTCGTGACGGCAGCCATCAGCCTCGAAAGCGCAGCGATGGCTCGGCAGGATCGGGCGCTGGGGATGAAACCGACCGATGGTTTTGCCGGCGGGGTTTGCCCTCACGACGACCACCTCTATGCCGGCGGCGTCTATGTACACCTAACGGAACGCATTACCGCACCACGGGTGATCCTGATCGGAGTATTTCACGCCGCACGTCTGTGGGGCCTCCGTGATCGTCTGGTCTTCGACTCGTTTGCCGCCTGGCATGCGCCGTGGGGCGATCTCATGGTGGATCCCCTACGCGATCAGATCATCGATGCCCTGCCGGCGGATACCTACGTCGTCGACAACGCCATGCAGTGCAGGGAACACTCCCTCGAGGCACTCTTGCCCTTCTTGCAGCACAATCAACCGCAGCGGACCATCGTGCCGATCCTTGTGCCGTACATGGGCTGGCAGCGTATCGAGGAAGTCAGCGATCAACTGGCGGCCGCAGTC
Source organism: Acidobacteriota bacterium (assembly GCA_033791425.1). Classification (GTDB taxonomy): domain Bacteria; phylum Acidobacteriota; class Thermoanaerobaculia; order Thermoanaerobaculales; family Sulfomarinibacteraceae; genus Sulfomarinibacter. The sequence continues at coordinate 5,523 of JASJGQ010000044.1, forward strand.
GCTTCCGTCATGACGCGCAACAACTGGAAACTGGGGCGGGACCTGGCCGTCGTGGTCTCCAGCGATGCCGTCCACTACGGCCCGGACTTCGACCACGCGCCCTTCGGCACCGACGTCACGGCCTACGAAAGAGCGGTCTCACGCGACCGGCGGTTGGCGGCCAGGTATCTCGAAGGGACGCTCACTGCGTCAAAAATGAAGGGTCTGCTCGACGCTCTTGTGGAGCCCGAAGATCTCAGCTACCGCCTGCCCTGGTGCGGTCGCTTTTCAGTCCCCTTTGGCCTCGAGGTGCTGCGCAAGGTCGCGCTCGAGACCGAGGGCGCAGCGCCAACCGGCGAGTTGCTGAGCTACGGCACCAGCCTCTCAGGCCCTGAATTACCGGTGTCCTCCGAGGCCAGGGAAGGAGGGCTCGGTTACACCGCGCCGTCCAACTTCCACCACTGGGTTGGATACGCTGCAGTGGGCTATCAGATGCGCTGAGCCCTCCCGGATAGCCAGTGCCATATTGGGGACGAATAAATTCTCAAATTTTAATACTCAGTTTTGAATTCCATACAGTCTCCCGAATGCTCAGCCGCGGTTTGCGTCATTCAAAATTAAAAATTCAGAATTCAAAATTGGGGCGGTCACCGCCAAACCAACCAGAGATCGCGCACTACGACATCAGCCTTCTTGGCCTTGAATCCCTTCTCCTCGATCAGTTCAGCCTTTTCCTCCGACTCGGTTGCAATGCGGTCGATCTCGTCCTGCAACTCCTCGGCGAGAGACTCGAGCTCGGCCTCGAGACGTTCAATCTCGTTCTCCGACTCGACAACCGAGCCCTCGGCGGTCTGGCGCATGCGGCGTTTCCCGGCCGCCGTGCGGAGTTTCGACGCCGCCTTGCGCGACGCTGAACCGACGCTCACGGATCCCAGGAGCACCGAGAACAACCCCTCCACAATGCCCATCTTTTCTTCGGCTTTTCGGGAATCGAGCTGGACCTGGTCGCGGTCGAGCTCGTCTCGCTCTTTGTCGAGGCGTTTGCGAAGGGTCTTCATACGGCCCTCGTACCTTTTTCTGGCACGCTCCTGGGTGGCGTCGTCGGCACGATCGGCCTTGACCAGGCAGCGCTCCACAAAAGCTTCCCTGGCCTCGCCCGATGTGGCGGACAGCTTGAGCTTCTCATTGACCAGCACCATCACCGGCTGCCTCGCCCGCCAGGTCACGAAGCTCGAGCTCGCCTTTTTGATCTCTCCGGTCAGACGTCCGGGAGCTGCGACGGGGAACGCCATCCCATCCGGCGGCTGGTTGAGCAGTTCCGGTAGTTGAGGCAGAATTTCCGCATCCTCCCACCGCACTCGGCCCTCGTCGTCTATCGGGACCCTCCAGATTTCGTCGGTCTCACGAAAGAGATCGATCGTCGTGCGCTGGACTGTGACCTGGTTGCGCACCACCACCTCGGGCCCGGCCATACCAACGGCCTCGGTAGCGTATCGAATGGGGAGATCGAAGGCCATTGGCGGCGGTTGATCCTGCGCGGGTTCGGATGAAGCCCTGGGTGGTGCGGCTGCTTCAACCGGAGCCAGGAGGGGGCCGATTTCGGCCAGTGTCACCGGTCCCCTCAGATAGCTCATCGCCCATCGTGAGGAAAAGGTTGTGGCTCCCGTCTTCGCTCTGACATCGGTGAGCAGGAACTCGCGTTTACCGAGCCCGGCGACGATGTCGTCGGCATCTTGCCCATCGGGCAGTTTCGACATGCCGAGACCTTCGAGGGCGCGCTCGCGGTCGCGCTCGGTGATCAAACGCCCCACCAGTTTGACACCGGCATTGCCGAGCGCCTTGTAATCGAGATCGACCGGGTTCTGGGTCGCCACCCAGGCGCCGACGCCATACGCCCTTCCCTGTTTGAAAAGCGTCAGCAGGGGGCCCTTGGTGGGCGGGTTCGCGGGATACGGCGGGACGATGCCCTGCACCTCATCCATATAGAGAAGCGCCCGCAGACCCGAAGAAGCAGGTTGCCGCCGCATCCACGCCACCATCTCTGAGACCAACAGGGCAATCACGAAGCTGCGCTGGCGGTCGTCGAGGTGCGCCACCGAGACGATCGTCGCGCGGGGCGCAGCGGGGTTGCCAAGGAGCTCATCCATGTCCATGGCCGTGCCCTCGGTCCAGGCGGCAAAGGCCGGGCTGGCGAGCAGCGTGTTGAGCGCCATGACCAGCTTCATACGGTCGTCGCGAGGGTAGAACCCGTCGAGGGGAAGCGCCCCGAGTGCTTTCATCGGCGGATCCAGCAGACTGCGCAGCAGACCCGCCAGATCGAGGGAGTCTCCGCGGCGCCAGTGTTCGAGGATGACCGAGGCCGTGAGGACGTGGTCGCGGTCGGACAACGGATCGCCACCACGTCCGACCAGGGACAACAGGGCCGAGGTCACGCCGTTGACGCGGTCGGTCGCGCCGTCAGGATCGGACGTTGGGTCCCACCCGGCGGGCAGTCCAAGGGCCGGTAGAATATCGAGTGGTGCTCCGGAAGCGGCACCGGGTGTAATCAACTGCCATTTCACACCGCTCTTCACCGCCCGCATGTCGTCTGGTCCGAGCCCCGATCCCGCGAGCCCTTTGGCCCACATTGCGGCCTGGGCGTTGGCGGCCGCTTCGCGGGCATCTCCTGCTGCCGCATCGGGTGGGAGCCAGGGTTCGAAATCCCGCCCCGAAAGCGACGGGAAGTTGAGCAGGAGATCGACCATGTCCCCCTTGAGGTCGATGACGAGCAACGACACACCGCGCCGTGCCAACTCCTCGAGGGCCACGATTCCGAGACCGGTTTTGCCCGAGCCGGTCATGCCAACGCACACTGCGTGGGTCGTCAGATGGTCCATGTCGAGGCGAATGTCCTCCGCCCCATCCAATGAGCGCCCCAGATAGAGTTCTTGATCTCCCATGTGGTACCCCCGGCGTTGGTTGGAGTATAGCCGCTCGCGCGATCGCCCGGGCACTGTTATAGTAAGCAGCATCAACATTCTGGAGAGGAAGGGAGGACCGACCATGGGTCTCTTCGATCTGTTCGGCAAGAGCTTTGGGGATCAGGTTCAGGAAGCTATCAAAGACATCGCAACAACCACGCCGGGGGTATCCGGACTGAGCGCGGAAGTGCGCGGCAAGGTCGTCACGCTCAAGGGCCATGCGGACAGCCGCGAGGCCGCAAATCTCGTGATGAGCAAGATGGACCAGGCGGTCAAGGCCGACAACATCGCCAACGCCATCGAGGTCAAGAAAGCACCGGAGCCCGAACCGGCGCCGGCGCCGGTGGTTGAGGAGCGCGTTTACGAAGTGGTGTCCGGAGACACCCTCGGCGCGATCTCGAAGAAATATTACGGCAAGGCGAGCGACTATATGAAGATCTTCGAGGCCAACCGCGACATCCTCGACAATCCGGACCTCATCAAGGTTGGACAGAAACTGCGGATTCCGGAGTAAACGACGGCGGGTCGATTTCGACCCGATCCACAGGCTGTTCGTTGCGGCGGGGCTTGACGGCCCCGTCGTTTCCGTTCCTACGTGAGCGTTACCCGGCAGCCCCTTCCAGCGATCCCGGTGGCAACCACCCGGCCGTCCGGGGCCGCTGTTCTCAGCGCCGCCACGATTGCATCTCTGGATTCGGGGGCGTGCCACAACAACACACTCCCTCCACCACCGGCGCCGCAGGCCTTGAACGCTGCGGCACCCGCAACTGCCGCAGCCCGTTCGATCTCCACGAGCTCCACGGGGCTGACCTCCGGAGCGAGCCGCCGCCGGTGCGTCCATTCTTCGGACATCGCTCGCGCCACGCCAGCGGCATCGCCCGCCACGAGAGAGCTGCAGCAGTCAGTCGCCGCACCGGCGATGGCCTCGAGAGCATCGATGGTTGCGCGCTCTCCTTCGAGCCGGCGCCTGATGATCTGCCAGTTCACCATCCCTGAGTGATGGGAGATTCCGGTGTCGAAAACCGTCGCCCGCTCGCCGACCCACCCCGGATCGACGTCGAGTCTCTCGATCCTTTCGCCCCCCGGTTCGAGGTGAATCGCCGACACACCTCCGGTGATCGCCGACCAGTAGTCCTGCACACCGGTTGGTGCTCGCAGGACCCTCGCTTCGAGATCGCGAAGCACCGGGACCAGCCGTTCGTCGGGCACCTCGGTTCCGGTGACGCCCAGGAGCCCTCGTGAGAGGGCAACCGCATAAGCTGAGGATCCACCCAGTCCGGATCCAACGCTTGCCTGCGACTCAACCCTAACCCGGACTCCTCCCTGCGGCCGGAAGAAAAACACGACTGCTGCCGTGAGATCCGTTGAGGCATCCGCAGAGGTCAGGGCTTTTGTCCTCGAGGCGCCGACCGAGTGCTGGACCTCACCCTCGGGAGCGCCCAAATCAACCGTCAGGTGGACCGTTACCGGGATCGCAGCGTTGACCGTCAGTGAACCGGGGTGCAGCACTCCAAGAGGCCAGATATCGAGGGTGCCGCCGGCGAAATCGGCGCGGCACGGCGCCTCGGAGGTCGCCGAGACCACCGGTCGCTCGGTCAACAGCGCGCCCCGACCGGTGGGCTCTTGCCGTCGATCAGCGACAACACGGCGAGAGCGTGGGCGAGGAATCTCTGCAGGCGTTTTTCGACGAGGGGCTTGACCGGCGGCGACGAGATCGAGAGCGGGTTGATCCAGCGACCGTTGAGCTGGACGCGGTAATCGAGGTGAGGCCCGGATGCCAGACCGGTGGAGCCGACATAACCGATGACCTGGCCCTGGGTCACCCGTACGCCGCGGCGCATGCCCTTGCCGAACCGGCTGAGGTGGAGGTAGTTGGTTTCATAACCGTTGGTGTGGCGAATGGTCACCATGTTGCCACCGCCGCCCTTGCGGCCGGCAAACGCTACCGTGCCGTCCGCCGTCACGTACACCGGCGTGCCGGTTGGCGCTCCGTAGTCGACACCATAGTGCGGCATTCGGCGTTTGAGCACCGGGTGAAAGCGGTTCATGCTGAAATTCGAGGTAACGCGGCTGAACTTGAGGGGCGATTTCAGAAACTGTTTGCGCAGTGGGTGGCCTTCGAGGTCGAAATAACCCAGTCGTCCGTCGTTGTCGGGATAGACCATCGCGTTCAACACGCGGTCACGATTGACGAAACGCGTCGCGTAGATCGTGCCCCAGGCATAGAACTCGCCCTCGATCTGCTGCCGCTCCGCGACCACGACAAAGGTGTCGTTCTGCCGCAGATCTCGGAAGAAGTCGATGTCCCACTGGTAGATCTGGGCAACGCGGACCGCCAGATCGGGGTTTCCACCTGCCGTATCCATGGCCCCGAAGAGCGACGACACGACGACGCCCTCGAGACGAACAACCTCGCTGGTTATGGGGCGTTCCACCCGGGTGATCGAAATCCCGTCGGGGGCGGCCGTCAGGTGAACTTCATTGCGACGATCAAATATCACCTCGACGGTCTCGAGGGTTCCCGAAGGCAAACTCCTCCCACGAAACTCGGTGCCCGGAAACAGCTTTTTTGGGTCGATCTCGGCGCTCAGAGCATCGCGCCACCGGACCCAGTCTGCGCCGGCCAGCCGCCGGCTGACGCTCTCGATGGTGTCGCCGGACCGCACGAAGGTCTGAAATGGCGGGTGGAAGGCCTCGAGGGGCTCCACCGTGACCGGTTCGAGGCTCGCCGCAGAGGAAGGTCGGATGCCGCACGCCGACGCACCTGTCATCACCAGAAGCAACAGAGTCGACAACACCACAATGACACATGCTCCACGGCGGCGACCCACGTCGGCCCGAGGTCTCTGCAGGATCAACGAGAGACTCCCGTGGTCAGGGCTTCGGGCGTCGCGTCCAACCGTTGCAGCAGGGAACCATCCTCCGCGACCACGATCACCGACGGCACCTTGATCACCCGGTAGAGTTTGAGGAGTCCGCCGTGGCGATCGTGGATCCAGCTGATGCCGCTCCCGGCCAACGCTTGGCGGCCATCCCCGAGAGATTCCTGAACATCAAGCAGCACCAGGTGGAGGCCAGCTTCGCGGCTCGCCCTGGCAAAGGCACGATAGTCCCCGACAACAGATTTCGCCTCGGGGGCCCATGACGCCCACACCAGGACCGCGACCGGTCCCCGTTTCGCGACCCAGTCGCTCCAAACCAGGGGCGCCCCGGACACACCATCGACCAGCGACGGGTCCGCCGCCGCAGCCGAGGTCGCGAACAGGGCCGCGAGTACGAAGAACAGTAGCCTCTTCATCGATGCGAGTATACCCTTTCGACTCAGCAGTTCATGAAATCAGTCGACACTGACAATTCTGAGCCATGTGCCCCTGGTGTCGAAACAGCTCGTGTGACAATCCCGACGAGCTCCAGGCTAGGATGAACCCGTGCCCACTGGAATCGTGACTGCAGGCCAGGGATTGTTCGTATTTGCTGGGAGCCAATCGTTCCGTGGCCCTCGGCCTGGGATCAGCAGTCCTCAGTTGTTACCACTATCTGCGATCGCTACTGTTCACTTCCGAGAGTGCGGTCCAACCCGGCGGTTTCATGAGGCATTTTTGGTGCGTCGTCCAGGCTTGACATAATTTGCCGTACTGCGGCATTCCGGAGTAGACTTGCGGCGGAGGCCCAATGACCACGACAGCCCCGACTTCCGACACAGACTTCGATACCGATGTGGCCGTGATCGGCTCGGGCTTCGGCGGATCGGTGGCCGCGCACCGTTTGACTGAAAAGGGTTACAGCGTGACGGTGTTGGAAAAGGGCCAACGCTGGCAGCCCAAAGATTTCCCCAAGAGCAACTGGAACATCCGCAAATCCTTCTGGTTCCCCGCCATTGGTTGTCGAGGCATCTTCGGCATGAGGCTTCTCCGCGAGGCCCTGGTGCTGCACGGGGTCGGGGTCGGCGGCGGCAGCCTGGTCTACGCTAACACCCTGTTCGAACCCCCGGAGACGGTGTGGGACGACCCACAGTGGCGAGGTCTCGAGGACTGGCGGCGGGTCATGCCGGAGCGATACGAAACGGCGCGGAAGATGCTCGGTGTGGTCGAGAATCCCAAAATCGGACCCGCGGACGAGGCGCTGCGCCGCTCCGCAGCGCGCCGTGGCCGGGAAGCGAGCTTCAAGCACACGCCGGTAGGCATCTACTTCGGTGAGCCTGATGTGACCGTGCCCGACCCCTACTTTGGCGGTGAGGGACCACCGCGAACCGGGTGCACCTTCTGCGGCGGCTGCATGGTGGGCTGCCGGCCGGGCGCCAAAAACACACTTGACAAGAACTACCTGTATCTCGCCGAACAGGCCGGTGCGCGCGTTGTCCCTGATACCCATGTGACCTTCGTCGAAGCGCTGCCCGGCGGCGGATACCGACTGCACTGGAAGCGGTCCAAGGGTCTCTTCTCTTCAAAACGGGGAACCCTCACTGCCTCCAGGGTGGTGTTTTCAGCCGGTGTCCTCGGCACCGTGCCGCTGCTCATGGAGTGCAGGGAACGGGGCGGCCTGCCCAACCTCTCCAAACAGATCGGCAACGTGGTTCGCACCAACTCCGAAGCCCTTCTCGGGGTCACATCGAAGAGCCGCAAGGACCTGTCCGAGGGCATCGCCATCGCCGCAAAGGTCGAAATCGACGACCAGACCCACTTCGAGTGCGTCCGCTTCCCCAAAGGCTCGGACGTCATGCTGTTGCTCGGCACGCTGCTCACCGATGGAGGCCCGGGTCTGCCGCGCCAACTCAAGTGGATCGGCAACATCCTTCGCCACCCAATCGATTTTCTACGAATTCTCAAACCGTGGGGCAAGGCCGAGACCGGGACCGTGGTCATGGCCATGCAGACCGCCGACAACCATACCCGACTGGTCCGCAAACGGCAGTGGTTGTGGCCCTTCAGCCGCACCCTGACAACCCAACCGGACCCCAACCAACCCGGCATTCCGTCGTACATACCGGTGGCCAACGAAATCGCTCGAGAGGTTGCGGCCGACCTCGATGCCATCCCGCAGTCGACGCTCAACGAGGTGTTGTTGGACACATCGACGACAGCCCACATTCTGGGCGGCTGCGGCCTCGGCGCCGATGCCGCCACCGGCGGTATCGAATCGGCGGGGCGGGTCGTGGGTCACGAGGGGCTCTAAGATCGGAAGAGCACCCCTCAGAACAACAGTCCCAGGTGAAGATCGCGTCTGCCGTAGTCGGCGTGTAAAACGGGGGGGGGGGGGGGGGGG
>JASJGQ010000045.1:0-18896 GCA_033791425.1 Acidobacteriota bacterium
TGACTTTGGCGCCTGCACCGATCACCACCGCCGGTGTCGAGATCGATGTGCGCCGGCTGAAGTGCGGAAAGTCGCGTGTTACGGAGGCAACATGGGCGGAGTCACGAAGATCTGCGAGTGCGAAGAAGGGACCGTCCTGGAAAACGTCAGCCCTGATCAAACGCCGGAGGAATGAACACGAAACGTAAGTGCGAGGACGATCGCCGGAATAACGGCTCCCCATCCTCGTATCGTTGAATGGTGAAGGGGACCACGACACGGTGTACTGCCGCGGGTGCGCAACCGAGATGCAGGAGGAGACCCGCCACGGGGTCACCATCGACTGGTGGTCAAATTGCGGGGGCATGTGGTTCGACGTCGAGGAGATTCAGAAGTACCTCAACGCCCGCGGCACCCGGTCGGGCCAGCCAGTGCCCAAAGAAGACGAACTTCGCGCCTCGCGAAGCGGTCAGCCGCAGGTGTGCACCTGCTGCGAGGAACCGCAGCTGTATGACGGCACGCTTCGCGCAATCGCCTATCAGCGCTGTTCGTGGTGTGGAGGCCTCTTCCTCTCGGCGGCTGAGTTGGAGAAGTTCCAGGCCCGTGAATCCACATCACGTGACGGACCACCCTTGCCGCCCGGTCAAAAGATGCTGACCATAGGAGATGGAGCGGATCTGCTTGAAGCCGCCCTGCACGTGATCAGGTTCTTGTTTTCCTGACGCCCAAACCGCCACTCTCAAATCAACCGATTTGTCGAAATCGTCGTATCCTCTAGAGGGCGGGTTTGAATTCCACTCCGGTGGTGGGTTCGCAATCGCCGGTTTGATGATCCGGGGAGTCTGATGAACTGTCCGAGCTGTTCGGGTGACATGACGGAGGAGAGCTTCGCGGGCGTGCGGCTGGATGTCTGCACCGTGTGCTACGGCGCGTGGTTCGATGGCGGTGAGCTCGAGGACTACCACCGCAACGGTGGTTCGGCCCGTTTGAGCGGCGTGCCCGGGCCCACTGCCCGATTTGAACCCACTGGCGAATCAGCCCACCGAAAATGCCCGCGCTGCGAGTCGGACATCCTGCGGACCGGCCGGATCTCGAAATACGAGGTGGTGCGGTGCACCACCTGCCGGGGGCTTTTCCTGCCGCTGAGCGATCCACGGTTCGAATCGTCAGATGACGCGAGTCTGCTCAGCACCGCTGTCGGGGCCCTCGAAACCATCGTCAAGGCGCTTTTTTAGCCAGATCAGCAGCGGTGCCCGCGGCTCTGTTCTCGCAGGCATGACGCGAACGACGTAGAATCTCCAGTCATGACAATTCGCCGCGTGTGTGTGTTTTGCGGCTCGAGCCCCGGTGCCGGGCCAGTATATCTCGCTGCCGCCGCGGCTCTCGGAGAGGTCATGTTGAACCGGGGCCACGATCTGATTTACGGCGGGGCGGGCGTCGGGCTGATGGGCCGGATCGCCGACACCGTGCTGGCGGGTGGCGGTCGCGTCATCGGCGTCATGCCTGCCGCCCTGGTCGACCGTGAAGTCGCCCACCCGGGGCTGTCGGATCTCCGCGTCGTCGACTCGATGCACGAGAGGAAGGCCCTGATGGCGGACCTCGCGGACGCGTTTATCGCCATGCCGGGTGGGCTCGGCACCATCGAGGAGCTCCTCGAGGCTCTGACCTGGGCCCAACTCGGCATCCACAGCAAACCGTGCGGGGTCCTCAACGTCGGTGGCTATTTCAACAACCTCATGGCTTTTCTCGACACCGCAACGGACCGGCATTTTATCGATCCCAACCATCGGACTCTGCTTGTCGACTCTGAAGATCCCGGGACACTTCTCGATCTGTTGGAGAGCTTCAAACCCCGGCAGGTCGACAAGGCGCGGTGGATTCACCACATGAACAGAGATCAGGGGGAAGATCCATGACGACCTCGATGAACGAAGAGATCCGACGGGTATTTGACGCCGCCCCTTTTATTTCCAACCTCGGTGTCGAGCTCGAGTCGGTCGGTGAGGGCACCTGCGTCACGTCGCTGAAGCTTGACGAACGGCATCTCCAGCAGGACGGGTTTGTCCACGCCGGAGTCCACGCAACTCTCGCCGACCACAGCGCCGGGGTGGCCGCGGCGACTCTCCTCCGGGAAGACCGACTGGTGCTGTCGGTCGAGTTCAAGATCAACCTCTTGCGCGCGGCGAGAGGCGAACGATTGATCTGCCGGGCCGCGGTATTGAAGCCTGGCCGCAGGTTTTCCGTCGTTGAATCGGAGGTCTTCTGCCTGACGGACGGCGTCGAACGGCTGGTTTCAAAAATGACCGCCACTATCGCCTTCGTGAGCGCGTGAAATGAACGATCCGGCGGAGGCTCGATGAACATCGCGTCCTCGACCGGCGGACGCCCCCGCCTCAAGGTCTGCTGTATCGCCAGCATCGACGAGGCGAGACTCGCCATCAGGCTCGGGGCGAATGCCGTCGGTCTGGTGTCCGCCATGCCCAGCGGTCCGGGCGTGATTGCAGATGAACGGATCGAGGAGATCGCAGCGACGATTCCTCCCTGCGTCAGCACCTTCCTCCTCACCAGCAGCCGAGATGTCGACGAGATCATTCACCAACAGCACCGGTTCGGGGTCGACACCCTGCAGCTGTGTGACGAAGTCGCACCCGGCGCGATTCGCGACTTGCGGTCGAAAATGCCTGGGATCTCAATTGTTCAGGTGGTGCATGTGGCCGACGCCGTTCGTCAGGTGCGGCCTTTCGGGGTCGATGTTTGCAGCGGTTTGCGAACCGACGGTGCGCTCGACGCCATCAAATTGAAACGCTTCATACGCCGGCTCGGGAGTGTGAACCCGCCATCGGGAGATTGAGTCGGCGGCCACGTGGGTCTGATGTCCCGGTTGGGCGGAAGATCTCCCACGCTCGACGGGTTGATTCCTTCAGACGACCCGGACTCGAGAACCAGACAAAGGGGCCATCATGGGCTACAACGAAAAGCTCGACCAACGGATCACCGAGGCCACGGCATCCTGGAACACGACCCGCAAGAAGATGTTCGGCGGTACCTGCCACCTGTTGAACGGCAATATGTTGTGCGGAGTGAACGAAACGACCCTCATCCTGCGGCTTGGCCAGGACGCGGCTGAGGCCGCCCTCGAGCAACCTCACACGCGGCAAATGGACGTCACCGGTCGGCCGATGAAGGGTTGGGTCATCGTCGAACCGGAAGGCTTCAAGGGCGACCGCCTTCAGGGCTGGTTGGATCAGGCGCGCTCGTTTGTCGCCTTGCTGCCACCAAAATGAGGTCTACGCCGATCGAAGGAGGACATTCTGGATGAACTTTTCACTGTTCGCTGCCGGTGTGCTGTCGGTCCTCATCGGAGTGATTCATTCCGTCCTCGGAGAAAAGCTCGTGCTCGGGCCGCTGTTTCGACGATCGGAACTGCCAAAATTGCTCGGAAGCACGATTTTCGCGCGCCGCACTCTTCGCTTTACGTGGCATCTGACGACGGTCCTCCTTGTCGCGATCGGCGCGGTGGCTGTTGTGCTGTCGTTGACGGTGCTCGAACCGCAGTCGGTTTGGATCCTCCGCCTCTTTGCCGTGACGTTTGCAGCCTGTTCGCTGCTCTCGCTTGTCGGCGCGCGGGGCAGGCACTTCTCGTGGTGGTTTTTTTTACTCATCGCGACGTTGTTGTGGATCGGCACCCGATAGTCTCTCCGTTCCCCACCAGGGTGTACGCTTGAACGACCGGAGGTTTCCGTGCTCACCATTCTGAAAATCGTCGCCGGTGTCGCGGCGCTTGGCGTCATTTCCATGCTTTTGATCGCGGTGGTCTCCGGGCTCGTGGCCTCAGCGGGTGCCATCAAGAAAAAACCAGACCCCCACGACTGACGAGGACCGGTCGGTCGATCTGAGGCAACACGCGAAGCATTGTTCGGGCCACCATTCCGCTCGGATCATCGGGACGGCCCCTGCCCTCCGCCCTTGACTCCGGAGGCTCTCGGAGAGAGCATCGTCACACGGGAGCTACCAATGATCTCGAAAAATACGATCGATGATTTTCTGGCGCAGGAGGTCCTGGCACTCGCCGGAGTCTCACGAAGCGGCAAGAAATTCGGCAACAAAGTGCTCGCAGATCTCACCGAAAAAGGCTACAAAATTCTGCCGGTTCACCCCGAAGCCGTTGAGATCGGCGGCGCGCGGTGTTACCCATCGCTTTCTGATCTGCCGTCAGAGGCCGGCGGGTTGGTACTTGTTGTACCGCCGAAGCAGACGGAACAGCTTGTCCGGGAGGCCCTGAGGGTCGGAATAGGCAGAGTGTGGATGCAACCGGGCGCCGAGTCCGATGCCGCAATTCAGTTTTGCGAAGAGGCGGGTATCGAGGTCATCCACGGCGAATGCATCATGATGCACGCGAACCCGAGAGGGATCCACAAAGCCCATCGCTGGTTGAGGGGCGTCTTCGGTCATTTGCCGACCGATGACGCGAAATCAGAGCCGGGTTAGAACCATGAATTCACACTCAATCTTCGTAGCTGCCGCCTTCACGTTTGGGGCGATGGCCTGTGGGACCGGCGGCAATCTCACCGGCGAAGAGACTGTCGAGATGGTCACGGGCTCCTACCGGACGGTGGCCGATGGCCGTGCCGAGATCCTCATCGGCGAGGTCGGCGACGTCTGGAGCGAGGAGATCGGGCTTCTGGTCGATGCCATCGAGGTCGAGGTGACCTGTGGTGAGGAAAGCATGGTGGTGTGGGTCTCCGAAGACCAGCCGACCGAACCCGTGTGCAGGATCGAGCTCCAACTCGTGGAGATCACGAGCTGGTCGCCGCCGAAAGCAAAACTGACTGTACGGTGGAAATCTTGAACTGGTGGCCTGAAGGGAGACTGACATGACGGATACCGCACTTCAAGGATCGTGTCTCTGTGGAGAAGTGGCCTACGAGATGAGCCCACCCTTCGTCTTCTTTCACCATTGTCACTGCAGCCGCTGCCGGAAGACATTTGGGTCGGCCTATGGGGCCAATATTCTGGTCAAGGCGGCGCAGTTTCGGTGGATACGGGGGGAAGATCTCGTCAACCGCTGGGAGTTGCCGGACGCTCAGTTCTACTGCACCGGATGGTGTTCGGTGTGCGGATCCGCCTTGCCCTGGCAGTCCCGCAATGGGAAGGGCTACCTGGTGCCTGCAGGCACCCTCGACGACGACCCTGGCGCGAAACCCGAGAAGAACATTTTTTGGGCGTCTCGGGCGCCGTGGTCTGTTAACCCCACCGATCTCCCGTCATTCAACGAAAACCGGTGAAGGAATACGCCTACGGGCGGAGCGTACTCATCATGAGGAGGCGGCCATGAATCAGGATCTCGAGCATCTCAAGCTGTTGTCGATCTTCCATTACGTGGCGGCGGGAATGTTAGCGCTGGTGGCGTGCATTCCATTCCTCCATTTCTTTATTGGGCTCGCGATGGCGACCGGCGCGTTCGGCGACACGGACCCCGAGACGCGCCCAATTGGTTTCGTGATCATGCTGGTCGCCCTGGGATTCATTTTCCTCGGGTGGACCCTTGCCGCTCTCATGGCCTTTGCCGGCCGCAGCCTCGCGAAGAAAACGCGCTATACCTTCTGCCTCATCATGGGCGGCATCGAGTGCCTCTTCATGCCGGTCGGCACGGTCCTCGGAGTCTTCACCATCATCGTGCTGGTACGAGACAGCGTCAAAGAGTTGTTCGCGAGCGGCTGACCGACGGTGTGCCACTTTTCGTCCTCCCGCACAGATCTCTCCGCTCGCTCGCTACGCTCCCTCGGTCGAGATGACAGGAAAGGAAACGCGGTCAAGTGAAGACCTACGTGCGGTGGAGGTGCCATTTTCAATATTGTTGGACACACACGCATTGACGTCGGCAGGATGAAACGGGCCAACAATGATGAAGGTGGCTCCTCGCGGGAAGCGAGTCCTGAAACGTGCCGCGTTCACCGGACGTGCCGTCTCCGATGATGTTGCGATCGTATGTTCTCCAAATGAGTGGATGCTTCGGGCGCAATCATCTTCGGAGGGGGCACTCTCGGGCAATGCAGTACGGAGCATCGGGATGTCCACGCCGGTAGAGCGCAACCGGTAGTGACGCCGTCCCAGCTACACTCCCCCCATGTGGAACGAACGCTTCTCCGAACCCGGCTACGCCTACGGCACCGAGCCCAACGGCCTTCTGGCGTCGGTCGCCCATCGCATCCCGATGGGACGCGTGCTCAGCCTCGCCGAGGGCGAGGGTCGCAACGCGGTCTTTCTCGCAGGTCTCGGTTTCGAGGTGACTGCTGTGGACTCGTCAGCGGTGGGCCTCGCAAAGGCCGAGGGGCTGGCGGCCGAGCGCGGTGTCTCGATCAATACCGTCGAGGCCGATCTCGCAGAGTTCGAGATTGAACCGAACGCCTGGCAGGGCATTGTCTCGATCTTCTGCCACCTGCCGCCGGTCATACGCGCAACGCTCCATGAGCGTTGTCTTCGCGGCCTCACCGCTGGAGGCGTATTCGTGCTCGAAGGGTTCACTCCGCGCCAACTGGAACTGGCGACCGGCGGTCCGAAAACGCTCGAACTGCTGATGGAGCTGGAGACTCTTCGCCAGGAGTTGCCTGCGCTCCAGTTCGAGATCGCCCGTGAGATCGAGCGACCCGCAACCGAGGGAAAGTACCATCGTGGGACCGTCGCGGTGGTGCAGGTTCTTGCTACGAAGAGCCGCGAATAGACCTCTCACGGGCCGCTGCGACGAGAGATTGCCCGAGCAATACGTGGGTCAGGCGCCGGCGGGCTGCCGCAGGAGTCTTTCGATGACCGCTCGCAGGGTTGTCCGATCCACTGGTTTGCCGAGCACACCGTCCGGGCCGCGCACTCCAGCGTGCGCCCCGAGATAGGACTGACAGTCATCTTCGAGGAGCTTGTCGTTGCCGGTAACCACGACAAGCGGCAGCGAGGACCATTGTGGGTCCCGGCGAAGCGTCACCAGGAACTCGAGACCCGATTTCCCCGGCAACAGGGCGTCAATCAAGACGATATCGGGTCGGAATTCGTCCATCATGGCGATGGCTGTTGAACATCGGCTCGCCGATGTCACCCGATACCCCTCGTCTTCGAGAAATGACGCCATGTAATCAGCGATGTCCGGATCGTCCTCGAGCACCAGGATCCGGGCCTCCGAGTGGCTCATGGCGCCCTGTCGTCAGGCTTGATGCTCGGATTGGCCACCATCGGTAGCCGAACCTTGAATCGTGTCCCCTGACCCGGTTCTGACTCGACTTCGATGTCGCCGCCGTGTTTGTCGACGATCTTGTTGGAGATGAAGAGACCGAGCCCGGTACCTTTGATTCCCTTGGACGAGAAAAAGAGAGA
Source organism: Acidobacteriota bacterium (assembly GCA_033791425.1). Classification (GTDB taxonomy): domain Bacteria; phylum Acidobacteriota; class Thermoanaerobaculia; order Thermoanaerobaculales; family Sulfomarinibacteraceae; genus Sulfomarinibacter. The sequence continues at coordinate 7,342 of JASJGQ010000045.1, forward strand.
GAAGATCTTTTCCCGGGTCTCCTGGTCCATCCCGATGCCGTTGTCTTCGACATCGATCTTCACCCACGGCGACTCGCATCGAATATCGAGCCGGATCGCGTGATTGTCTTTTTCCTTGTCCATCCGGCATGCGTCGAGTGAGTTCTCGAGCAGGTTCAGGAGCATTGCCCGCAGAGCCTGCGGGTCGCCCTGGAACGTATCGACATCATTCGCGATGTCGATCCGGACCGCGACGTTTGCGTCGCTCGCCTTTTTCTCGACCCCGGCACGGATATCGTCGACGATGGCTCCCAGATCGACGTCCTCGACGATGAGCTCCCTATCTTTGGCATAGTAGAGGATGTCGAGCACCATGGAACGGATCCGCTCCACGTTGCGCTGCACCATCTCCCAGCCCTTTTCCACCCGCTCCGGTTTTTCCTTGGCAAAACCCGAATTGACCATGTAGATGCCGCCGTCGAGACCGGTGAGCAGGCCCTTAATCCCGTGCGAGATCGAACCGACCAGGAGACCGATGGAGGCAAGCTGCGACTGGAGCTCACGGATCTGGGTGATGTCGATACACATTTCGATCACTGCTTCGACTTCACCATCGGCGCCGCGAAGCGGCGAGGTCGTACACAAGGCGTCGAGTTTTTGCCCGTCCTTGGTAAAGAGAACCTCTTCGTGTTCGCGGGTCTCTCCGGTGTCAAAGGTCTGTTGCATCGGGCACACGAGACACTGCTCGTCACGGTGTTTGTACATCGTGAAGCAGTTCTTGCCCACCGGATCGCCAAAGGTCTCGCGAAAACGACGATTGGCGTGCTCGATGACCCGATCGGGTCCCTGCACCGTGATGAAGCACGGCACCTCTTCAAAGAGCTGGGCGAGGCGATCCTGAGATCGTTGGAGCATGCTCTGAAGGCGTTTGACCTCGCCGATGTCGGTGTGCATCTCCATCACCGCCACGACCTCGCCCAAGTCGTCCTTGATCGGGGTCGTGTGCACCATCACGGGTATCTGGCGCCCGTCTTTCGTGGTCAGCAGTTGTTCCGACGGGTGGTTGCGGCCATCGCCGAAGGTGGCCTCTACCGGGCAGTTGGGACAGACCTCGTCACGGCCCTTGTAGACCTTGAAACAGTACTCGCCGATACTCTCACCGAAGTGCTCGCGAAAACGGCGGTTGCCATCGATGATCCGGAAATCCCGATCGTGGACCGAAAGAAAACAGGGCATTTCCTCCCAGTACTCGTGATACCGCGAGTCCGAATCTGCTTTCGGGACAGTCATCTGGACCTTGTGCACCGCTGACTCCGTATCTCGTTTGTCTGTGCCGAAGGGGTGGTTGCCTTCAATTCGCCTTTTCTTCCCGATGTTCGATGATGTGGTGCGCGTAGGCGACCAGTTTATCGTCGTCAACCGGCTTTCCGAGATAGCCCTCCGGGGGCGCTACGGGCCGGTCATAGATGACCTGTCGGAATTCGGGGTGGCCGGTTACTACGCACACCGGGATCTCCGAGATCCCTTCGGTCTTCCGCAACTCGACAAAGGTCTCCACTCCGTCCTTGCCCGGCATCGAGAGATCGAGGCTGATGAGATCCGGTTGGTGCTCAAGCGCCATCGCGATGCCCTCGTCTCCGCTCGAGGCCGAAATCACCTCTGCGCCTGCGTCTTCGAAGACGGTGATCAGGAAGGTCCGAACGTCTTCTTCGTCGTCGACGACCAGGATCTTGCGTCCAGCCAGGGGTTCGGAGACCTCGACTTTCTCGACCGCAATCTCACCCAGGGTTGCTTCGTCAGCGGGTTTCTTGTCGTCGTCGAGGACCAGGGCTTTGGCCACCAGATCGACCAGCTGCTTCACCTCGCAACCGAGGTCGTAGTGCTTGATGAGGTCCTGCAAACCGTCGACGCAGTTGTGGCAGCTCGTGACCACGATCTTGGCGCCGGTCGCGCGAATCTGATCGGCCTTGACCTTGGCCGACTGGAGGCGTTTGGGCGTGTACTCCGACATCGACATGGCACCGCCGCCGCCAGTGCAGCAGTAGTTCTCGGCCCGGTTCGGGTACATCTCCTGGAAGTCCATCGAAACCAGCCGCAGCAGTTCGCGCGGCTCCTCGAAGAATCCACCGCTGCGGGCGTTGTTGCAGGAATCGTGGAAGGTCATCCGTTCCGGGTTCTTGGTGGGATCGACCTTGATCCTGCCCTCCTTGACGTAATTGAGCATCGTCTGGACCGAGCTCTCCATTTCCACAGGTGTGCCTTCGCCCGCCCAGTTGACGCCCTCGAAACGGGTCGAACGGAAGCCGTGGCCGCACTCGGAGATGACGATCTTCTCGACTCCCAGTTCGCGCGCCTTGTCGTATTCCCTCTTCGCACAGGCGCCCCCGAGACCGTCGTCACCGGAAAACAGACCGAAGTTTGTGTTGTCCCATCCGTCTTCGGGCATGGTCCAGTCCTCACCGGCCGCCCAGAAAACCAATGCGGCTTCCTTGATGGTGCGTGGGTCGTACTTCACCTCCCGTGGGTTGATGCAGTACATGACCTTTGCGCCCTTTTTCTCCACCGGGATCGTCGCTTTGTCGTGGCCGAGATCCTCTTCGAGTTCCTCCGACATCCACTCCAGGGTGTCGAGGTAGTCCTCCTTGAGAACGCCCATCTGGTTGCCGAGCTCCCACTGGTCCTTGGATACGACCCGGACACCCTCGGGCATCACGCCAACGTGGGTCAGGAGCCCACGCATGACACGGTTCAATGTCGCGGTGTCGACCCCCATCGGACAGCTGAGAGTGCAGCGACGGCAGTTGGTGCAGGTTCCAAAGGAGATGTCCTTGAGGGTCTCGAGATCATCGTCGGTCAAGGGCACCTTGTCGGCGCCAACCCACCATGGGAAGACGCTGCCCGTCCAGTCGTGGTTGGCCTTGAAGAGCTTGCGCACCTGGTCGGCCTTATATGAGGGCGTCATTTTGTGGTCGTCGGGGAACGCGAGAACGTAGTGACACGACTGGTCGCACATCCCGCAATGAACGCAGCCGACGAGTGAGCCCACAACCTGTCGGCTGAGCTTCTTCGAGAGCTGCTCTTCCATCATCTTGATCTTGTGAGTTTTTGCTTTTGCCACGATGAAACTCCTAACCCCGCGAAATCGGGTAGCTGCCCCGCTGGCCCAGGGCACGACCGATATAGGTGCGGGTGAAGGGATAGTAGAGATAGTGCGAGATCTTCGAGAAGGGAACGTAGAGCAGGAAGAAACTCGTCAGATAGAGATAGGCGATTTGAATGGTATCCGACGTCATCCCCCAGATCCCCATGAGATAGGCCTGGGTGCAGGCACCGAGAGCAAACCACACCGTCAGCATCACGAGCGAGAAGTAATCGTCCGGTGTGCTGATCAACCGCATCAGGGGCCGGAAGAGCCTCCGCCCGATTCTGTAGACCGACACCAGAAAGGCTCCGATGAGGAGCGCCATGATGGTCCACGCCACCGCACGGACACGCAGGAAATCGGGGGCAATCGTGCTGACAAAAGCAAGAGTGATGCCCGCCACGACTCCGAGGTGGAAGATCACAAAACTGATGTAGAAGGTGAAGCCCTTGGGCGACCGCGTGCTCTCCATCGACCACGGCATCACGACGTTGAAGAGCGCGTAGCGTGCGCCCAGATCCTTATTTGATTGGCCCGGGTTTCCCGGCGCCGACTTGTCTTTGCCGAGGTTGAAAGACAGGAGCCATCGGATCCGAAGACCATAGACGACCGCCATCACAGCGAGCGCGATCCAGTGGATGATTTCGGCAGTGTGCAGTGCAGGGCTTACGTCGTGCATCTCAGGCTCCTTTCTCGATCTGCGCCTCGAACGGCCCGAACTCTCGCGGGTCGCGAGTGACGATCATCACTTCGTCGAGGACAGCGCCGTTCGACAGGTGCCCCGAAATGATTTCCACCATCACCCGCGCGCACAGATCTAAGGGCACCTGGTAGAGACCAGTGCCGATCGGCGAGAAAGCCAGGGTTTTGACGCCCTTCTCCTCGGCCAGTGAAAGCGCGGAGCTGACCGTCTTGCGGAGTATCTCCTCTTCGTTCTCCTCGCGGAACTTGGGGCCGTTGACGTGGATGATCCAGTCGGCCTTGAGGATCCCCGCTTCCGTGACGATGGCCTCACCGGTTGGACAGCTGCCGATCTCGTCGAGCTGTTTCTGGATCACGATGCCGCCGCGCTGTTGGATGGCGGACCCGAAACCCGAGCCCAGCTTGACGTCCTCGGTGATATCGAAGACAAAAGCGTCCACCTCGACCTCGGTGATGTCACCGTCAATCAACCGCAGTTTCTTTTCGCCCACTCTTCGTTCGACCATCTTTCGATCCTCCTGATCCTCCGTCGTCATTTGAGTTGCTCCCCGGGAGTGATGCCAATCAACTCCGAGGTAAAGGCACCGGCTGTATCGTGCAGCCATTTCGGGTCCGCGAGGTCCGCGAGACTGAACTCGTCGAGCACCTCGCCGATCCGCTGGTTGATGAGGGCGTAGACCACCCGGCACTCGCAATAGTCGGAACGAAGACATGCCTCCGGTTCGTCGATGCAATCGACGACACAGATCGGGCCGATGGTGGCCTCGATGATCCGCCGAATCGAAATTTCGTGCGCTGGAGCCGCCAGCTTGTAACCACCGTGTCGGCCGGCCACGCCGCGGACCAGACCAGCGCTTCGCAACGCGAGCGCGACCTGTTCGAGGTAGCCGTGGGAAATGGCGGTCCGCTCAGAAACCGATGCCAGGCTGACCGGGGCCTTCTCACCGCCATGCCGTGTCACATCGAGCATCATTCGAAGAGCGTAGCGACCACGAGTCGAGATTTTCATGACATGAAAAACATATTCCCATTATTCATACCTGTCAACTAGGAATTACAGAATAAAACACTATACTCAGTCTCAAATCTCATTTCCGTTGCCGCGTTGACGATGCAGTGCTATCGTGATCATGCAAACAGTCGTGGGGAGGAACCATGGCACCAAAGACCGCCGTGATCATCGATGACGAGCCCGACATCACGACCTACATCGGGACGTTTCTTTCGGACAACGGGTGGAACGTGAGGAGCGCCAACGATCCCAACGAGGGCATTGCCCTGGCTCAGCAAGAGCCGCCTGACGTGATCCTTCTCGACGTCATGATGCCCGAGCGCGGGGGGTTGAGCACGCTGATCGCCCTGCGCAAGGACGAGCGGACCGCCAAGGTCCCGGTGGTTCTGGTGACGGGCATTCAGGAAACGCTCAAGTCGGATTTCGGCGATTTCCTCGACCGCTTCAAGAACTACCACCCCGATGCCTACCTGAAGAAACCGATCGAAGAAGCCGAGCTGCTTCAGACGCTCGACAAACTGACGTAGCGCAGCGGCCACGAAGCAGCGTCTCCCGCATACTCGACGCCGATTCTCGGCAGACAGCGTATTCGCGTAGTGTCAGTTATGCACCCATCGTCGCGGATGCTCAGGTTTGTTTTTCCCGAACACAGATCCAGCCCGTTTTCAGCCCCGGTGACTCCAAGAGCCTGGCAGAGTTTGCCGGGCCCGTCGGTCAGCGACCGTACCGGGACCGCCGGCCCCCTGCGATTCTGGATTTCGCCATGACCCTGAACGATCTCGGCCCCTCGGATGAGCACCGCTTCCGGTGAGCCCTCCCCCACCGTGACGACATTGAGGCAATGGTGGAGCCCGTACACTAGATAGACGTATGCTCGCCCCGCCGGCCCCCACATCGTTTCGGTCCGTGGAGTGCGACGACCGCCAAAGGTGTGGCATGCAGGGTCTTCGACGCCGAGATACGCCTCGACCTCATTGATACGAACGATGCTGATACCGCCTTCGCGCTCGCAGAACAGGAGTTTGCCGAGCAACTCCCGAGCCACCGTTTCGGTGGGGCGCTGGTAGAATTCGCGCGCAAGCAATGGAGGATGAGACATGGCTTCGACCATCTGTGTGACCGGCGGCGCCGGCTTTATCGGCAGCCACGTTGCGAACGCCCTGGTGCGCGGTGGCCATCGAGTATTGATTGTGGATGACCTGTCGAGCGGCCGCAAGGAGAATGTTCCGGAGGGCGCCGAACTCGCCGTGCTCGACGTCCGCTCCGACGAGGCCGCTCAATTCCTTGTGGACCGCGATGTCGAGATCCTGGTCCACCACGCCGCCCAGATGGATGTCCGCCGTTCAGTCGAGGACCCGCGTTTCGACGCCGACGTCAACATCCTCGGTCTGTTGAACCTTCTCGAGGCCGGCAGGCGGGGCAAACTACAGCAGGTGGTATTTGCCTCCACGGGTGGTGCCATCTACGGCGAGCAGGAGGGTTTCCCGGCGGACGAGGACCACCCTGCCAGACCGGTATCGCCCTACGGAGTCGCCAAACTGGCGTCGGAACGCTACCTCTACTACTACCACTGTCAATACGGCCTCGAAGCCACCTGCCTTCGCTACGCCAACGTCTATGGACCCCGGCAAAACCCTCACGGTGAAGCCGGGGTCGTGGCGATTTTCGCGAGGCGCCTCCTCGACACAGAGCCGGCGACCATCAACGGCGACGGACTTCAGACTCGAGACTATGTCTTTGTGGAGGATGTGGTGCGGGCCAATATGGCGGCGGTCAACCGTCCCGGCTTCTCTGTTTTCAACGTCGGTACTGGAGTCGAGACCGATGTCAACACCCTCTTCGATTTCATCGCCGAGGCCGCCGATTATGATGCGGCGCCGGGCTACGGCCCCGGCATGCCGGGTGAGCAGCGTCGATCCTGCATCACATCGGAGCGCCTCCTCGAGGAGCTGAGCGTGGCGGTCGACACGCCGCTCGAGGTGGGAATTCCGGCAACCGTCGAGTGGTTTCGCAAGCAGTAAAGGGTTTGCCCGCGCCCTTGACAATGAATCGGTGTAGCGGCACAGTGCGACCGCGAAACAACGGTTTCGCATGGAGGCAACATGACATTGGATCTGGATTTTTCGAAGCTCAGCGGCACCGACGTGCTCGACATGGCGATTGCCATCGAGGATGAGGCTCAGATGTACTACGAACAGTTGGCCGACTGGGTCGGTGACGACAAGCAGGAGGTGGCCGACTTCTTCCGTCGGATGGCGGTCCGCGAGCGGCGGCATCACGATCAGATCGTTGTTCAGCGCCAGAGGTTGTTCGGCGACGCGCCGCCCAGCAACGCGGCCAAGGTGTCGTGGGCGGTGGAAATGCCTGATTTCTACAAGGTGCCCGATGACGTCACGCTGACCCAGGCGTTTGACATCTCGATGGAAGCCGAGACCCGCGCCCACGATTTCTACGCCGGGGCCCTCGAATACAAGATCGACGACAAAGTGACCGAGCTCTTCGAGGGCTTGCGCCAGGCCGAGGCCGATCACCAGCGTCTGCTGCGCGAGGAGATGGACCGCTTCCTCTCGTAACGTCGACCGCCTGAAGGTTGAAGGTTCGAACGACCCGAGTTTATCCGGTCTTGGACGACCACATTCCGGCGGAGCCAATCTCGAAACCGTCGGCGAACAGACCATCGGCTCCGGCAGTATAGTCGGGTGGAATGTCCGCCCCTCCCACGACTCCGAGGGGCGAGTAATCCGAATATCCCGGAAATACGAAACCGAGGTGGTTGTTCCCCATCCGCCGGATGAGGATCTCGGAAAAGACCCTCCGGAAGTCCGTGGTCACCGCCAGATCCGCGTTGTCGAAAAGCTGCCCGGGGCCGAGTCCCGGCCACTGACCGTGCACGCCACCGTTGGCATTGCCCGACAACACCATCATGAGGTTGCCGTGGCCGTGGTCGGTGCCGCGATCGGCGTTTTGTACCAGGCGGCGGCCGAACTCGCTCTGAACCACAACGGTGAGGCGTTGGGTGTAGTTCGAGGCGCCCGCCCCGTCGAGATCGGTGTAGAGAGCGGCGAGCCCACCGGACAGGTTGCCGATTAGATCGGCGAACTGACCGCCTGACCCATCACCCTGGCCGTTGTGGGTGTCCCAACCACCGAGATCGAGGGCGGCGACACGCAGCCCGAGATCTGACTTCACCATTTCGGCAACCACCCTGAGAGCGTCGCCAAAACTCGATTGGGGGTAGACCGCGCCGTTGGCCGGATTGTACCCCCCCGCGGTGTTGAGCTCGATTGTATCCATGGCGTCGAGAGCCTGCAAACCGGTCGTGTGCAACCACGTGCTGTCGCCGCTGTAGAAGTGTCGCAGCGCCAGCCGTTGGGCATCGCGCCACTGCCACGGCCCGTTGTTGATGTTGAATCGGTCCACATCCGACAGGTTCACGGCGTCGGTGTCGCCGAGGAGCGAGGTCACCTGGGTGCTGCCCACCGACAACGACGGCATGATGATCTCGTCGGGGAGATTCTGGGTGCTGGCAAAGTGACGCGCCAGCCAGCCGGTCGAGGTCGTGCGATCGCCGGGCGTTCCCCGCTCCATGAATTCCTGGGCGTCAAAGTGGCTGCGGTTGGCCTCGTCGAGACCGGCCGCGAGCACCACTGCCAGTTTTCCGTCCTGATACAGCGAATGCAGTGGCGCCGCCGCCGGATGGAGACCGAATACGCCGTTCAGGGGAAGGGCCGAGCCGGCGCCAGAGGCCGGCACTTTGAGATCGGGTCGTGCCGCCTCGTAGTAACCCCGGTCGGCGCCGCTCCGGGGCATGACCACGTTGAGACCGTCCATACCGCCACGCAGAAAGACCACCACCAGAAGTTCGTCGTTCGGGTCGCCGGGCGCGGCAAAGGCGAGATTGGTGACGCGGGTGCTTGCGACACCTGCAACTGCGGCCGTGCACCCCTTGAGGAAACTGCGTCGTGTCGGTTTGATAATCATCATCACCTCCAGAGAAACGTCGGCGACATGCAGATCAGAGCAACCATGGAACGCAACCGTTCCTGGGTGTCCCAGTCGTTGCCGAGGGGCAGGTCGAAGTTGGGATTGTGGCCCTGGGCCATGAACTCGACGATCTCGAGCCGATCGGAGGGAGACATCGGCCTGCCGAGCACGCGGATGATCCAGAAGTCCGCGATCTCCTGAGCAGTCCGAACGTCTGCCGGGGTCTGCGCCAGGACGTTGGAATAGTGAATATCGTTATCGTTTTCGACATCCAACAGCCAATTGCAGAGCCGCCACGACATCACCCGCGGCGTGGCGCTCTGCCAATCCTCGCGGAGATCGGAGTAGCCGTTCGGGGCCCGCCAGGAAAACAGCGGCTGACCCGCCTGGTCGTACTGCCACAACATATCGTCGCACTCGTTTTCCGCTAAGGAGAAGCTGAACTGGGTGCGGGTGGCCCGCATCGTGCTGACGGCGATTTCGAACGGCCGCTTGATCTTTTCGCCCCACGTGCCGAGAAACTCGTCAGACAGCAGAATCGTCTGGACGACCTGCGAAATCTGGTCTGCGCTGAAACGCTGCTGGTGGAAAACCGTGGCTGCGGCATCCACCACATTCTGCGGCGGATTGTCGGAGATGAGACGGCGGCACAGCTTGCCGGCGATGTGGCGGGCCGTACCGGGGTGGTAGGCCAGGGCATCGAGTACATCATTGCCGTCCTGGAGGTCGCTCTGATTGGCCGGTATGAATGTCGCAAGCACGTTTTTCTGCCATTTGTCGTGCCAGTCCCCCCGGTACTCGAAGACACCGGTGTCGAAATCGAAGGTCCAACCGGTGAGACAGCGAGTGATTTCGAAAACGTCGTCGTCGACGTAGCCCGTGGGATAGCCCTGTCCGTCCAGGGGCACATCCGTCTGACGCATGACGCCGAGGTAATTCTCTGCCCCCAGGGTGTGGAGCTCCACCAACTCTCGAGCATAATTCTCGTTGGGGCCGGCATTCGAGGATGTGTAGTTGTCCAGGTAGTAGAGCATGCACGGGCTTTTCGCTGACTTCCTCAACATCTGGCGAAAATTGCCGAAAATGTTGGCTCGGATGACGTCGCGATCATAGTGGACCCACAGCGGCCCACACCAGTAGTCATAGCCGTAGACATTGAAGTGGTTGTGCCAGAAATCGGCCAGGACCTCCAGAAGCTGACGCTGACTGTGGACGGCCCGCAAAAACGTCAGTCGTTCGATTTCGAAAAACGGCCGCATGCGCTCCGACCAATCGACGCCGGATTCGACGTGGTCCTGCCATAGCTGAGCCTGTCCCATTTCGAGAGTCGTAAAGCCTGCAGCGCTAATGCGTGCATCGCACGCTGAATCGTCGATAACGTCCGGGTTGACCTGTTGCGTGACGTACGCCAGCAGTCGGTCCTGATCGTTCGCGCCGAGCGCGTTGAACACAGCCATACTCCCCGGTCCCGGACCAAAGCCCATACGGTTGAGGGCAATCACGGCCGCTGATGGAGGGGCCTCCACGGACTTGGTCATGGCGTTCGACCGCCCCGATGACGGTGACCGCATCGCGGTGGCACGGCCGAATGTCGAGACGGAACCTCCGCGCCGGGCCGATTTCGGCTCCTCGTCCAGCGCCCGCAGGGTCATGCGGCGGTAGAGATCTCGACGACTCAATACCCTTGGGGACTCATTCGGTTCCATGGCAACACCTCCGCGTGCAGATCCGCCCGTTGAAGAGCCAGTTTTCCCAAACACCGTAATCCCGTTGCCCACGACCAGTGTGTGTTCCAGGTCACAGATTCCTGGTATCAAATTGATCGACTGGACGGTTTCTCAACGTGGACTGTCTGGTGCCGAATCTGCCCCGATCGGGCCTCTCGGGGACGAGATCAACCGTATGGAAAAACGACCGGATACTTCGGAATCATGAGTGCTCGGGCTTGTTCCTGCTCGCCCTCTGTGGGCCTGACCATGATGACAGTGACCTCGAGATCGTTCATCAGGGCCGACGCAGTGCTCCCGAGCCCGACATCGAGGGCGCCCCTCTTCGAGTGGCTTCCGATGATCAGTACGTCGGCCTCTGAAGCCCCGACAAAGTCCGCGATCTCACGGCTGGGCCGGCCCTCGCGAAGCACGACCTCGACCTCGATCCCGGCCGCCAGAAGGGGCTCCGCATAGCGATCCAGCTTCTCGGTCATGGTCTCGACCTCTGGGAGCAGTTCCACCGGCGCCTCCACTGACACAACCGATACCCGTGCGTTGTCGGCCAGGGCCAACACGCGGGCCAGGTCACGGATCCGCGCCGCGATCGGCGTAAAATCGAGGTAGCGCTGCAGGGCGGCGGCAACACAGATCCTGGTGTACGGCATGGAGCCTCCTCACACTGATAGTACAGTGCGCAGCCTGCGACAACGGTACAGCAACAAGAGTGATCGTCGTGTAGACTCGAAGGCTAGGGAAAATGGAACGCTTCGGACGATACATCCTCGTAGACAAGATCGCCTCAGGGGGCATGGCCGATGTCTATCGTGCCAAGGTTGTCGGCATCCGCGGTTTCTCCAAGACGGTCGCCATCAAGCGCATTCACCCTCACCTGCTGGAACGTAAACGTTTTCTTCGCATGTTCATCGATGAGGCAAAAATCGCCTCGCGGCTGGTGCACCCCAACGTCGTCCAGATCTACGACCTGGGCGAGGCCGACGGGCTCCCCTATATCGCCATGGAGTACGTG
>JASJGQ010000046.1:0-3783 GCA_033791425.1 Acidobacteriota bacterium
TTTCTCCCCTCCTCGGTTGAGGCGGAGAGATTATGCCACACGCTCGCGAGGGCTTGAGGCTTGGGGCTTGACGGCGATCGGGAAGCGCGTGCTGATACGGCCCGCGTGCGGCGGAGGTGCCATTTTTTGCATTGTTTGACACCTCTTTCTTCAGCAGACCGTGGGGCGTTCCGGGCAAACAATGCTAAAGGTGGCTCCTCTCGGGAAACGCGCACTGAAAGGCAGGTTCACTCGGACGCCCGAAAACGGCGCACCGCTGTAACGAAGAGCTTCCCTGCAAGAGGTTTCTCCACTCGTTCGCTACACTCTCTCGGTCGAAATGACATTCAGGAAAGTCATCGGAAAGTCCTCCCGTGCGGCGGAGGTGCCATTTTTTGCATTGTTTGACACCTCTTCCTTCAGCAGACTCGTGGGGCGTTCCGGGCAAACAATGCTAAAGGTGGCTCCTCTCGGGAAACGCGTCCTGAAAGGCAGTTTCGCTCGAACGCTCGGGAACGGGGACGGGAACGCTACAATGAGCGTTCGCCGCGGGAGGATTTGTGAGTCTGGATAAAGTCGTCGAGATCGAAGGTGTCGAGCTGCACCTCGCGCGACCGGTGCGCGAGGTCCCAACCTGGATCGGACAACGCGAGGTGTTGCTGCAGCTGCTGGCGTCGTGGTCGTTGTTCGCACCCGACGACATGCCGCTCAACCCACGTCTGCTGGGCAAACCCGGGGTCGGCAAGACGACCCTGGCCTGCGCCGCCGCCCGCGAACTCGGTCGTGACATTTTCATCGTCCAAGCCACCACCGACACCAGACCGGAGGACCTCCTGGTGACCCCCGTCCTGAGCCCCGATGGCGGCGTGCGCTACATGGCATCGCCTCTGGTCACCGCCATGGTTCGCGGCGGCGTGTGCATCCTCGACGAAGGCAACCGCATGAGCGAAAAATCATGGGCCTCGCTGGCGCCGCTGCTCGATCACCGGCGATCGGTCGAAAGCGTTGTCGCCGGCATCACCATCAACGCCCACGAAGACTTCCGTTTTGTCACCACCATGAACGAGGACGCCTCAACCTATGAGGTCCCCGAGTACATCCACTCGCGACTGATGCCTCAGATCGTCATCGACTTTCCAGACGAAGACGAGGAACGGGCCATCCTCGAAAGCCAGGTCGGCTCGGCCGACGACGAGGTCTTGAACTACGTGCTGTCCTTCCTTCAGGCCGCACATCTCGCGGACCTCCGCTACTCGGTCCGCGACGGCATCAATATCGCGCGGTACGCGATGAAGACCCTGCGCCGCGGTGAGGCCACCGACGCCCGCGAAGCCGTCGACACCTCCCTGAAGCTCGCCCTCGGCAACGACGACGCGGAGCCTTTTCGGTTGGTGACGGACTGATTGAGGAATGAGGAATGAGGAATGAGGAATTAGGAATTGTCACCCACCCCACCGTGAGCAGTTCCGCGGGTGTGCGGCGGTCATTCCTAATTCCTAATTCCTATTTCCTAATTCATGCTGACCCCATTCCGGGCGACGCATGACCACCCTTGATCTCGATCGGATCGCTCCCGAGGCCATAGCGGGCATCCGCGTCATGCCGGTTCTCCACGAGAGGGTCGACATTGCATGCCTGGTAAAGCGGGTACTGGAACAGCTCGACCCTGCAGCGGTAGCAGTAGAACTTCCGACAACCCTTGCCGATGCAGCCGTCACCGCTGTCACGAGGCTGCCGAAGATCTCGGTCGTCATCTCCGAAGAGCCCGGAGAGGACGCTCTGATATGGGCCGTGACCCCGGGGGACCCTCTGGTCGAGGGCATCCGTTGGGCGATCGAACATAAACGACGGGTGTTGCTGATCGACCCCGATATTGCGTATCGCGGCCGCCGCCACGATCATCTTCCCGACCCGCACGCCCTCCACACCCTCGGCGAGGCGGAGTATGTCGATCTGCTCCGCAGTCTGGCCGGACGCGCGCCCCACGACGACCGCGATCGGCTGCGCGAACAGGGCATGGCCTTTCACCTCCACGAGGCACGCAAGACAGTGGAGGGCCCGATTCTGAGCCTAGTCGGCGCCGCTCACGCTATTCGGGTCGCCGAGTTCCTGGGCGGATCCACGGCACCCCCCCTGGCGCGTCAGCGCCGGGCACAGATCGTGACCCGTCACCTCCACCCCGAGAGCCTCACCTCAATCCTGCCCGACCCTCCGCTCACCCATGCGGTGTGGGAGATCCTCCGCAGCGGCCACCTTCCCGAGGAACCAGATTTGTTTGCGACCGTCGCCCCGAAACTCGAGGCGTCCTTCGGCCCGTTGACGGTCATCGCCGGCGGCCGTAGTGAGACCCCCGGCGTCCGCCAGCACCAGGTTGCCTCGTACGCCGCCCACCACGGCAGTCGGCCCAGTCCGGGTGGACGGCTGGTCGACCGTCGCGCACTCGAGAAGGTGGTCTGGCGGGTCGGAACCGCCTCACACCGGGAGCAGACCCGAACCGAAACCTCACGCTGGCAGCAACGGCTCTTCTTCGACTTCGCCCGCCGGTACGCGCGGGTTCAGGGCCGTTTGGTGCCCGGCCTCTACGAGACGGTCGTCGCCGCTCGCGGCGTCGCCGACGACACTCTGGCATGGGAGGTCTTCGATGCCGCCAGGTGCTACCCCTGGCAGGAACCGATCGCGGAAATCGAGACCGCACGTATCGACGGCGAAGAACTCGACCTCGGAACCAGGAAAGTGAGGTTCCGCCGCCGTTTCATGAGGACAAAACAACGGCCTCTCGCAGTCCCTGTCCGCCGTCGCCCCTCGCCTGACGACCCCGCCGACTGGCTCCGCGCCTTTTCGGGCGAGGGCATTTGTTCCTATCCCCCGGAAGACATCGTCGTAGAGGATTGGGGCCGCCATCTCAAGCAAAGGGCGGTTGCCGTGCTCAGCGCTGAGAGCTCGCATTCCGAGCCCTTTACCACCTCCATGCTCGACGGGATCGATCTCCGCGAGACCCTTTTACGCCGTCACGAAGGCAGGATCTGGGTGCGTGAGCGGGGACGCCAGCCCGGTGTCGCCGGCGCAGTCGTAATGATCTTCGAAGAGGACCCGTCGGGCACGGACTACCCCTATCTGATGTCGTGGCTGGGTGAGCACGACCAGGAATCCGACATGGCGCTGTACGCCACCGATCCGATGCGCCAGGTGGTTGGTCCGGGCATCATGCGAGCGACCTACGGCGGGTTCATGCTCGTTTATCCGCCGGGCAGGCTCTTCGACGTCTGGCGCGATCCCGACTACGAAGCGGCGCGCAGCAAACCGGAGGTCCTGCTGATGGCGGCGGTGGACTACAGCACGGACACCATCGTGGTCCACGTGGGCCGCCACCCGCCTTCCGCGCCGATCCGCGAGTATGCCTCGCGGAGGGCGAAGCGGATTGTCCACCTCCCACTGGGGAGTCTCTCGCCTTCCAGCGTCAGCAAGGTCCGCGTGGTCCACATCCTCGCAGGACGCGACAAACGCGAGATCGCAAAAGACTACCTGTGGTAAAACCTACGGTTTTCCAGTTTTGAGTTTTGAATTCTCAGTTTTGAGTTCTCGACCCCCCACCTTCATCTCACTGATGCTCGCCCGTGCGACCTCCTGAAAGCGTGATCGGCCGACTGTCAGGCGGGGTGCGGCGGAACTAAGAACTAAGAACTCAAAACTAAGAACTTAGAACTCTTGTCAGAGTTGGTGTTTGCGTCTTCCGGGATAACTGTCGAAGGTCGGTCGATCCTCGATCTTCTCGCCGGCCGTCATGCGTTCGGCGATGATTCGGAA
>JASJGQ010000047.1:0-3300 GCA_033791425.1 Acidobacteriota bacterium
AGCGACTCTGAAATCGCGTCCTCAACTCGACGGCGGCACGATACCTGTCATTCCCGGTCTTGGGAACTCGCAAAATTACGGGGACAACCGTGGGGAAGGACCGACCAGACACCACCGCGCACTTCCCGGTACGTGACAACGTCCATCACCGTTTGCAGTCACTCCTCCAATACCGGGTCCCACGAAGAGTCGGGGTTGTAGAGTTCCATCTCGCGGAAGATTTCGAGCGTGTCCGGCCCGAGGTCCTGCTCATAGACGATGCCGGTGTGGCTGACGATAAAGGTTTTGACGCCGGCCACGCCGTAGTCCGCCGGAGCTGCGGCGAGCGCAAAGCCGCCGATCATCGCGCCCTTGACGAGAAAGTCTATCTCGCCGAACGGCGCCGCCGGGCCCTGGCCCTTGAGAACCTTGAAGTAGTAGCCGTGGAAGGGGCTGTGCTTTTCTTCGTAGCCCTCGGCGATGATCATGGCGATCGCCTCGCCCACCGGCCCCTGCCAGGTGCCGTCCGGGGCCTGCCACGCCAATCCATCCTGCGTTCCGGGGGTGCTGACGATGCGCTGCGCATACTGGTTCACCATGACGCCGTCATGCCTGACCGAGGCGTACTCGTACTGTGCCTCGACAAACCCGACGCAGACTTCGATGGCATCGAGCTCGTTTCTCCCGATGCGGCGGTTGAGCAGTTCCTCGCGGCCGGCCTCGGTGTCGAAGAACCAGCGCCCGCCGTCCTCGACGATCGGTATCGGCACCGGCCAGTTCTCGACCCCTACCCACAGGAAGGCGATCTTCGGGTTGTCCGGGTCTTGGATGACCTGGGTCTTTTCGCGAGCAACCATCGCGAAAGCCTCGCTCTGGTTGCGGTCTTGAACCGGGTCACCTGTGTCCACAAGGTCTACGCCACCCGGTCCCAGGATCTGCGTCAACGTCGCGACGTCGAAGGTCTCGGAGGCGAGAATGAAAGCCTCGGCCGCCTCTTCGGGAGTGTTGAAGACTTCCTGGCCCGCGGCAGGCGCCTTGCCGGAACCAGCCCCACACCCTGCGGCCAACACCAGGGAAATGGACACGATCACGAGACCGAACCCGAGACGCGCACTGCGTACGCGATGCTGCAACAGATTCTGAACACGGTGTATCAAGATCATCGCCTTACCTCCGACGTCCGCCGCCGCCACGAGACCCCATGGACCTCGCGCTGGAAGCGCCCCGCGAGCCCGCTGAGCGGGCACTCGCGCCGTTGAAGCCGCTCGAGCCGCCTCCGAAACCGCCGGTGCTTCGGCCGCCGCTCGACGGAATGCTGCGGCTGCCGATACGGTCGGCGCCGCCGCGGGTGGCCGCACTCGGTCCGGCGCTTCCCGCACGGTTGGCGGTGCCGGCGCTCGCCGCTCGATTCGACGCCCCCGCGCTTCCCGCACGGTTAGCGGTGCCGGCGCCTGCCGCCCGGTTCGAAGCCCCTGCACTCCCCGCGCGGTTGGCGGCTCCGCCCTGCTGGCGGGCATTGGCCTGGCGGCTGCTCAGAGAGTCGCCGCGCGCCGAACCGCCGTATTTGCTGGCGGTCGCCTTGTTCGCGTACGGGGTCCCGCCGCGGTGTTGAGGGTTGTGCTGCCAGTTCCCGCCGCCGCCACGGTTTATGTTGGTGTTCCGATTGAAGTTGTTGTTGACGTTGATGTTGATGTTGTTTCTCCCCCAACCGCAGCGGCAACACGAACCACCCCAGATCGCGGCGCCCCAGGCGACCCCGACGCTAAACGCGACGAAGGCGCCACCTGGCCGGTAAGGAGGGTAGTAGATCGGCGGGTACGGGTAGTAGACCGGTGGCGGGCCATAAACCACCGTCGGGCTGTAGGTCGGCACGTAGATCACCTCGGGTTGTGCGGACTGAACGACAATGACCGTCTTTTCCTCGACCACCTCGGTTTCGACGACCTGCTGTTCGTTGGACTCCAGGGCGCCGTTGTCCTGCGCTTTCTTCCGCATCCTCTGCACGGCATCCATGACGTCGCCCTGCTGCGCGAGGAAGGCATTGCCGAGGGCCGTGGTCCACTGGATGTCGTCAGCCAGACGGTTCGCCGCATCGGGCACCGCCGCCATCGACTGGACGCTCGGGTCCCAGGGCTGCTCGGCAACTGCTTCGGCCAGCGCGTCGCCCTCGATCCCGGAGTTCTTGCCGAGCCACTGTTGGAGCTGGATGAGTTCGAGAGGGTAGGTGGAGGCGACCAGCACCTGCGCCAGCAACGGGTCGGGGTAGAGCGCGATCGGGGCGACCAGCGAATCGAGCTCCTCCGGCGAGATCGCGGCAGGGGCCTCGTCGGTCGCGGCGGCCGGCTCCTGCGCACGTACAAACGCCACACCGCTCAATTGCACGATCACGGCGGCAATCGCGATCATCGCGACGGCCCGTCTTCCAGGTCCGGACGAAGTTGTCAGTACTGCCATCATTCGAAGTCCCCTGTTCGCGCCGTTATCCCTGGTTGGTCATCTCCGGGAAGCACGCGTTCTATTTTTTCGATTGCCTATCATACGGTAACTGCCTCCAGCCGGCCCGGGAACCGACAATATTTCGGTTGTCGGTGAACTTTCATGACGACCACTCGAAATTTGTTTGATGGCCCGCAAATGCTTTTCGCAGTTCCTCGAGATCCACGAGATTTTCTGCCCGAGTTGCGGCTCTGCGCCTCGGCATCTTTGCGTCTCTGTGCCTTTGCGTTGAATACCGAGCTTTGCGCTTGGCGTATTCTTCGTGTCTTCGTGGTTGCGACGGTGCGATGGATCTGCGTCCATCTGCGTGATCTGCGGGCAAAATGGGCGTGGCCCTTACAACGAATCCGCCAACAACTCCGCTACGTCCTTGACCTCGAGGGCGAGGTCCATCGTTTTGACCGAGTCCTCGAACATCTGCAGGCAGTACGGGCAGGCGACGGCGAGGATGTCGGCACCGGTTGCGGCGGCCTGAGCAACGCGGATATCCGACAGCCTCTCGCCCTTGGCGCGCTCGACCCACATCCCACCCGAGCCGCCGCCGCAGCACAGGCTGTATTCTCGGGAGTAGTGCGGGATCTCGACCAGTTCGAGATCGGGGATCGACTGCAATACCGCGCGGGGCTCGTCGTAGATGCCACTCGCCCGGCCCAGGGTGCAGGGGTCGTGGTAGACGACCTTTTTATCGAGCGGCTTGGACGGTGTGAGCCGCTGTTTGGCCAGGAGATCGGCAAAGAGCTGGGTCTGGTGGATCGGCTGGAAGGTGCTTTCGAATTCCTCCGGGTACTCGTTTTTGAAGGTCAGGAGACAGTGCGGCGAGGTGCA
>JASJGQ010000048.1:0-3246 GCA_033791425.1 Acidobacteriota bacterium
ATGATGAGCAGCGCGGTCGCGGGCTCCTCGGTCTCAGGGGTGTCAGATGCGAACACCGACACCGCCACCAGCGAACACAGGACGAGCATCGTCGAACACTTCATGAGAGTGCCCCGTTTCAAGTCGACTCACTCATGGACAGGTCGATTCTCGGTTCGATCATCGGTGCGCCTCCAAAAAACTCCGCCGAAATTCCCTGGTTCGCGGCGGATTGAAAGGGAATCCTAACATGACGACGGCGAGGATGAGGGTGCACTGTTATTCTGGTGTCACAAGTCTTTCGAAAGGAGAGCAACAGTGTTTCTAAACCTACTGGATGACGATGAAAAGAGGGCCTTCGCGGAGTTGGCGGAGAAGATGATCGAGGCCGACGGCCTGGTGATCGGGCGCGAGGCGGCGGCTCTCGCCGCCTTAAAGGCCGAAATGGGAGTTTCGGACGGCGGCGACGGCCGAAGCGTGGAGGCGCTGGCCGGTGTCTTCACGAGCTGGCGGTCCAAGGTTGCGGCGCTGCTCGAGCTCATCGGATTGGGATACACGGACGTCAACTACAGCGTCAACGAGAAATCCATGGTGGATGTTGTGGCTGGTCAAATGGGTCTGACCAAGGATGAGTTGGCCGAGGTCGAGGCGTGGGTCCGCGAGCACGTGAGCCTGATCCGTCGGGCGTTGATTCTGATGCGCGACTGAAGAGCGCGCTCGCGAGAGGACGAAGCCAACGGGAGGCGATGATGACGGCTCATGAGAGACTCGACCAGAATGTCGAAACGTTGTGGCGCGAAGCTGAACAACAGCTCGCGGGGCTCGACGGCGAAGGCCACGCCCTTCTCAGCACCGCGACCGGTGCGATCGACCTGGTGTGGGATCGTCAGATTTTCGAGTGCGCGGAGACATTTGGCGGTACCGAGATCGGTTTCGCCCGGGCGCAGTCAGGCGCCGTCTTGGCGCGGCTAATTAATGCCGACTACGCCGCCCTCGTGTCCGTGGCAGGAAGCGAAATTCCTCAGACAGGAGACACCGATCTGGATGCGGCGTTGGCCACCGCTGCCCGCGAGGCCCTCGACACCTTTTCGGACGATTTGCTTGGGCCCGTGAACGTGGGCAGCCACCTGGTGTACGCGCAACCCATGTTGGCCGACGGCCCGATCCCCATCGGCGCGGTGGTCCTGGCGACTCCCCAGACCCTGTCTCCTCGCGACGAGTTGCTGTTGCAGGGCTTCCTCCGCGACCTCGACACCCGTCTGGACCTTGCAGAGCGAGTCCTCGCGTTGCGGCGAAAAGTCCTTGATCATTTCTATGAGATCAAGAAACTCAAGGGCGAGGTTGACGCGCCGGAACCAGCTGCTCGGCAGCGCTACGTTCCCCTGCCCGAGGACGCCGAGAGTGCGATGGCGGAGCTGGTCACCTCGATTCCAATGTTCGATCTCTTTGGCGTGGCCCTGCAGGGCGAACATTTCGAGGCGTTTTGCCGCAACTACGACGCCATCGCCACCACCTACCTCAAGATCTTCGACGAAGCAAAAAACCTCTACCTCGATGTGCCCAGCGGAGTCGATGCCAAGGATGCCGGCAGCAAACACGCGGCCGCGTATCACCGGCTTCTAAAAATAATGGAATCCCTGCGTCCGGCAGCGCGGCTTCTCTATCTGACGACCGCTGACGATTTGGTGCCCTACACGGTCGCCGGGCAGGCACCGACCTTTGCCGACCTGACCCGCGTGGCAACGAGTCGCACAGAGGACGAAAACACCAAAAAAATCCTCGAGCTCATGAACGACCAGAGTGAGGAGTTGGAACTCGATGCGCTGGCGGCCCGGCAGCATCCGTTCGAGTTCAGGGCTGCCAATATCGGTGAGGTTTTTGCACTGCTCGCCCTCCACAAGACCGTTTCAGAAGAGTTGAAAAACAGCGGTGAGTTGAAGATGCACATCATTCGGGCATTGCGTGGTTACCAGGCCGCACGGGCCTATCTCCTGGCCTATGACAGTTTCGAGAACGTGCCCCTCAAGGGCGCGGATCGCACCCAGCCACCGGCCGCCGATACGTTGCTGTTGGTGCGAGAAAAGGCCCCGGCGTTCGGGGTGTTGTTGGCTGCTCTGACCACCTGACCGGGGGGACGAGGGCCTCAGTCCACCTCGACCCGCAGGATTTCGCCGTGGAACTTCCATGCGAGCCGGATCAGTAGAAAGACCGCCACCGCGCCGAGGCCGGCAACCAGGCCCCACCACAAACCAATTGGCCCATACCCGAGCTTGAAGCCGAGCAACCAGCTGACGGGAAGACCGATACACCAGAAACCGACGATATTCACAATCAGGGGCGCCCGCGTGTCGCCCGCCCCGCGGAGCGCACCGGCCGACACCACCTGGAGGCCGTCGAAGATCTGGAAAAAACCGGCGACGGGAATCAGCAGCGATGCCAGGGCGATGACATCGACATCAAATGTGTAGGCCGACGCCAGGGCTCGGGGCGCGAAGATGAAGAGGGCGGCGGTCAACGACATGAATGACGTGCCGATCAGCAGACCGGCGGCGGCGGCCCGCCGCGCACCGCCGCTGGCACCGGCGCCGATGGCGTGACCCACCCGGACTGCGGTAGCCGATCCGACACCGAGCGGCACCATGAATGTGAGGGACGCCAGGTTGATGGCGACCTGGTGGGCTGCCATCTGGAGCGTTCCGAGGCCCCCCATCAGCAGGGCGATCACGGCGAACGCGATGATTTCGAGCTGAACCTGGAATCCTATCGGCGTGCCGAGGCGGACGATTCGCCACAGCGGCTGCAGTCGCAGCACCTCACGATCGAAGCGACCGAGGAGCGGTGCGAGCTCGGTCCGCGCCAATACGAGGAGCACGAGGAACAGCAGCGTCCGCGCGACCGTCGTCGCCCAGGCCGAGCCCATCGGGCCGAAGCTCGGGATCGGGCCGGCGCCGAAGACCAGCACCCAGTCGGCCACCAGGTTGAAGACGTTGACGACGACGATGGTGATGACGATCGGTCGCAGCCTCTCCATGGCCTGCAAGGTCTGGCGCAGGACCACGAAAGCGTAGAAGGGCAGGAGGCCCGGGATGCAGATTCGGACATAGGCGGCGGCCACCGGCACGATCTCGAGCGGTTGCCGCAGGGCGGTGAGAACCATCTCTCCCGGCAGCAACAACAGAGTGCTCGGAACCATCAGCCCGGCTGCGAGGAGAAATCCGCGTTGGACATTGCGTCGGACGCTGTCGGTATCGTCGGCGCCGACCGCCT
>JASJGQ010000049.1:0-15381 GCA_033791425.1 Acidobacteriota bacterium
ATGGACTCCGCAGGATGACCCGATCGGCCTGGCGATTGTGAAAGCCGCCGGGCTTTCGCCGGTGCCGCTGCCGATTTCCGATGTTCTGACCGGGCTGCAGACCGGCTTGATCGACACCGTGGCGGCGCCACCGGTGGGCGCCATCGCGCTGCAGTGGTTTACCAAGGCCCCATATATCACCGATCTGCCGATCACCTATGTGAGCGGAGCTCTCGCAATATCGGCGAAGGCATTCAACAAGTTGACCCCGGCGGACCGGAAGGCCGTTTCCGAAGTCCTGGTCGCCACAAGTATTGCGATGGATCAGGAAACTCGCGCCGATGAAAAGGAGGCCCGGGCTGCGCTCATCAAACAGGGGGTGACGTTCGTCGATCCGACCGAAGAGACCCGGGCGGAATGGGACGAGATCGCCGCAAAGGCGACCAAGAACCTTTTGGCAGAGCGGGAATACGATCCGAAGACCTATGCGGAGATCGAGCGGCTGTTGACCGAATTCCGGTCCTCCCACCAGGCGGGTGAACCCGGCAAGTGATTCATGGCTGAACGCGAGACAACAATTCTGGCCCGATTGCAGCGCGCCACAGCGACGTTCGAGGATGCATTGCTGGTTGCTATCTTGACCGCAATGATCCTGGTCGCCGGAGCGCAGATCCTCCTCCGCAATGTATTTGACTCCGCCATCTTGTGGGCCGACCCGTTGTTGAGGGTCTCCGTTTTGTGGGTGGGCATGATCGGCGCCATGGTTGCAACGCGGTTCGACAAACAGATTTCCATCGATGCTGTTTCCCGTTTTCTGCCACCTCGCTGGAAATACAGGTTTCGTGTGATCACCGACCTCTTCACGGCCGCGGTGTCCGCGGTGGTCGCGTGGAGCGCATTTCGGTTGATGATGGGCGACCGGGCTGACGAGGGGATGACGGTTGGGTTCATTCCGGTTTGGATCTGCGAATCGATCCTGCCGGTCGCTTTTGCGGTGATCGCCTTTCGCTACGTGCTCCTGGCAGTCGAACATTTCAGGATGAGCAGGACGTCGGAGGAGCTCCAGTGATTCTCGTTGGAATCGCCTTGTTCCTCCTGGCGGTTCTTGGTGCGCCGCTTTTCGCCATCATCGCTGCGGGTGCTCTGATCGGGTTTGCTCAGGCCGATGTCGATCTCATGGCCGTGCCGATGGAGATTTTCAGGGTGTCGGAGATCCCGGTCTTGATCGCCATCCCGCTGTTCACGTTTGCCGGCTATCTGCTGGGCGAAAGCCAGGCGCCGCGGCGGCTCGTCAGAATGTCGAACCTCCTGTTCGGTTGGCTGCCCGGCGGGCTGGCGGTCATCGCACTCTTCCTGTGTGCTCTTTTTACCGCCTTCACAGGAGCTTCCGGGGTCACCATCATCGCGATGGGGGCTCTGTTGTACCCCGCCCTCGCCGAGGCCGGTTACCGGGAGCAGTTCAACCTGGGTCTCATCACCACGTCGGGCAGCCTCGGGCTGCTGTTCGCCCCATCACTGCCACTGATCCTCTACGGGATCATTGCCGAACAGTCGGTCGACAAACTTTTTATCGCCGGCATCTTGCCGGGCATGTTGATGCTCTTCTTGCTTGCCCTGTGGTGTATGCGTGAAGGCCGGTTCGTTCGCAAACATTCGGAACGGCAGCGGTTCAATCGCCGCGAGCTGGTGGCCGCCTTCCGCGAGTCGATCTGGGAAATACCATTACCTGTGATCGTGCTCGGCGGCGTCTATAGCGGCTTCTTCGCCGTCTCCGAGGCGGCAGTTGTGACCGTCCTCTACGTGTTGGTGGTGGAGGTCGTGATCAACCGCGACATCCCATTTCGCAAGGTGCCGCAGATCATGCGCGATTCGATGATGCTGGTCGGCGGGATCCTCATCATCCTCGGGGCGTCGCTGGCTTCGACCAACCTCATGATCGACCAGGAGGTTCCGGTCCGTCTGTTTGAGTTTGTAACGGCCCACGTCTCCTCCAAACTCGGCTTTCTCATTCTTTTGAATCTGTTCCTCCTCGCCCTCGGCATGATGCTCGACATTTTCTCGGCACTGGTCATCGTGGTTCCGCTGATTCTCCCGATCGCGGCGGGATACGGCATCGATCCGATCCACCTCGGGATGATCTTCCTCGCCAACATGCAGATCGGCTACTGCACACCGCCCGTCGGTATGAACCTGTTTATCGCGAGCTATCGATTCGATCGGCCGATCATGCTGCTCTACCGGGCGACGATCCCGTTCCTGATCATTCTTTTTGCGTCGGTTCTGATCATTACCTACTGGCCGTGGTTGTCTTTGGTCCTGGTGAGGTGATCGTGTGCTGGGCCTGGATGCCTCGGGTGGCAGCCGGTCTGCTGGTCGTGGTCGTCGCCGCATGCGCCTCGCAGGTGACAGACCGTAATGGCCTTGAAGTCGTTCCGGTCGCTCAGTGGCCCGCCCTCGCCGACGACCTCGAAAAGGATTCTCTCCTTGCCGCCTCCGAAAGCTCATTGGCCTACTTTCTGAGGGTGCCGCCGAAATCGCGGGCCGCATGCAGCACGGCGGGCGCCTTTATCTTCTGTTGCCGAGCTCGATTTGACGCTTAAGGTGGGTAGTCAGGCGTTCGAAACTCGAGTCGTTGATGTCGGCGAACCGAGTGCCGAGACCCTCGACCCCTTCCCGGGATGAGTTGGTCCGCCGAATCACTTCGGCCGATCCGTCGATCAGTCCGCCGCCTGGAAGCCTGAAAAGGAAGTTGAAATTGGTCCCCGGTTCGAGCATTTCGTGGCCCTGGAGCAGGGCGCCGGAACGCGAGACGTTGACAGTTTGAAAGATGGCCCGATTGCGGTTGCTTGTGACCTCGGCATCGGCGTGAAGCAGAACCCTCATTGAAACTCGTGGAGCGATCTCCAGCAGGTCACCGATCGCCCGCCACAAACGTGCTTCGTTCCAGTCGGTGCAGATGGCGCGGTTGGCGCCAAGATCTACCCTTGATTGGGCCTCATCGATGCAGTCGGGTTCGGCGAGCAACAGCAGGCCGGCGTTGTGACAGGCGGAGCCTTCGTTGCGAATAGTCTGTATCAGTTGATCGAGTGAGATGTGTTCGAGGGGATAGGTGACAACCACAAGTTCGAATGAAGTGCTCAAGACGAGATCGTGGAGAAAGGGCGACGGCTCGACGGTGTGGACGCTGAAGTCAGCGCGTCGCAACATCGGTGCGACACGTTCCAGGCCGGCGTCTTTCGCGCCGACGACCAGTACGTGCTGCCGTGAGTCGGCCATCACTCCATCATAACCCGATAAAAGCCATGAGTTTTAAATGTGTTAGCATGCCTCGATTGTCGAGTCCGCGAAGCTGGCGCCCGCCGGCCGGTCGCGGGAACTGGCGAGGTCAGATGACAGGCGAGAGCGCGAGCAGAACAACAGCGGATGGGCGGGCGGTCCCTGGGGTCAGCGGCGTGGTCACGTCGTTCAATGAAGCCCACAATATCGCCGACTGTATCGAGTCTCTCGACTGGTGCGATGAAATCATCCTCGTGGACTCCTTTTCCACTGATGGAACTCCAGATATCGCCAGGCGTTATCCCAAGGTGAGGTTCTTCCAACGTCCATATTTTGGTGCCGGTGCAAAAAAGAACTGGGCGATGCAGCACGTCGAAAACGACTGGATCCTTTTGCTCGATTCCGACGAGCGCTGCACACCGGAGTTGCAGGCAGAGGTTCTCGAGCTATTGGCGGCCGAGCCGAAACACGACGCCTACATGATGAACCGCAACGTCTACATGCTGGGCAAGCGGATACGCTTTTCAGGGTGGCAGCACGACCGCGTGGCCAGGTTGTTTCGCCGTGGCAATGCTTATTACGAGAATCGTCGGGTTCACTCCGTACTGCATACGAGCGGAGAGACACCGATCCTGCAAAACGCGATCGAGCATTTCATGGTCGATCGCAGTTTTGACGAGTACGCCTTCCGGCTGGGCAAGTATGGTTATTGGAACGCGGCCCAGTGTTGGCGCGACGGTGACAGGACCAATGCACTGGAAGTCTTCGTCCGGCCCATATGGCGGTTTTTCCGGACCTACATCCTGCAGCTCGGTTTTCTGGATGGCGCCCTCGGCGTTGTCTTTTGTCTCCTCCAGGCGTATTCGACCTATATGAAGTTCGCCATCCTCTGGGGGTGGCAGGTCAACGACGCTCGCGGTATTCCTCCGGTTTTGCCGGAGTTTGACGAGGAAGAGAGCACCTGGGAGGGCCTGAAGCAACTCGAAGAGCAGGACGTGAAGAGCGGTTAGACCGCCAATTCGACGGCTCAGTCGCCGGGAGTTGCCTCCATCTCGTCGAGTTGCACCCCCGATATCAGTCCTGCCACGAGACCGAACGCAATCAACGGGACCTGTTTGTGGAAGAAGGGCTCGCCGAGGAATGCCACCAGGTAGACCGTGGCGAGGACCCAGGCCGCTGACGCGATCTCCCGAGAACGAAACGGCCCCCGGACCAGCGCCCAGAAGATCCAGGCGAGGGCGGCGAGACCCGCGAGACCGAGTTCGCTTGCAGTCTGTGCGTACTGGTTGTGGAAATGGCGGTACCAATAGATCGCGGGTTTCAACTCTTGATATTCGCTGTCGAGGACCTGGCGAAACCGGGGCATGTTCCCACCGACACCAGTGCCTAGAAGCGGTTCTTCGCGGACGATCTGCAGTGCGACCTTCACGGCTGCAAGCCGACCCCCGATATTGCTTTCGAAATCGCTGTCGACGAGAGCGGTGCGCAGTTCTTCCCGGGCATCCCTCATGCGCTCGAAGGCCGGCAGAGCCAGCGCGACGACGACCGCCGAACCCACCACGACCAGCGCAAGCGTCGCTGTGAACAAACGGGTGGATGAATCAAACGCCCAGCGTAACAACAGCACAGTCAGACCGATGAAAAAACCCAGCTGTCCGGATCGACCGATGTTGAAAAGCAATCCTGTTGCCGACGCGGCGAAAGCCGCAAACCACAGGATTCTCTCCGACCTCGCAACCCTGGCGTACATGGCGCGTGTCAACGCGAGTAGAGATGCGACCGCGAGGATCAGTGTGTAGTCGAGATGGGCCATGGTGGCGGAAGGGTTCCCGGGGTAGGCGTCCCCGATGTGGAGGCCGCCGAGAGCGACAGTCAACGACAGCGCGACCGACGTGACTGCTCCGATCTGAAACGCGATCGCGGTTCGCGACCGGAAGAGAAAGGGAATGGCGGTGGCCAGCATCGGAACCAACAACAGATACCGGTACTTCGCCATATAGCGAAGACCTGCCATTGGATCACTCGACCAGGCGAGCGATGCGAGATTCAGGGCCAGAAACACCAGGATCGCGAGGGTCAACCGGTGGTGCCTGAGTCGCCCGAGGCGGGAGTGGAGGTTGCCGCCAAAAATCCAGAAGAGCATGACGAGGGTTGCAGCGAGCGTCAGCCACGGCCGGTAGAGCGAGAGTGAGAAAGCAAGGACGACCGTCAGCCATTCGATGATGGCGGTGCGGTCGGTGCTTGCGTCTGGTTGCTCTGGTTGGGTCGCCATGGTCCTGTCCGGTGGCGGACTATAGCAGATGGTGGGCTCGCAAAAGAAGACGCCGGGGCAGGGCCCCGGCGTCGGATTGTCTCGAGTATCGGATTAGGCCTCGGCGACCGCATCCTTTTGTTTTTCGATCTCCGCACGGACCTCGGTCATGTCGAGCTCGCCGACCTTGTCCATCAACTCATCAAGGGCCTCTGCCGGTAACATGCCGGCTTGGCTGAAGATGCCGATGCCTTCTCTGAAGACCACCAGGGTCGGGATCGAACGGATCTGGAACATCGCGGCAAGTTCCGACTGCTCTTCGGTGTTGCACGCCGCAAACACTGCATCCGTGTGTTTGTCCGAAGCCGTTTCAAAAATCGGTTTGAAGGTCTGGCACGGGCCGCACCAGGGGGCCCAAAAATCGATCACAACGGTGTCGTTGTTGTTGATGGTCTCTTCGAGGTTTGTCTGGGTCAATTCGGTAACTGCCATGGTTTTATCCTTTCGCTCAGAGCTGGGTATCCAACCCGTGATTCAATGGCTTAATAACTATTAAAGCATATACTAATGTATGAGGGACAGAAAGTCAAGTCCTCTGTGCCGGGGCAGGGATGTCAATTGACGTCGTCGTCGCCGTTTGAGTCGCCGGTTTCAAGAAACGCTGGCAGCCGGTAGCGGCCCCCTGCGGGCAGAGCATCGAGTCCGTCCGGCGGCCGGTCCTCGGACACCGTGACCAACTCGACCACTTCGCGCGGCAATTCGAGCAGGAAACGCGACGGTTCGACGAGCACATCCACACGATAGCGGTCGCGAGCGATCTCCGGGCGGACCAGAAACAGTCGATCGCGGGCACGCGTCACAGCGACGTAGAAAAGGCGCCGTTCCTCCTCTTCGTCGTCCATCCTGAAGCTTGGGAAACGCCCCTCGGCCAGCCAGATTACGAAGACCGCGCGCCACTCGATGCCCTTCGCTTGGTGGACGGTGGACAGGGTCAGCATTTCGTCGGGCGGGCCCTCCACCGCATCCTCGCCCGACAGGTCGTTCAGCAAGGTGATTTCCGAGAGAAAGGCGTTGATATCGGGATAGCCATCGGCAAACAGGGCGAGCTGTTCGAGATCCTCGAGGCGTGATCCGGCATTTTCGAGGTGTGATCGCGCCCACTTCGAGTAGAAGAGTTCGACCACTCGGCGAACGGCTTCGCCGGGCTGGTCGAGGAGGCTGGGAGCCGAGATCTCTTCGATCAGGGACTTCAACTCGTCGAAGGCTGTGGTGGCAGCCTTCGGCAAACGCAGAGAGGCAGCGTCGAGCCGTCTCAGGGACTGCACAGGATCGGCGCCGCTCACACGTTCCCAGACCCGCGACGCCAATCTGGGGCCGAAACCATCCCGAAGCTTGACGAGTCGGGAAAAGGCGATCTCGTCCTTTGGATTGTCGACAAAACGGAGGTGAGCCAGGACATCCTTGACGTGACGGTGTTCGAAAAAGCGGAGGCCCGACCGCACACGGAAGGGGATGTTGCGCCTTGAGAGCTCAACCTGGAGATCGAGCGAATGACCGTGGTTGCGGTACAGGACCGCCATGTCTTCGAGCTCGAAGCCTTCCTCGCGTAGGGCGAGAAGTTGGTCTGCAACGTGCGACGCCTGAACCTCCGGAGTTGGAACCGCGACCTCGCGAGGCTCTTCACCGCCGTCGCGGGCGGGATTCAGGACCTTGTGGAATTGGCGTTGGTTGTTCCCGATCGAGGCGTTCGCCAGCTTGAGGATGGGAGGGACCGAACGGTAGTTGGTTTCGAGTCTGAAGACGGTGCAGTCGGTGTGCCGTTCGGGAAAGCCGAGAATATTTTCGAAGTCGGCGCCGCGGAAGGCGTAGATTGCCTGGGCGTCATCGCCGACCACCATGACGTTGCGTTCGGGCCCGAGCATGGCGTCAACGATATCGGCCTGGAGACGGTTGGTGTCCTGGTACTCGTCGACCAGGATGTGGTCGAAAGCCTGTCGCAGCTCTTGTCGTGCGCGGGGGAAGCGGGTGAGAAGCAGCAACCAGTTGAGCAGCAGATCGTCGAAATCCATGAGATCGGCCCGTCGTTTCCGTTCGAGGAACCGCTTGAAAACGTCGGCGATCACACCGGCCTGGTCCAGGAAGTGGGGCGCTCGGTCGGTCAGGACCTCCTCGAGGTCGTGACCCGTGTTGATGATATAGCTGTAGAAGTCGACCAGTTGGCGCGGTCGGGGAGTGCGCTTGCCCGGCACCTCGGGCGTGATGTCTGCGAGGGCGGCGCCCATCAGTTCGGTCGAGTCCTCGCGGTCGAGGATCGAAAAACGAGGGCTGTAGCCGAGGAGATCGGCATAACGACGCAGGATCCGGTGGCCAGCGGAGTGAAAGGTGCCGCCGGTCACCCGCATCGATCCGTGTTCCACGAGCTGTTCGACCCTTCCCAGCATCTCCCGAGCGGCCTTGTTGGTGAATGTGAGCAGGAGAATACGGCCTGGTTGGACGCCGTCTTCGATCAAGCGGCAGGTTCGATAGACCAGGGTCCGGGTCTTGCCGGTCCCGGCACCGGCGAGGGCGAGCATGGGACCACCGGGGTGCATGACGACAGCCAACTGCTGCTCGTTGAGCTCATCCTCGTAACGCACGCGGTACCGACGGCCGGTTTCCGGGCGGCGCAGATCGCCGCTCATGGGAGGGAGGCGGATCCGAAAATGGAACGGTCCAGTGCCAGGGACACGCCTTTTCCGTAGAGCAGCAGCGTGGCTTCGAGGTGTGCATCGCTGTCGAGGAGCGTTTCCACCGCCGAGGTGAAGGGAGCGGGCACACGGAGCACCAGGGACCCCGATGCCCCGGCGGCGACCGCGAGATCGAGAGCCCAGCCGAGCCCGGAGAGCGCAGCGTCGGGGGTGCTTCCGGCGACCGGTCCAACCTGGTCGATCCCACCGTAGGCGTAGGCTGCGATGCGCGCTCCCTGCTGCACGAACGCCGCTTTGAGGCGGCGTTCCTTGAGCCAGTGGACGTGGTCGACATCGCGGATGATGTTGCGGGTGACGCGATCGATGCGATCGAGATCGGCCTGGCCGCGCCGGTTGTAGAGATCGGTGGTGACGTCCTTGCCCGTCAGCAGCCGGGTCAGGACCGCGGCGAGGTCCTCCGCTGCGCCGGCGGTGATGGTGAACTGGTAGACCACCGTCATCGGGCTGAAGTCGCGGCTCAAGAGCAGGGCCTGGATGCTGGGCTCGGCGGGCACCATCGCCAGGAACTCACGTGCACCGGACCTTTCGCCGTAGGCGAGGACCCGCTCGAGGAGGGCTCCGCCGGCGCCGTTGCCCTGGTGCTGAGGCAGCACCCAGAGTTCGGACAAGATGCACTGGCGCGAACGAACGTGGGAGGCGGCAAAACCCAGGGTCTCGTCGCGTTCCATGGCGGTAAAGAAACCATCGGGATCGTGGGCCATGAGGTGGCGGAGATCTGGATCAATCTCCATATCGAGATCGAGGGTGCCGCGATTTGCGGGGTAGGCGGCGAGATCCGCTGCGACCGCATCCCGGAGGATGGCCACACCGGGCAGTTCCTCACGATGAATCCTCCGCACCTTGATCTTGGCCATTCCCACTCCCACCGTCGAGACGAGGATTCTACCCCATCTCTTGGTGAGCAGAGGGGCAAGGGAGCAGGGGAGGGGCGCTCCTTGGGATGTTCCAACACAACCCTGTCATTTCGACCGAGCGGCTTGACACGGCGTAGCCGAAGGCGAAGCCGGAAGCGAGTGGAGAAATCTTTTGTCGGGAATCCTCCACTCACCCTGAACAGAATTGCGTTTGAGTGAACTCGCCTTTCAGCACGCGCTGCCCGAGAGGAGCCACCTTTAGCATTGTTTGCCCGATGCCGCCCACGCTTCTGCTGAAGAAAGATGCGTCAAACAATGCAAAAGATGGCACCTCCACCGCAGGCGGCACGTATCCGGGCTTTCTTCCCGGGAGGAGCCACCCATCGCATTGTTTGCCCGATCGGTGTGGGCGGATTGATGAGGCGAGCCCAAACAATGCGATAAATGGCACCTCCGCCGCACGTGGGCTCCCTCCTTCCCCCCTTACCTGTCATTTCGACCGAGCGTAGCGAGTGGAGAAATCTCTTGGAGGGAAGAGGCGTCACTTTCTCCGGTGTTCGAGTGAACCCGCCTTTCAGAGCGCGATCCCCGAGAGGAGCCACCTTTAGCATTGATTGCCCGAGCGGTGTGGGCGGATTGATGGGGCGAGCCCAAACAATGCAAAAAATGGCACCTCCGCCGCACGCGAACATCTGCGTTCATCTGCGATATCTGCGGTTTCTCCGGGTGTGTGGCGAATCCAGCATCAAGCATCCGGTATCCTTTCTCCCTTTCTCCCCTGCCTTGCCCCTCAGCGCCCCAGGCGAAGCTACAATGTCACCCACAAGGAGAGCTGCATGCCCAAGGTCCTCGACCACACGCCCCGCCGCGACGTCACGTTTGAGACCAACCGCGACCACTGGCGCAACGAGTTGCGGATCATCAAAGCACAACGGCGGGTGATCGATCAGGGGGGCGGTGAACGTGCGGCCGCCAAGCAAAAAGCGAAGGGCAAGCTTCTGGCCCGCGAACGGGTGACGGCGCTTATCGACCCGGGGACGGCTTTGCTCGAACTTGGTTCATTCACCGCCTGGGGCTTTTACGAGGAGTGGGGCGGGGCGCCGTCTGCCGGCGTCGTCATCGGCCTCGGCACCGTCAGCGGCCGCGAGTGTGTGGTCGTGGCAAACGACGCCACAGTCAAGGCGGGGGCATGGTTCCCATTGACCTGTAAGAAGATCCTCCGCGCCCAGGAAATCGCGCTCGAAAACCGGCTGCCCCTGATCTACCTGGTGGATTCAGCCGGGGTATTCCTCCCCATGCAGGACGAGATCTTTCCAGATCGCGAGCACTTTGGCAGAGTTTTCTACAACAACGCGAGGTTGTCCGCCGAGGGCATCTATCAGATTTCAGCCATTCTCGGCTCGTGCGTCGCGGGCGGCGCCTACCTGCCGATCATGTCGGACGAGGCCCTCATCGTCGAGGGCAACGGTACGATCTTCCTCGCGGGAGCCCACCTCGTACAGGCAGCGATCGGCGAGAAGACCGACAACCAGGCTCTCGGTGGCGCCGAGGTGCAGGTCGATATCTCCGGCGTGGTGGACGACCGATTTCCGGATGATCCGTCGGCGATCGAACACATCAGAGCCCGCATCGGCGAGCTTTCGCGGTCACCTCTCGCGCCCTTCGACCGCATCGAGGCTCGTCCACCCCTGGTCGAGGCCGAGGACATCCTGGGGCTGGTGCCGGTGGATCGGACCAAGCCCTACGACATGAAGGCAGTCATGGCGGCCCTACTCGATGCATCGGAGTTCACTGAGTACAAAGCCACCTACGGTAGAACGCTGATTTGTGGGACCGGCAGGAT
This sequence comes from Acidobacteriota bacterium, assembly GCA_033791425.1. Lineage (GTDB taxonomy): Bacteria > Acidobacteriota > Thermoanaerobaculia > Thermoanaerobaculales > Sulfomarinibacteraceae > Sulfomarinibacter. Next base: position 10,951 of record JASJGQ010000049.1, read on the forward strand.
TGATGGCTGGGCGGTCGGCGTGGTTGCCAACCAGCGCCAGATCGTACACCGCAAACGCGGGCTCGACGCTGCGGGGAGCGAGATGCAGATCGGTGGCGTGATCTATTCGGATTCTGCTGACAAGGGCGCCCGGTTTATCGAGCTGATGAACCAAAAGGGAATCCCGATCATCTTTCTTCAGGACGTCACCGGGTTCATGGTCGGCACCGCGTCGGAACGCGAGGGGATTATCAAGGACGGTGCCAAGTTGGTGAACGTCGTGGCAAATTCCGTGGTGCCGAAGTTCACGGTGTTTGTCGGGAACTCCTTTGGCGCGGGAAACTACGCCATGTGCGGACGTGCCTATGGCGCCCGGTTCTTTTATTCGTGGCCGTCCTCGTCAATCGCGGTGATGGGTGGCCAGCAGGCATCGGAGACCCTGCTCTCCATTCAGCTCAAGAACCGCGGCGAAGACGTATCGGACGACGAGAAGGCTGCCCGGCTTGCAGAGATTCAAGCCAGGTATGCCGCAGCCTCGGACCCGCGCTATGCAGCGGCGCGCCTGTGGGTGGACGAAATCATCGATCCCCGCCGCACCCGGGAGATCCTCGCGCGATCGATCGCCGCCGCGGCGCACCAGACCCGCATCGATGATTTCAAGGTCGGCGTTCTGCAGACCTGACGAAACGCTTTTGCGGGTGGCGGGTGGTTGTTCCGGGACAACCTCGCGGCTGCGGCTGCGTACTTCTGGATGAACTGAAAGGTAACCGGCGTTTTCAGTGTTGCATATTGAGATCAGGTGGGGGCTTCGCGTTGTCCCCTGCGGCTGGACAGTGGCAGAAACCGGGTTACTCTATGGAGGTGCTCAGCGACATGGACATGACCTTCGAAAGGCGAATTTGGAGCCGGATCGTGGCGGTCGTGTGCATTGTCGCGCTGGGCCTGGTTGTGTCGTCAGGGCTTGTCGAGGCCCGCGATAAAAAGGAAGAAAAAAAGGGCCCGGAAATTCCCCTCCAGTGGCTGGTTTGGCTCAATGAGGAGGTGTACCCCCTCATCACCAAGCAACAGCGCCAGGCTTTTCTGGCCCTCGAGACCGAGGCGCAACGAAAGGCTTTTGTCGAGCGGCTTTGGATCCTCTGGAGTCGGCAATCGGGTTTTGGAAGCGCATTTCGAGGTATGTACGACGAGCGTCTCGTGATTGCCCGCTCGGAGCTCGGCAACACCATCGAGGATCGCGCCAGAATCCTGCTGATTCACGGGCCGCCGACAGGCCGTCACCAAGCTCGATGCAATGCGGTCTTCCAGCCGATGGATTTCTGGGTGTGGGCGTATATCGAGGGGCTCGGCGAAAATGTCGTCGTCTTGTTTTACCAGAGAGACCTGCTCGATCGGTGGATGATGTGGACAACGATCGAAGGATATCAGCGGCTGTACGCATCCGGGGTCAATGCCGAGTCTCAAGGCTTTGGCCGTAGCACGTCGGGTAACAGATTCGACAGCCCTGCATTCAAGTGTCCGAACGGTGACGTGACGATGCGGCTCATTTCGGCCGCAGCGATGTGGAGCCGAGATCCGACCTACCTGTCGGCCATGAACCACATCCGGACCCTCGAAAAAGGTGGTTTGGAGTCGACGTCCCATCGTTTCATGGAGTTTTCGGCGCTGCTCGATGACGACGCCGAGCCAATGGACTTTTTGATTACGACCGATTCGAGGGGCTCGCGTGGAGGATTGGTTGAGGTCGGCTTTGCCGTGGACGTCGAAGTGGAAGGCCTTGGGACCACACCCGTGGGTGACGTCGACGTTGTTCAGTTGGATGTGGTGGGGGAGATCACAAGTTCGGGAGAAGTCATGGTGGACCGATTCCGCTACATCTACTCGATGCCGCGTGCAGACGACAGCGTTGGTCTGCTCCTCGATCGGATGTTGCGGCCTGGCGACTATTTGCTGCGGCTGAAGATCGAGGACGTCCATTCCAAACTCGGTTCGATCGTGGAACAGCCCTTTTCTGTGGTCGCCCTGAATTTTTCAGAAGGGGCGATCGATGGCTTTGTTGATCCGCGGGTGGCGGCAATCGAAGCCGAACTCGAGGCCGAAAAAGATCCGGAGGTACAGCCGACGCTGCGTCTCGTCGGGCCTGGGGGCGACGCCGTCAGCGGACTGCAGCGATTCGAAGCGCTGGCGCTGGATGAGGTCCAGAAGGTCACCTTTTTTCTCGACAATGAGGCGGTCCTGACCAAAAATCGTCCGCCATTCGATATCGATCTCAACCTCGGCCCCCTCCCGCGATTGACGGCGGTGATGGTCATCGGCTATGACGCTCGTGGCAACGAGATCGCTCGGGACGGCTATACCTTGAACGTCGGCCGAGAACGCTTTTATGTGCGCCTGAAGCCGGTGTCCTCGGCGGATGGTGCCGGCGGAAAGGTCAGGGTTGAGGCGGAGCTCAACATTCCCAGCGACGGCGCGCTCGAGCAAGTGGAACTGTATTGGAACGATGAGCCTCTCGCCACCCTGCACGACCCGCCGTTCGTTGCCAATGTCGATGTGGCGGCGACCGGCCAGTTCGGTTACCTGCGGGCCGTCGCAACGCTCTCGGGTGGAGATCAGGCCGAGGATATTCAGTTCGTCAACTCGCCGCAATTCGGGACGGTGGTCAAGATCACGGCCATCGAACTTCCGGTCACGGTACTCGACAAAAAAGGAAACCCGGTCGAAGATCTCACCCTCGAGGACTTCACGGTCTACGAAAACAAGGTGCCACAGACGATCTCGCACTTTTCACTCCACCGGGATCTCCCGGTGCGGATGGGCATGGTGCTCGACACGTCAGGCTCGATGACGACGACATTGCCAACCGTCCAGAGGGTGGTGATGGGATTTCTCCGCGACCTCTTGAGACCCCGCGACCGGGCCTTTATCGAGACGTTTTCGGACCGCCCCGACATGCTGACCGGGTTTACGGCAAACTTCACTATCATCGAAAATGCACTGCTCGCTCTTTACGCTGATCGGTCGACCGCGTTGTATGACGCCGTCGTGATGGGCCTCTTCCAGTTCTCGGGCGTGACCGGCAGGCGGGCGATGGTGGTGCTGACGGATGGCGAGGACACGGCATCGGAAAACGGCTACGACGATGCTCTCGGTTATGCGCAGAGAATGGGCGTCACGATCTACACGATCGGCGTGGGGATTTCGTCGACCAAGATCACGACCAGGTGGCAGCTCAGCAAGTTGGCCAGCACCACCGGGGGCCGTTCTTTCTTCGTTTCAGAGAAATCGGAACTCGATGATATCTACGCTGAGATCAACCGCGAACTGAGGACCCAGTACCTGCTCGCTTATACTTCGAAATCTGAAGAGCCCCTGGACAAGCTGCGAAAAATCAAGGTTGAAGTGGATCGACCTCGAACGAAGGTACGGACGATTTCCGGATATTACCCCTATGGTGGCTGAGGAACGGAAGCCCGAGGCGCCCCCGAGGCCCATTGATGGTGGAGGGAGACTGTGGTGCTGACACGACGATTTTTGACCAGGCTCGGCGTGGCGTTGGTGGTGGCGACGATGTTTGTGTCGACACACGTCGCGGCCGGAGACGGCGCAAAAAAGGAAGCCGGCGATGATATGGACTGGGGTTATAAGGCGGCTCGGCGTGGCTACTGGCAAGAGGCGCTGGTGCGTTTTCGGCACGCCAACGAGCTGACACCCGACCAACCGCGAATCCTCAACAACATCGCAGTCGCCCAGGAAGCGAACGGGCTCTACGAACAGGCGCTGCTGACGTATCAGATGGGGTTGTCGATCGATCCCCGTGATAAAGCGTTGCAGCGCAATTACGCACGGTTCCAGGAGTTTTATGCGAGCTACATCGCACCACCCGCCGAGATCACGGAGACCGGGGACGAAGGGGGAGACGATGCGCAGCAAGATAACTAGGCTCGTCGTCCTCTTTCTGGCCACCGCCGCATTCGCTGCCGCCGGAGCGCGAGAGATCCGCATCCAGCTGCAGCTCGAGCCCGAGCTCTCGCTCGAGGGCACCGAAAGCGTCTTTGTCGGACCGGTCATGATCGAGCCTCGTGAGGGAGAGAGTATTCAATCAGTGGATCTGACGGCGGCCCGGGAGTTCGAGATCTACCTCAGGAAGATCCTGCGCCGTGAAGCCGAGTTGCGTCTCCTGCCACAGGACGATGACATCCGGCCGCCCTCGGCAAACCTCGTCAAGTTGACGAAGGATCCTTCGTTCTGGAAGACGATCAACGATAAGACGGGCGCGGACCTTGTCGTTGCCGCGGCGATCGATGTCAAAGTGCTCGATCGTTCCGGTTATACGACCGAGGAGTACGTTTCACCGCAGGACGGGCAGACCTATTTTCGACAGGTGCTGGTGGAGGAGACCGGTTTTAATTATGACGTTTTGCTGGTGGTCATGAATGGTGCAACGGGTGAGGTTGT
>JASJGQ010000050.1:0-18632 GCA_033791425.1 Acidobacteriota bacterium
GCACTTCACCTGCTTGACATCGGCACCACCGAAGCGCGCCTCGTCATACCGGTATTTTGTCTCGCACTGGGGGCAGGTGATGATCACCTCAAGATCCTCCACGTTCCAACCTCATCATGATATCAGGAGTCGCCCGAAAACCCCCGACCAAGGGGCAGAGACGGGGACCAGTTTTGAGTTTTGAGTGTTGAGTGTTGAGTTGACATTCCCACCACCGTTCGGGTTGGGGGCAGCCAACAACTCAAAACTAAGAACTCAAAACTCAAAACTAACAATTACTCCTTTGGAGCGGTCCACGTGTCCATCCAATCGAGCACCACCTCGTGCCACTGGATCGAGTTGAGCGGTTTGAGAACCCAGTGGTTCTCGTCCGGGTAGTAGAGGAGCCGTGACGGGACGCCGAGCCGCTGCAGGGCGTTGAACGTCGCCAGACCCTGGGTGTCGACCACCCGGTAGTCGAGCGCGCCGTGGACCACGAGCTCCGGCGTCTTCCAGTTGGCGAGGTAATTCACCGGTGAATGCTTGCGGTATTCCTCCGGGTTGTCCCACGGAGTGCCGCCGTGCTCCCACTCGGGAAACCACAGCTCCTCGGTATCGAAGTAGGCCATGTACTCGTCGAGATTACCGTCGTGGCAGACCAGCGCCTTGAAGCGGTCGGTCTGGCCCTGGATCCAATTGATCATATAGCCGCCAAAGCTGGCGCCCGCGGCCGCCATGCGTTCGGAATCGATCCACGGGTGGCTGCGCAGAACCTGGTCGAGCCCCTTCATCAGGTCCTCGAAAGGCGCCCCGCCCCAGTCGCCGTTGATGGCGTCGGTGAAGTCCTGGCCATACCCGGTCGAACCGTGGAAATCGATCATCACCGTCGCATAGCCGTGGGCCGCATAGACCTGCGGGTTCCAGCGGTAGTGCCAGTGGTCGTCAAAACTGCCCTGCGGCACACCGTGGATCAGGAAGGCCAGCGGGTATTTCTCTTTCGGATCGCGATTCGCCGGATAGATGAGGTAACCGAATACCTCGTCGTGGTTGGCGCCGACAAAGGAGAACTGTTTGTACTCACCAAAGGCGATGGACGCCAGTCGTTCATCGTTGATGTGGGAGATGGCCGCCGGCTCACCGCCGGCGGCGGGCAGAACGTAGAGCTCCACCGGTGAAACCAGGCTGTCACGGGTGAAGACCAACCGGCCGTCGGCCAGTGGCCGCGGGCTCGAGTTGGTGTGGCGGGTGAGCAAAGCCGAGACCATGCCGTCAGACGGGTCGATCTTGAAGATCGAGTGGTTGCCCACGTTGTCGGCGGTGGCATAGAGGGCCGAGCCGTCCGGCGCCCACACCAGGTCGCCCGGCGAGCGGGCCCAGTTTTCGGTCAAGGTGCGCTGGGTGCCGTCGGCCCAGTTCATGACCGCCACCCGCCGCCGGTCGGCCTCGTATCCGGGCCGCGCCATGGCCAGATAGGCGAGGGTCTTCCCGTCGGGCGAGAAGGCGGGCGACCTGTCCCAGGCCTGGTTGGCGTCGGTCAGGCCGCGTGCCGCCTTCGAACCATCGGTGGGCACCGCCCACAAGTCCCAATCGGTCGACCAGACCTCCTCCGATCCGTCGACCACCTTGGCCGTATAGACCAGCCACCCGTCGTCCGGTGAAATGGTGTAGTCCTCATTGCCGCCCCACGGGATGGTCGGGCAGTCGCCATCGACACCCTTCATGAGGTCCAGCGGCGCACCGGCGGTACCATCTTCGCCAATCGGGACGCGGACGACGTGGTTGCGGGTCCCGTCCTTCCACGTGTCCCAGTGGCGGACAAAGACCTTGTCGAAAATCATGCCTGAGGTCTTCGCGGCAGCTCGCTCGTTCATTCGCGCAGCAGTGCACGGGATCGATTCGTCGCAGTCCGGGAAGACCGCCATCCCGAGATAGAGCGCTGAACCGTCTGGACCGACCTTCAAGGATGCGACATCAAGCGCGAGATCGGTGACCTGGACGGGTGTCGACGCCGCAAAATCCCACCGCCAAACCTGCACCGATCCGCTGCGCGACGAAAGAAAGTACAACGACCCGTCAGAGGACCACCGCGGGCTCCAGTCGTTGGCCGGATGGTTCGTCAGTGCCCCAGCCTTGGAGCCATCAATCCCCACCAGCCACACGTCTTTCCGACCTTTGTTGGCCTCGAGATCGATGGTGGTGACGACGAATGCGACGCGGTCGCCGCCCGGTGACGGCTGTGGATCTGACACGCGCTCCATCGCCACAAGATCGTGAACGGTGAAGGGGTGTTGCTCGGCCGAGCTCATCCCGGCGGACAGCAAAAGGACGGTGCACACAACAAGAGCGCGACGGGTCATGGGTCCTCCCAGCCCGGAGTTCCGGGCGCTGCACATCCTATCGCAGATTGGGCAGAGGGGCAGAGGGGCAGAGGGGCAGAGGGGCACGGGAGAAAGGGGGAAAGGGGGCCGGCGGAGATTTCTCCGCTCGCTTCCGGCTTCGTCCTACGGACTTCGCCGTGCCTAACGCTCGGTCGAAATGACCTTCACTAGTATTCGAACAAGATAAGGGGCAAGTCTCCCCTGCTCACCTGCCTCTCTGCTCCTCTGCACACCGCGGGCACGGGCTACTCCAGCCCCAGTTCCTCGAAAGTTGAGGCCCGCCCCCGGAAACCGATGGACACCCTTTCGTGATCCGCGACAACCGGCAGGCGGTGTTCCCAACTGAGCTGGCGCAGGCGCTGCATCTCGTCCGGTTGACGGCTGAGGTTGATCTCTCGAAACACCACGCCGCGGCGCTTGAAATCCTCGCACAGAGCGCTGCAGTGCGGGCAGCCATTGGCTGTAAACACGAGGATGGTGTCGAGTGCGGCCACCCTAGCCACACATCCATCGCGCATTCGGATTTCGGATTTCGGATTTCGGATTTTCCACCCCACCTCCCCCGTACGTACCGGGTGGAAGGGCGGCATTCCTCATTCCCAATTCCTCATTCCTCATTTTCGTCAGCGACGTCTCCGTATTCGCTGAGGTCGGCCATCCCGGGATCCATCGCCACGAGAACGCGCGGATCGTCCCGCCACCGGGCGTGGACCTTGACCGTCAGTCCGAGGTAGATCTTGATCCCAAGCAGCCGCTCGAGGTCCTCGCGGGCAGCCTGACCGACCGAGCGGATCATGCTGCCGCCCTTGCCGATGACGATGCCTTTCTGGCTCTTGCGCTCGACGTAAATCACTGCCTCGACGTGGAGGAGCGTGTCGCCCTCGTCAAAAAGCTCGACCACAACCCCCGTTGTGTAGGGGAGTTCGCCGTGGGTTCGGTGGAGCAGCTTCTCGCGGACGACCTCTGCGAAAAAAAACCGTTCAGTCTGAGTGGTGGTGAGGTCGTGGGGGTAGAGGGGAGGCCCAGCCGGCAGCCGCCTGAAAAGTTCGTCCAACAGGTCCTCGAGGCCATCGCCTTTCGGCGCCGAGATGGGGATGACAGTTGTTCCCGGTCGGCGCTCCTGGTACCTCGCAATCAGAGGGAGCAACTCCCCCTTGTTCGGCACGAGGTCGATCTTCGTCAGCAACCCGACAACTTGCGGTCGGATCGACTCGAGCAGCTCCAAGAGGAATTCCTCACCACCACCCCAGGCGACCGATGCATCCACCAGGTGCAAGACGACGTCGACCTCCTCGAGGGCCGATCGCACCTCATGCATCATGCGGGTGTTCATTTTGTGGAGCGGTTTGTGAACGCCGGGGAGATCGAAGAACACGGCCTGGCCCCGGGGTTGGGTGAGTATGGCGATGATCCTGTTTCGGGTCGTTTTCGGCTTGTCCGAAACGATCGCGACCTTTTTTCCTATAATGGCGTTGAGCAGGGTGCTCTTGCCCGCGTTGGGCCTGCCGATCAGCGCCACGGTGCCCGATCGGGAACCGGTTTTCCCTTCTCCGGTCTCCGCTGCGGTTTCATCTCCAGACAACATTTCCTACTCCGAGCCCGCCGCGGGCGCGATATCGTCGGTCCGCCGGACGGTGACACTCTCAATGCGACGTTCGTCCATCGATTCGACCGAGAAAACCAGACCGCGGACCTCGTCCGGCACCTCGGTGCCGGGTTCGGGGACGGTCCCATGATTCGAGAACACCAGTCCGCCGATGGTATCGATGTCCTCCTCGTCAACCTCGAGACCAAAGAGCTCTTCGAGAACGTCAAGCGGAGCGCGCCCCTGAAGTCGATAGACGCCATCCTCGATGAGCTGCCAGTCGGGCGGCTGCCGAGGGTCGAGTTCGTCTTCGATCTCGCCTACGATTTCCTCGAGGATATCCTCCAGCGTCACCAACCCGGAGGTGCCGCCGTACTCGTCGACGACGATAGCCATCTGTTTGTGTTGGCTCTGAAAATCCCGCAGAAGATCGCCGAGGGGCTTGTTCTCAGGAACCACCAAACAGTGACGTGCGAGCTCCGTAACCGTCGGTTCGGTGCCCTTGAGCCCGTGTTGGACCAGGTTCTTGACGTGAACCACGCCAACAATTTTGTCGACAGTCTCGTGGTACACGGGAATCCTGCTCTTGTGGGTCTCGGCAAAGATCCTCAGGAGATCTCTGAACGAGCCTGTGTCGGACACAGTCACCATCTCGGTCCGGGGAGTCATGACTTCTCGAACGACGGTGTCGAAGAAATCCACCAGGGACTCGACGATCTCACCTTCCTCGCCCTCAAAAATCCCCGCGGCCTCTCCCGCTTCGAGATAGGCCTGGATCTCGGCTTCGCTGACTTCCTCTTCCTCGTCCTCAGCCACCACCGCAACCCGCGGCCGCAATTTCACGACCGCCGTCACAAGAGGTGTTGCCATCGGACCCAGTAGACGCAACAGCTTGGTAACGACATCCTCGGACAGAGGACGAAATACGAGACGGACGAACACGATCAGCAACGGCGGCAGAAGAAGAACGGCGGCCAAACGGTATCGACCCTCGACCCCCGGATAACTGATGATGACCGTGCCGCAGATGATGAAGCAGGCAAGTTGAATCCATCTCAAGACGTCGATCAGACGCGACACGTGAATCCCCGTTGATGCGCCCAACAGACGGGGGTTGCCTTCGAGGATGCCCTGGAAGCGAACGTTGCCGAGTTGGGGTAGAGACCTCAAGACGAGCTCGGTCACCGAAAAGAGCGCTGCCGCCGCGAGCCCGACAATCGCCATTGTGACCGGATGGCCCAGCCAGGCCATCAGACCGGCGCTCATTCCAACACCTCCTCGCGAAGCTCGATTTCGAGTGCGTCCATCTGTCCCCTGTCGTTCTCATGATCATAGCCTATGAGATGCAACACACCGTGCATGGCAAGCTCCGCAAGTTCACGAAGTTCCCCGTGTCCGAGTTCGGCGGCCTGGCGCCTTGCGGTCTCGAGTGATATGACGATTTCTCCAAGGAGCGTTAGCCCCGACGGCATTTCATCGCCGTCCGGAAAAGACAAGACGTCGGTCGCTCGATCGACATGGCGATACCTGTGGTTGAGATCACGAATCCTCGCATCGTCGGTGATCAGGACGTGGACCTCGCTGTCAAGCCGGCCCACCTGCACCAGGGTCTCATTGATCACCCGGCGCAGTGCGTCAGCCGACGGTTGGGACGGTCTTTTCTCCCACGTGATGTGAACTCGAATCACTCGCGCGCTGCCTCCTGTTGAAGTCGAATCCCGGATAGTCGATGCGATGGTGGTACATGCTGGTGAGCACCCACATAAAGGCAGATGCTACTTTGTCGAGTTCCGAAAATGTGAGGTCACAGTCGTCCAGTTGCCCGTCCGCGAGGTCGTTGCTGACTATTCTGTCAATCATAGCCTGCAACTTGCCCGGCGTGGGCACTTCGAGCGTCCGGGCCGCCGCTTCGACCGCGTCCGCGAGGAGCAGGATACCGAGTTCCTTTGTATGCGGTTTGGGTCCGGAGTACCGGTAGTCACTCTCGCGCACCTCTGCTTTTTCTTCGCCGCTGCGCTCCGTCGCCCGATTGAAAAAATACCGAATGACTTTGGTGCCGTGATGGGTCGCGACTCCCTGGCGAATCGGCAACGGTAACCGGGCCTCTCGCGCCATCTCCAGCCCCTCTTTGACGTGGCTCTGAATGACCAGGGCCGACATCGACGGTGCGAGACCGTCGTGGGGGTTGCCGTTGCGCTGGTTTTCCACGAAGTAGTCCGGTTTCACAAGCTTGCCTACATCGTGGTAGTAAGCGCACACCCGCAAAAGGAGGGAATTGGCGCCAATCGCTTCGGCTCCCGCTTCGGCGAGATTGCCGACCGCCAGCGAATGCTGGTAGGTCCCAGGCGCCTCCAGTGAAAGCCGCTTGAGAAGCGGCAGATTCTGATTGGACAGTTCCAGAAGTCGAGTGGCCGTCGTGATGCCGAACATCGACTCGAACACCGGCAGGAGAAATGACACGACGCCTACCGACAGCGGACCACCGACAAAGGCGAACGTGGCCGCGAGAACCAGTGAAATCGGCGTGTCCGGCAGCCCTCGGTAAAGCCCGATGATCAACATCAACACCACGTTCGCGGCACCGACAATCAGACCGACGCGGCTCAGGGATGCGCGGTCCCTCGACCGCCGGGCGGCGAGCGCGGCGATGACGCCGGACGCGAGAGCATAGGCCGCCATCGAAAAGTCGCCGCCCAGCATGATGCCTGCAATCGCCGCGCCGCAGACGGCGAACACGAAGGCCGGTTGCATTCCGAGCAAAACAAGAACGGTTGCAGGGCCGGCGGCGAACGGCAGGGCCCAGACGTAGATCTCGGCTGTTGAAAGGGCCGAACCCTGCGCGTTGAAGGCGATAGCCGTGGCCAGAAACAGGCCCAAACGGTCGGCGGCCGTGAACAGGAGCACCAGGATGAACATCATGGACAACCTGAGGCGGAGGTCAGCGGCCGGGCTGACCAACCGAATCGCCGGCCACCAACCGATGATCAAAAGGGAGATCAGCAACACGATACCGGTCATCTGGGTCACGTTGTTCGTGTCGCGGCGTTCTCGTCGAAAGACCCGCAGTGTTTCTGCCACTTCGGGAGTCACGGTGTCGCCTCGCCGAATCAGAACCTGCCCCCGGCGCAATTCTCGAGATCTGGGAACGACCTTTTCGGCCGCCTGACGGCCCCTCTGAACCGTCTCACCTCTGTTGTAGATCAGATTCGGCACGAGGTTGGCAGCCAGAAAGTCCACCGTCGTCTTGATCCACCTGCGCGCAACCGCCGGCCGCTCGAGGAGTTCCGCCCGCAAGACTTCTTCGAGATCCCTGCGAACATCAATCGCGTCGGCCAGTGTGCTCAACGGCACTCGCCGTTCAGACCCTGCGGCCAGATTGCGGAGCACGACCCCGTTTTCACCACGCCGTTCCAATGCCCTGCGGTCATCGACTATATTTCGGCGGAGTACGACGTTGACGACGTTCACCATGGCCACTTCGAGCTGCTCGGCACAGGCAGCGGATTCGAGGATCCGCAACATCGGTTCGGTCTCGACAAGGTCAGTCAGCGCCCCAGGGGCGGGAAGCTCAGCCTGATCGTCCACGAGCCGATCGCGGCACGCGGCAAAAAACACGTGGAGCTGATCCTCAATTTCCACGCGCAGCCGCGGTTCCAGATCATAAACCGGGACCACCGAGCCCCGCGCCTCGGCTCGTGCCGCCTCGGTCGCAGCCTCGTCGCGCAGAGAAATGTCGGATGGGATCACGAGGTCGAAAGTCGCCACGTCGCCCAGCTGCCACTCAGGAGGACCGGAGCCAACTCTAGGGAGCACCAACATGGATGTCCCGGCGAGAGCAATAAGCGCCCACAACACCGGTCGATCGAGTAACCGGTCCCACCAACCGACCCGGACTTCGAGACCGCGCTCGATCCGCGAGGCCGGGACTTTGGGCTCGACCTTATTGGAACCGTTGCCGCTCATGTCTGCCCGTCATTTCGGTGCGTATCTTCCCAATGATCGTAGCGGTCTACGACCTCCTGAACCAATCGGTGACGAACGACGTCGCGGGGCGAGAACCTGATGAAAGCGAACCCCTCAGCTCCATCAAAGATCTTCAGCGCCTCGACCAATCCGGAGGTGCGGGCGAATGGGAGATCGATCTGGGTCACATCCCCGGTAATGACGGTTTTCGAGTTGAAGCCCATTCGGGTCAAGAACATCTTCATCTGTTCGTGAGATGTGTTCTGAGCCTCGTCCAAGATGATGAAAGCATCATTGAGAGTTCGCCCGCGCATGAATGCCAGGGGCGCGATCTCGATCACCTGTCGCTCCATGAGCTTCGACACCTTGTCGTAGCCGAGGATGTCGTACAGGGCGTCGTACACCGGACGGAGGTAGGGATTGATCTTCTCAATGAGATCTCCGGGGAGAAATCCCAGCCGCTCGCCGGCCTCGACAGCAGGTCGCACGAGAACAATGCGGCGCACCTGCTTGTCCTGAAGTGCCGCTGCAGCCATCGCCACGGCAAGGTAGGTCTTTCCGGTGCCGGCCGGTCCGGTCACGAAAGAGCAGTCGTAAGACTGAACCGCACGAATCAGAAGCCTCTGATTGAGGTTTCGCGGCACTACGAATCTGCGAACGGAGTCCGGAATCGAGGAGTCGAGAAAGAAATCCACGAGATCCACCGTGATGTCTTCATCGAGCACTCTCACCGCGGTGCGATATTCTTCACTGGTCACCTTTACACCGGAATTCAGCAACCTGTCGAACGCCTCGAGAACTCTCGAGACGATCCTCTCGTTCGTCGCATCACCGCTGACCTTCACCTGTGGCCCGCGCGCACTGACCTTGACCCCCAAACGGTCCTCGAGATACCGCAGGTTTTCGTCCCGCGTCCCAAAGAGCTGTTCGAGGTTGCCCTCGCTGAGGCTCAATTGTTGCACCAGAATTCTCTCCAAATCCACTCAACCAAATAATTGAACGACAGTTGCCGTCAAACGCACTGGAGAAGGGACGGCGCTCCGAGATTCGTCGCAGTGGATCACGGGTGCCTGATCAGGTCCCGGCGGTGAGTGTTCGTCTCCATCCACGAATCACCGATTGTAGCAAGACTCCATGAAAAAGGAGGAGTCTACGCTCAGCTCAGACCACCTCTCGACACCTCATCGGCTATCCGTTTGCTCGAGCTGTCCACTGGGGTTCCGGGATTCCTTCGCGGGCATTGAGAAATCGGGCGAGCACGAAAAGAGTGTCCGACAGCCGATTCAGATAGGCGAGAACCCCTTCCGGCACGCCGCCCCGGTCCTCCCTGAGGGCCAGAACACGACGCTCAGCACGACGGCACACCGTACGGGCCACGTGCGTGAGAGAGGCTGCCCGGCTGCCACCGGGCAGGATGAATGCTGTCAGTGGCTCCACTTGCGCTTCCATCGCGTCGATCCACGTTTCGAGTCCGGCGGTGCCCCACGATTCAGGATCGTGGGTCATGCGCTGATCCGGGTCCGCGAGGATACTGCCGACCACGAACAGAGAGTTTTGAATCACCACTATTTCGTCAGAGACCTCTGGCGGCAGAGCCTCGCAACGCAACAAACCGAGATGCGAATTCAACTCATCAACGGTGCCGTACGCCTCGACACGAATATCGTTCTTACCGACGCGGCCGCCCGAAAACAGCGATGTTTTTCCACCGTCACCGGTCTTTGTATATATTTTCATCCGCGCATTCTACTGGAAATGAGTCGGCCATGAGTCTCCACACTTGATCGGTGCGCCGGAGACACGCGCGTCAAGCCGCCGATTATCCCCAGTTATGGTGCAAGACCCACCGCCCTTATATGCTAGTCTTTTGTGTGGTCCAAAGGCTCTCGAGGGAGGACACGTGGAGCTCAAAGAACTGCTCATGTTCATGACCAAGAAAGGTGCTTCGGACCTTCATTTGAAGCCCATGCGCCCCCCGTTGTTGCGGATCCAAGGCCGTCTGATCCCCATCAAGTCGAACCCGTTGCAGCCCGACGAGGTCGAAAAGATGCTCAGCGAAATCCTCAAGCCGGCGCAACGCGCACGATTCGAGAAGCGACAGGCGGTGGACATGGGATACGGCGTCCCCGGCGTCGCCCGTTTTCGCTGCAACATGTACATGCAGCGCGGAACCATGGCCGCGGTATTCAGGCGCGTTCCATTTGAGATCGCGAGCATTGACGATCTCAACCTTCCCGATGTCGTCAGTTCACTGACCGAGTTTCCAAGTGGCCTGGTGCTGATCACCGGCCCGACCGGTTCGGGAAAGTCGACGACCCTGGCTGCGATGATCAACCTCATCTCGAGAGCGCGCCAATGTCATGTGGTGACGATCGAAGATCCGATCGAGTTCCTCTTCCAGGACGACAAGGCAACTCTCTCGCAGCGTGAGGTTGGGACCGACACGCCGACGTTTAAAGAGGCGCTTCGGAATTGTATGCGGCAGGATCCCGACGTCATCATGGTCGGAGAAATGCGCGATCTCGAGACCATGTCGACCGCCATCACGGCGGCCGAAACCGGCCATCTCGTTTTCTCAACGCTTCACACCAACAGCGCAGCGCAGACCGTCGATCGCATCATCGATTCGTACCCGGCAGATCAACAGACCCAAATACGCAGCCAGCTGGGCCTGGTGCTGCGGGCCATCGTTTCGATGCAGCTGGTCCAGAACAAGGACGACAGCCTTCGTCTGCCCGCCTGCGAGATTCTCGTCAATTCACCAAAGATCTCCAAACACATCGAACAGGGTGAGATCAAAGAGATCCACGAGGAAATGGAAAACTCGGTTAATTTCTACCACATGCAGAGCATGAACCAATCGCTGATAGCACTGCTCGCCCACGACAAGATCACCTACGATCAGGCGGTCAAGGCCTCGTCCGATCCGGACGATCTGTCTCTCAAACTGCGAGCAATGTTTCCGACCATCGAGGAACGATTCAGGGAGGGTGATATGTCACCGTCGCCGGCCGATTTTTCTCAGATCACAGAGCTGCTCGAAACCAAGCGGCTGTATGAAGAAATGGAAGAACGCCACCTCACGAAGCTCGGGGAGAAGGACGAGCAGATCGAGGCACTGGAGTCCGATCTGGCGAATCTTCGCATGCAGCTCCAAGAGGTCAGTGACAGCACAGAAGAGCTCAGGCGCCAGGGCGACATCTCCCGCTCCGAGGCGCACCGGGTGCGCGAAGAGTCACAACAAAAAATCAATGCACTCAACGAGCGCATCAAAGAACTCAATCAACAGGGCAAGGGGCCGGCATCCGGGTTCTTCAAGCGCTGAGACGGGAGCTGGCGGAGCCCGGGCGCCTCCGCAGCGGGCCAACTTTCCACACTCGCTTCCCGAGAGGATGCCAGGCACGCGGCCCGTCGGACGGGCCGGATGCCAGGCACCTCCGCCAAACGGTGTTTCGCTCCCCCTGAACACTCGAGCATGCACGTAGGGAGCGAGCTGCGCGGAATTTCTAATTCCTAATTCCCAGTTGATTCCTGCGCTATCATGCTCGGCCGGGAGACTCGATGACCGAAGTGGACTCGGAACAAGAGCTCATGAGCGAGCTGCACGCCCTCCTCCAGACGGGGGAGGAAGATGCGTTGCAGATTTTCCTGCGCCTCGCGCGTCCAGAGGACATCGCAGAATGGCTCGATCTCCTATCGATCGACGACCGGCAGCGGATCCTCTCGGCCCTGGATCACGAGGCTGCGGGGGCGGTTCTCACCGACACCACTGTGTCGATCCGCGCCGAACTGGTCGACGATATCGAACCGGAGCGTCTGGCTCGAATTGTCGAGGCCCTTCCTGCGGACGAGGCGGCCGACCTTATCGGCGAGATGGAGAGCGACGAATCGGAAAAAGTCCTCGAACACATCGCCACTGACGACGAGGAAATTCTCCGACAACTCCTGACATACGACGACGACACTGCGGGTGGCATCATGAACCCCGGGGTGGTGGCTCTCACTCCCAGTGAGACGGTCGACGATGCCATTCATTTTCTGCGAACCGCCGACGCGGGCATATCCATCGCGGCGGTGTACGTCGTTGACGAGGATCGAAGGCTGCTCGGTTTCGTTCGTCTTCGCCGCATGGTCACTGCCCGCCCTGCCGCCCGTCTGGGCGACATCATGTCCACCGACGTGATTTCGGTCAACGTCGACTCGGACCAGGAAGAGGTCGCCGATCTCGTCGATAAATACGACTTCATGGCCGTCCCCGTGGTCGATGCTGAAAATCGCCTGATGGGCGTGGTCACCATCGATGACGTGCTCGACATTGTCGAAGAGGAGGCCACCGAGGATATCTACAAGATGGCAGGCTCCTCGGCCGAGGAAGAGGAGTCTGAGTCGATCCTCCACGTCGCACGGTATCGGTTGCCGTGGTTGCTGGTGTGCCTGGCCGGCACCCAGCTGTCGAGTTTCGTTTTGGTGTTCGCCTCTCTTGAAGTCGGACTGTACCAACAGATGTCGGTCTTTACCGCGGCGATCATGGCGATGGCCGGGAACACCTCTCTGCAGTCTTCCACGACCACTGTGCGAAGACTGGCGCTCGACACCCTGCCCCGCTCCCGTTATCTCCGACATATCGTGCGCGAGGTCGGGGTGGCCCTTCTCATGGGGCTCATCTGCGGCACACTGGCGTCAGTTCTTGCCGTCCTGATGAATAATGACCCTCTGATCGGTCTGGCGCTCGGCCCCGCGATGGCGATCGGTATGTCGGCCGCCAGCCTCCTGGGCACCGCGATGCCGATGGTGTTGGACCTCGCCGGGGTCGATCCGGCGGTTGCATCTGGCCCCCTGGTTTCGACCATCAACGACTCGCTGGCCCTGGCGATTTACTTCTCGATTGCCACGGGGATCTTGCTGATCATGGGATAAGTGACCTCCCGCAGGGCCTGCCTTTCCGTGCGCGCTACCCGAGAGGAGCCACCCTATGCATTGTTTGCCCGTAGAGTCGTCCCGACGGAATCGGCGGGGTGTCAAACAATGCAAAGGATGGCACCTCCGCCGCACGCGGCCCGTTTCCCAGCGTCCTTCCCGAGAGGATGCCAGGCACCCCCGCCGCGCGCGGTCTCACCCATCCTGGGCACTCGGACTTCAATTGTCGGTAGTTGTTTTCGATGGAATTCCTAATTCCTAATTCTAGTCGAGGGGTTTGGGATATCCGAAAAAGAACCCCTGCTGGAGCTCGATGCCGAGGTCTTTCAGCACTTCGACCTCGGCCTCAGTCTCGACTCCTTCGGCAATCACAATCGACTGGCTGTCGCGGGCAAATCCGGTGATCGCCGAGACGAGATTGCGCTTGATCGGCTCGTCTTGAAGGTCCCGCACCAGCATTTTGTCGAGCTTGATGAAGTCGGGTTGGAGCTCTGCCAGTACGTGCAGCGCGCTGTAGCCGGTCCCCATATCGTCGATCGCGATGCGGAAACCATTCTGACGGAGTTCCGTCACCCGCTCACGGAGGCGGCTGGCACTCTCAACATAGGTCCGTTCAGTTATCTCGAGCACGCAGTTCTTTGGTGATCTGCCCGCATCCTTCACGCGACCCGTCAGACCGCGCACCTCCGCCTCAATGTACTCCAGACCGAGCATCGAGAGATTCAGAAATAGCGTGGCGCCTTCAGGCAATCTTTTGGCGTTCGTCAGCGCACGATCGAGGCACAGGAGCTCGACTTCGCCCAACATCCCCGCGCGTTCCGTGAATCCAAACAGATTCTCGGCGGACTCGAGGTACGATCCCGAAGGCCCTCTGCTCAGGGCCTCGTAGCCGACAATCTCTCGCCCCGGTAGCTGCACGATGGGCTGGAACAGGGTCCTGATCGATCTCTCGCGGAGGATCCGCCGAACCTCGTCGAGCCGCGCTTGATCCAGTGCCTCACCACGCCGATGAAAATCCTGCCGCGCCTCGAGGATGCCAGTGTAAATCGTGCGTTCGACCCGCAGGGCCGGCCGCATCTTGATCACGCCCTGGCCGACCCGAACCGATATCTTCTCGTTTTCCCCGGTGTCATCGGTGATTGTGATGCCTTCGACAAGCGTGTCGTGGAGCCTGCTGGCCTCGAATCGATCGGCGAGAATGACCAGGAAAATGTCTCCGCGGACGTGTTCCTGGCACAAGAGGCTACCCGATCTCGCGGCCGCTTCGAGAAGCCCACTCAGGTGGTGGGCCACGTTTTTCAACACCGAATCGTAACGCTCCCAACCGACAATCCTCTCGAGATTCTGCTCGTGTTCGATGCGCACCAATAGGACCTGGAGAACGCCTCTCTCGTCGAGCATTCTCCGAATCCGGTCGAGAACGACCGGCAGGGTCGGCAGTTTGGTCACCGGGTCGAACAGGCTCGCCCGATACTGCAGGATGCGGGTCTGCAGTTCGATGGGGTCGGTGGCGGGGATTCCGTTACCCACGCGGCTCGCCATCGGTGGAGCCGAGAAGCTGCCGCACCTGGCGGACCAACTCGCGTGGGGAGAATGGTTTGCAGATATACGCGTTGGCACCGAGCTGGAGGGTACCCAACTGATCCTGATGGCCACTTCGTGCACTCACGACGAGCACCGGAATATCGGCCCCTTTGGTGTCGAGCCGCAGGATCTTGAGAAGCTCCATGCCATCGAGATCCGGCATCATCAGATCGAGAAGCACGAGGTCGGGGGGGTCCGCCAGCATCCGCGCGAGAGCCGATCGCCCATCGGTGTCGGTCTCAACCTCGAAACCGTCCGCCTTGAGGATGGTGGCGAGGAGATCCACCATGTCCGGCTCATCATCGATCACAAAAACTCGCGCCATCAACCCTCCTCCGACTGGTTCCCGCTACCATTCTCCGTTTTGAGTTTATCAGAGGGAGAGGGCTGCAGAGGCTGTTCCGAGCCCGATTCCAAACGCGGCAACCAGACAACAAAGACCGATCCGGATCCCTCCGTGCTCTCTGCCCACACCGACCCGCGGTGGGCCTCGACGATGCTCCGCACCAGGGACAGACCGAGGCCCATGCCACCAAATCGTCGTCTCGAGCTCGGGTCCACCTGGTGGAAACGATCGAAGACGCGCACCAGCTCCAACCGGGGGATACCGACACCGCTGTCCTCGATACTCACCAGCACGCCATCGCTGTCATCCCGTGCGTTCGATTCCGCTGTCACCACAACACTTCCACCCTCAGGGGTGAACTTGACGGCGTTGTCCAGGAGATTGAAAAACACCCTTTCGATCTGTTCCGGATTGAGCTGTAGCAGTTCAATCCGTTCTTTCACCATCAAATCAAGATCGATGTTGGACTCTTCGAGCCGCGGCCCAAAGGTCTCGATCACACCATCGAGCACGGCTAACAAATCCACTTCCTCTCGCGCGGGATCGAGTGTCATGAACCGTTCGAATCGGGAGAGTTGGACCAACTCTTCCACTCTCAGGGACAGACGCTGGACGTTCTTGCGGCAGATCATGGCGGCGCGGTTCGCCTCGTCCGGGAGGCCGCCCAGCTCGCCGTCGGTCATCAACTCGAGATAGCCGCGGAGTGCAGTCAGCGGTGTTTTGAGTTCGTGCGACACGTTGGCCACCAGGTCGGCCTTGGTCTGATCGAGCGTTTCCAGCTCCCGGTTGGCCTCTCGAAGCCACTGAATGGTCGCCAGGAGCTCGTCGGCCATGACATTGAACGCCTCTGCCAACTCCTCGATCTCATCTCTCGAGTTGACGGTCACCCTTTCCTCGAGATGGCCCTCCTGAATTCTCTGGACGCCCTCGCGAAGCCGTTCAACGTCACGGGTGATGCCTCTCGCCAGCGTCATCGACACCCACTGTGTCAATCCCAGACCCATTACAAGAATCAGCGCCGACAACCACAGGGAGTTTCGAAGCTGGCGGTTCACCCCTGCGTAGCTGAATGTCCCCACGAGAGAGAAATGATGGACCCCCCACTGGTCGACGACCGGCGCGACAACTCGGTAGACCCGTTCTCCACTCGGTTCCTTCACCACTGCGGTCGAGGGTTCGAGCCCCGCAATCGCCCGACTCAGATCCCTGTCCTCGATGACCGGAGCATTCATGCCATCGCCATAGACCACAACGCTGTGGCCTTCGGAACTGAGGACGACGTTGCCGCGCACATCCACGATATCGAGACGATTGACATCGGCATTCAACTCGCGAAGCTGCGCCACTTCCTGGTCGAGGATCCCATTTCCGGATGATCCCAGGAAAGAAATCTTCGTGACCATGGGCTCGCAGACGAGCGACGCATACGTTTGCGCTGCGCGTTCCATGTTCCGCTGTACGGATCGATGCCGGAAAACAACTAGAACGAGCGCGCTCGCAACCAGACTGAGCACCACCGCGAAGGCGATGTGACGAGCAATTCTCGTCTGCAGACTGATGCGTTTCTTACTCACTCTTTGTTGCCCTCTCGAAAACCCTGTCGCGACATTAGGTTACCAGTGGTTCGACTCGATTTTACTCGAGATTCTGAACTTGCTCTCGAACTCTCTCCGCCGCGGACTTGGCGTCAACCAGGCGCTCTGCTACACCCGGCTCACGGCACTTCGAACCGAGGGTGTTGAGCTCCCGGTGGATCTCCTGGCACAAGAAATCCAGGGTTCGACCAATCGTTCCTCCCCCAGCCAGACGTTCAGAGAATGCCTCGAAATGCGCCCGCAGACGAACCACCTCCTCGGCTACGTCCGCCTTGTCGGCGAGGATCGCCGCCTCCTGCACGATACGGTCCGGGTCTGCGGCCTCTGTCATCAGATTCTGAATCCTCTCCCGGGCCCGCTCCATAATCGCCTGTCTGAGGTCGGATATCCGCGGCTCGAACCAATCCACGAACTCAATGACCAGCCCGAGCTCGTCGGTGATCTGTTGTCGCAAACGTTCCCCTTCGGCGGCCCGCATGCCCATCATCGACTCGACAGCGGTGACAACCGCATCCCGTAAAGCCGCAGTCTCGTCGTCGTCGAGAATCGTGTCGCGGGCGTTGACGGTAATCAGGCCCGGCACCGCAAGAACATCACCGAGAGAGAGGCCGGTCGTGGTCCCTGCCGGCACTGGAATGGTCGCCAGCCGCTCGAGCAAAGCCGACACCTGTTCGACGTTGACGGTCACCTGTGGGGCCGACGCGCCGCCCTGCTCGAAATTAACCTGGGCCGTCACACGGCCGCGCTGCAGTCGATCAGAGATCTCGCTACGGACCACGGCCTCCAGTTCCGGAATCTCCTCGCGGAGATTCGTCCGTACCTGGACGTCAAGGTAGCGGTGGTTCACCGAGCGCACCACCACCGAAACTCCATAGCGCTCCGACAGTTCGGCCCGCGCCCGTCCAAAGCCGGTCATGCTCATCAAACCCATAACAACTCCAATCAAAATCGAAGCATCAGGTTACAAGCTCTCCTCGGTGGGTACAAACGAACGATGACGACGCCATCCCATGTCAACCGGACCCGAACAACCCTCCGGTCTAGCCGGTCAGAACGACGGTTCCCTCTTCTCGAGAAAGGCACGAGCCCCCTCCTCAGGGTCACCCGTGGCGAACAGAAACCGAAAGGCCGCAAGCTCAAGTGCGAGCCCGGAACCTCCTGGAACCCCTGACCGCATCAGATCCCGAGCGGTGGTTGCAGCAGTCAACGACGCGCCACGGGGGAATGACAGATCGCTACGGTCGCGAATCAACTCGTGGGCGACCCCAAGGTCGACGGCGTCCGCCGCGGCGAGATCGACGGTGGACAGCAGGCCGCGCGCGAGGGCCCGCCGACCGGCCCGCCCAAGGGCCCAGATCACCCCCGGCGCTGGCGCTCCGGGGCCGCGGGCCAAACACAATCGGGCAGACGGCAACAGGGAGACGAGATCTGAGCACAGGGCGAGATCGAGCGCCGGAGACGCGACCGAACCCTCCACAACGGCGACGGTGACCGCGCGGCTTCGAGTCCACGGTTCGAGGGCCGTCCAATACAGAGCCGATCCGTCCCCACCGCCATCAAACTCTGCGATCACAAGCCCCACTTCAGACGCTGCTGCGACGAAGTCCGCCGTCTGGCCAAGCGGATCGTCGTCGTGACTCCAACACAGTCTCTTCACCGCAGCAGTCTAACCCGCTTCGCCACCCGGTTTCTGCGGAGATGGTGTCGCGTCGCCCCTAGGTGGCGCAGACTGAGATCGACGGGCGAACCAAGCGAATCCTCCGGGGGCGCCATTTGCAACCTTCGTGCCTATATTCCTGTTTGCAGGCGGCCGAATTTCGAAGCGAAGTTATTAAGTCGCCATTAAGAAACTACTTAGAACGAATTCTGAGAATGTGCTACAATCCGCGGCCGAGTTGTATATAAGGGAGGGTTGAACTCACCCAATGGCAGATCTTCATCAGTTTCGCACCGCCCCAGAAGAACCTCTCGACTGTATTTACATTCTCCGATGCTCAGGCACGGATCCGCTCGGCGGCCTCGAATTTTCCGCCAAGGAAAAAAGGGCGCTGAGAGCCAAAGCTAAGGCCCTCGGCCCATGCGGTGAGGACGGCGAACTCATCTCGGGCGAGTGCCCGCTTGACCTCGCCCACCGGGTGACCTTCGTCGGTATCGGCGACGAAAGAAAGCTCACCCACTCCAAACTCCGAGAGGCACTCCACCGTGTCATGCAACAGGCGACCAAGAATCGCGAGTACCAAATCGGTCTCGGCGTTCCGGTTACAGTCCGCGGGCTGGCCGCCGCC
>JASJGQ010000051.1:0-19509 GCA_033791425.1 Acidobacteriota bacterium
CGTAATTAAGAATTAAGAATTAAGAATTCAAAATTATGAATTCGCGAAGCGAGAGTCATCATTTTAGGGGAACGTATTCGTTCCCTCTTGTGTTATCGGGGATATGGCTGAGGAGTTTGTATGCAAGAACATCGTGTGAAAATCGGAATTGTCTTTCTGATCGTCTTTATCGATCTGGTGGGCTTCGGCATCGTGATCCCCATCCTGCCGCTGTATGCGGAGAAGTACGGTCCGTCGCCGCTGGTCTTTGGTCTGCTGATGGCGTCCTTTTCGATCATGCAGTTCATCTTCGCTCCGATCCTGGGCCGGCTGTCGGATCGAATCGGCCGGCGGCCGGTTCTGCTGGTGTCGCTGGTCGGATCCGCCGTGGGTTATGTGCTCTTTGGCATCGCCGGTTCGATCGGGATGCTCTTCGCTTCGCGCATCATCGACGGCATCTCCGGCGGGAACATCTCCACCGCCCACGCGGTGATCACCGATATCACCGGTCCCGAGGACCGCGCCAAGGGCATGGGGCTGATCGGGGCGGCCTTCGGTCTCGGTTTCATTCTCGGACCGGCGATCGGCGCCCTGTTGGTGACCGTAGCGCCCTGGATGCCCGGGATCGCGGCCGCGGTTGCCTCGACGATCGCGTTTTTTCTCGTGCTCACCCTTCTGCCGGAAACCCTCGAAACCTCAAGCAGGACCGAGGCGCGCAAACACCCGCTGAGCCCGCAGAGCCTGGCCCGGACGATGGCGCACCCACTGATGGGGTTGTGCATGTTGATGGCCTTTTGCACCATCTTTGCCTTCGCCAACTTCGAAACCACTTTTGCTCAGTTCGCCAAGCTGAGGTTTTCGTTCAGCATCTCGACGATCGCCTGGCTCTTCGTGTACGCGGGAATCCTGGGGGCCGTGGTCCAGGGCGGGCTGGTCGGGAAATTGTCGAAACGCTTTGGAGAGGCGAGGCTGATCGTCGCGGGCACGTTCTTGAGCTTTTTGGCACTCGGTGTTCTCCCCTACGTGCCGAATACGGGTTCGCTCCTTGCGATCCTTGCGGTACTGGCCCTGGGTCAGGGCATCGCGCATCCGTCGTTGTCGGCGCTGACTTCGAAGTTGGCGGACCCGGACGAAGTGGGCGGGGTGATGGGCGTCTTTCAGGGCATGTCCAGCCTGGCGCGAATCATCGGGCCCTTCTGGGCCGAGGTGACCTACGGCCGGCTTGGTTTTGCCTGGCCCTTCAGGACCGGTTCGGTCTTCATGTTGGTGGCCTGCGTGATCGCGGCGACCGCCATGGTCAGGCTGGGCCGCCAGACTCCGGCCGCGGCCATCAACGAGTCGTAACGACTCAGCCGCCGTGTCGGGTGGACCCACCTTGCTGGGGTCGGGCCGGAGCGGATTCGGCGCCTTGACGGGTCGCGCCGCTCTGTCCGGCTGCGCCCCTTTCCCCGGGAGCCTGGTTTTGGGAATCATTCCACAGTGATCGCTCGGACCTGCGGCCGCGGTCCCAGTCGGTGGTCGAGAGAGAATGCGCGGTTGGAGCGCTGGGCGGCCGCCCCTTCCGTATCCGGGTCGACTGTCCCGCGCTGACCTGAAGGGTGTCGCCGAGGCCTGCGAGATCCCGGATTTCAACCGTGCCTTCGAAAACCACCACCGTGGTGTCGCCATCCTTCTCGACCTCGACCCCGTAGTCAGTCCCGCGCACGGCAAGCACGGCGGAGGGGGTGGTGACCAGTCGCTCGCCCTGGTCGCCCTCGGGGAGCTTGCCAAAGACCGCGCGGAGGCTGCCGCGTTCGACGTCGATGAGAACACCGGGCTTGCCGGCCGCGAGGTGGAAGCGGGTCTTCGTGCCGATGTGAAAACGGGCTGCGCGTTCGGCCACCACGAGATCGGCGGAGGACCGCGACCCGGTGCGAAGCGAGGCGCCTGACTGGGCCTTGTCACCCTCCTTCAACTCGAGCTCACCGCCGGTGGAGGCAAGCAGCAGGCGGCGTTTGACGGCGACGACGTTGTAGGTGAACGACTCGTTTGTTTCAGGTTCGGGTGCGGCTCCGAGCGCAGCCAGCGCTACGGCGAGCACGGAGATGGTTTTCTTCATGGCCTGTCCTCCCCGGAGTCGAGCGCGATGTCGAGACGCTCGGCCTTGCGGTACAGCGACTTGCGTTCGATGCCGAGGATCTCGGCGGCGCGCGTGCGGTTGCCGCCGCAACGACGAAGGACGGCCTCGATGTGCTGCTTTTCGAGTTCTCGAAGGGTGAGATCGTCGCCGATCGCCGGCCTCGTGGTTGCAGAGGTTGTCGTGTCTGGGTCGTGGACGAGCAGGCGCGCGAGGTGTTGGGCGTCGCTGAGGGCGCCGCGATCGACCAGCGCCCTCTGGATGACGTGCTCGAGTTCACGCACGTTTCCGGGCCAGGTGTGGCCATCGAGGACCGCCAGAAATTCAGCGCTGGTAGTAATTTCCGTTTCGAGACCGAGTTTTTCTGTTTGGCTTCGGCGGAAGTGTTCCACAAGCGCCGGGATGTCCGAACGGCGGTCCCGCAACGGCGGCAGCACGATCTCATAGGCGGCGAGCCGGAAGTAGAAATCCTCGCGAAAGGTCCCGGTCTCCACCTTAGAGCGGAGGTCGCGGTTGGTGGCCGCGACGACCCGAACGGGGATCTCAAGCGATGTATCGGAGCCCACCGGCCGCACCTCCCCGGATTGCAGAAAGCGTAGGAGTTTGACCTGGAGTGGCGCCGGCAGCTCGCCGATTTCGTCGAGAAACAGGGTCCCGTTGCGGGCCGACTCGACCGCCCCCTGGTGGTCGCGATCAGCGCCGGTGAAAGACCCTTTGCGGTGGCCGAAGAGCTCGCTCTCGAGCAGGTTTTCGGGTAATGCGCCACAGTTGATTGGCACGAAGGGCCCATCGGGATCGGCGCCGAATCGATGGAGCGCGCGGGCGATCAACTCCTTACCGGAGCCGGTCTCGCCGCGAAGCAAAACCGGGATCGGAAGGGGGGCGACCCGGGCGACGGTGTTATAGACCTCGACGATGGCCGGATCGTTGCCGACGATCATGGATTCCGGGCCGAGTTCCAGGCGATCGGATCGCGCCTCAGGCGATTGCAGCGCCGCACGAACCCGGGCCACGAGAGCTTCAACGGCAAAGGGCTTCGCGAGATAGTCGAACACTCCGAGCCGCCGCGCCGAGGTGGCGGTCTCGATCGTCCCATGGGCCGTCACCAAAATGACCTTGGCATCAGGGGCGTGGGTCCGGCAGTGTTCGAGCAGTTCGAGACCGGTGCCGTCGCCGAGATAGATGTCGGTGACGACGAGATCGAAATCGCCGTCGCTGACAGCCTCGAGAGCAGCTTTGGACGAAGCGGCGGCGTGGACGTCAAAACCTTCCTTGGAGAGAGAAAGCCTCATCATCTCGCGCAACGCGGTGTCGTCATCGACCACCAGGATTCTAGACTTCATCGTCACTCTTCAGTCCTCCTCGAGAGACGGCAGACGAACCGTGAAGGCGCTGCCGACACCCGGCTCACTCTCAATTGTCATGCATCCTCCGTGCCAATCCACCACTTCCTTGACCAACGCCAGGCCGAGGCCGGCCCCAGGACCGTCGGTGCCGGGCACGCGGTAGAAGCGGTCAAAGATCCGCTCGAGGGATTCCCGCGGTATGCCGGCCCCGTGATCGCTGATTGTCATGACGATCCGGTCGCTGTCGGGCCGTACGCTGACGTCGATGCCGCCGCCCGGTTTGGAATACTTGATGGCGTTGCCGATGAGGTTGTCGACGACCCGGTCGAGCAGGGCCGGGACACCGCTGATTCGGCGGCCGGCGGAAATTGACGAGGTGATCTCGAGGTCACGGGCGCGGGCGGCCGCCTCGAGGACCTCCAGGCGTGCCGCCACCAGGGCGCCGAGATCAACAGGCGCAGTCTCGTCGTCCCAGTGGCCGCCCCCGAGCCTCTCGAGATCGAGGAAGACGGTCACCATATCCTGGAGCCGTCCGGCCTCGCCGCGGATCATGGATGCGACCTTAGAGAGCTCTTCTCCGGAGAGCTTGTAGCGTTCGAGGGTCTCGCCAAACCCGGCGATGGAAGCGAGCGGGGTCTTGAGTTCGTGCGAAACCAGCTGCTGCATGTCCCGGCGCCGCTGCTCGAGGGTGCGTTCGGCTGTGACATCCCGAATGATTGCGAGTCGGTTGGAATCGAGATCGGTGACGACGACGGCGAGTTCGAGTGGCCCTCGGTGGTGCTGGGTGGATTCGCCTTCGACGAAGCCGTTGCTGCCGGCCAGTTCCTCCATCGTCGGGATATGGCCCCACAGGCGCCGGGCCGCCGGGTTGGCTTCGAGGACGGTCCCAACCGCATTCCACAAAACCACACCCTCGGTCATGCCGGCAAGGAGTGCTCTACGGGTGGCATCCTCGGATAGCACTCGCAGCTGGACCTGTTTGATCGCGTCGAGGCGGGCGCGCGCCGTCCGCGGAACCGGTTCGGTTGAGTCCGCTTCAAATTGGGCGAGCATCGTCTGCAACAGTCGGCCGGTCTCGCGGTGGGCGAGGTGCGACTCAATGGCCTCGCGGAGCAGGGCGGAGATCACCATGGTCACGATCAGAGCGGCGACAGGAATCAGTACGAGACCGCTTCGAAGCGCGATGATGGCGACCGCACCGACCCCTGCGATGAGGAGCCCGAAGCTGATGAGGTCGAATGCGCCGCGCCGGTCGCGAAGCATCTGCACCCCAAAGGCGAGCGCCAAAGCCGATGCCAACGACCAGATCAGCCCAAGGCGTCGCAGCAACCGCCCTTCGAGGATCGAGGCGGCGGCCGAAGCGTGGGCCAGGACGCCGGGAACCGGGGCGTGACCCGGACCGGTGGGAACGACGAATTGATCGCCTGCGCCGGTGGCGGAGACGCCGATCAGGATGAGCCGACCGGTGATCCCGGTCGTCGGGAGAGAACCCTCGATCGCGGCCGTCGCGCCATACACCGTCAGATCCTGCGGGGATGGACGGAATTCGGGCCGCAGTTCGCTGCCGGGGGCGATGGCGAGTCCGGGGCGCATCAGCCGTGCGGCGGCCAGTGACAATGCCGGTAGGGAAAGACCATCGGCCTGTTTGGTGGCGGCGATGGTGCGAATGACCCCGTCCGGCCCGACCTCGCCGTAGGCGTGAGCAGCCTCGTCGAGTCCGCCAAATTTCGCCAGCGGCAGCAGCCAATCGCCGTCCGTGTCGAGTGCGGCCGCGAGAGCCACGGGTCTCTCGGCGAGAGCCTGCGCGAGTTCGGTATCCCCCTCGAGGTCCCAAGGCTCGGCAAGGAGGAGGTCGATGGCCAGGGCATTCGCGCCGGCCGTCCAAACTGCGTTGACCACGCTGGCCAACCGATCCCGCGGCCATGGGAGCGGTCCGAATCGCTCGATTGCGGCATCGTCGATGAGGACGGCCGCCACCGGAACATCGGAAGAACTGCGGGATGGGCTGGTTCGGAGCAACACATCACCGCTGACTCGGTCGATCGCGGGCAGCCAACCGACCCACCACAAGGCGCCGGAGATGGCGGTTGCCGCCAGGGCGAGGGTCATCGAGGCCCACCGCCGCGCGCGGTGTGGGTTGGTATTCGTTGGGGAGGCGCCATTCCACATATGGTTTATGCTACCGGGGTTTCCGTGAAACTAGGTACAGCGGGGAGGCACAGGTCAATCGACGACCTCAGCAATATCGGCCGGTGGGAATCTGTTGGACACGTCGATGCACGGGGTCGGCACAGAATGATCGCCCGGTCGCGAGTGGCCTGATGGGATCGAACTCTAGAGGAGTGTGACGTGAGAATCGTGTCGGTGGGCTCGGCCCTCCCAAAGCACTTTTACGACCAGGAGACGCTGCTCGCAGCATTTCGTGAGCAGTGGGCTGGGCGCTACTTCAACCTCCGCCGCCTCGAGGATCTGCACCGCAACGTGCTGGTCGGCGGCCGGCACCTTTCCATTCCGCTCGAGGATTACGCTTTGATCGAGAACTGGGGCCAGGCGAACGACCACTGGATCCGGGTGGCCCAGGAGATTGGGGGCGACGCGGTTCTGACGGCGTTGAAGAAGGCAGGTCTCACTGTCGCCGATGTCGATGCCCTGTTCTTCGTCACCGTGACCGGGGTTGCCACGCCTTCCATCGACGCCCGTCTGATGAATCGCCTTGGTCTGCCACCGACGGTGAAACGGGTGCCCATTTTCGGTCTCGGTTGTCTGGCGGGCGCGGCCGGGGTGGCGCGGGCAGCGGACTATCTCAAGGGCCACCCGGAAGACGTGGTGGTCCTGCTCTCGGTCGAGCTGTGCTCGCTGACTCTGCAGCGCGAAGACCTGTCGGTGGAGAACCTGATTGCTTCGGGGCTCTTCGGCGACGGGGCGGCGGCGGCGGTCCTCGTGGGTTCCGAACGGGAGGGCGGTGGTCCCCGGGTGGTGGACAGTCGGTCGTCCTTCTATCCCAACACCGAGCGCGTCATGGGGTGGGACGTATCGGAACGCGGCTTCAAGGTCGTGCTGTCGGCAGAGGTGCCGGAGATGGTGCGCCGGCACCTTCGAGGCGACATCGACGCATTTCTGGCCGATCATGGTCTCGACATCTCTGACATCGCCGTCTGGGTGTCGCACCCGGGAGGCCCCCGTGTTCTCGAGGCCATGCAGGAGGCGCTCGAGCTGCCGGAGACAGCCCTTGCCGGTGCCTGGCGGACCCTCCGGGAAGTCGGGAACCTGTCCTCGACATCGGTGCTGCTCGTGCTCGAGGAGACGCTCAGCTCGCCGCCGCCTCCCGGCAGCTGGGGCCTGATGTCGGCCATGGGCCCCGGTTTCTGCTCCGAGTTGGTGCTGTTGCGGTGGGACGGAGATCCCGTCTGATGATTCTCGGCGTCGACTCCCGCGTTGCCTATACGGTCCTGATCGCGCTGATCGCGGTGCAGCGTCTGTGGGAGCTCGAGATCTCGAAACGGAATCTGCGTGCCCTCCGCGCCCGCGGCGGCACCGAGGTGGGCTCCGGCCACTACCCGTGGATGGTGCTGCTGCACACGGCATTTCTGGTGTCCTGCGTGGCGGAGGTCTGGTTGCTGAACCGTCCGTGGCGTCCGCTCGTTGGGTTGCTATCGATGGTGGTCCTGCTCGCGGCCCTTGGTTTGCGTTGGTGGGCCCTGAGGTTTCTCGGGGATCGCTGGACGACCCGCGTCGTCGTTGTGCCGGGAGAGACCCTCGTGACGTCGGGACCCTATCGGTGGCTTCGCCACCCGAACTATCTGGCGGTGGCGCTGGAAATCGCCGCCATCCCCATGCTCCATTGCGCCTGGATCACGGCGATTTTCTTCAGCGTTGCCAACCTCGTCCTTCTGAAGATCCGAGTCGGCGCCGAGGAGGGTGCCCTGAATCGGGCTGCCGGGGGTGGCTCGTGCTTCCGAACATGACTGATGATGAGATTTTGGACGGTATCGCCGAGGTTGCCAGGACCCACCTCGAGTGGCGCGGCGAACTGCGTCCAGATATGAAACTGGTTGAAGACCTCGAGCTCGACTCGCTCAAGGCTCTGACCATGGCCCTCGAGGTCGAAAACCGGTTCAGGGTGTATCTCGACCAGGACGGTGACCTGATCACGATCGGGGATTTGGTGGCCGCCATCAGGAGACAACTCGGTGACTGAATCTGCGACGCTTCCCGAGCTGCTGGACCGCGCGGCGTCAATCCCGGACACCGGATTGCGTTTGCTCGACCGCCACCTGCAGGCGGAGTGGCTGCCGTGGTCCGAAATCCGCGACAGAGCGCAGAGAATTGCGGGAGGGCTGCAGGAGCTTGGAGTTTGCAGAGGCGAACGGGTGGCTCTGATCTATCCGACCTGCGCCGGTTTCTTCGAGGCGTTGTTCGGGGTTCTGGTTGCCGGCGCCGTGCCGGCGCCCCTCTATCCGCCGGTCCGACTCGGTCGTCTCGACGAGTACACGGATCGGACGGCAGCGATGCTGCGCGCCGTCGACGCGCGGCTGGTCCTCGCCGACGGCCGGGTGCGGCGGCTCCTCGGCGAGGCGGTCGAAGCTGCGGCCCCCGATCTCGGCTGTCTGGAACTGAGTGCGCTCCCCACGCGTGCCTCGAGACCGGTGCGGGTCACGGATCTCGATCTCGCCCTGGTGCAGTTTTCCTCCGGGACCACGGTCGACCCGAAGCCGGTCGCCTTGAGCCATCGTGCGGTCGTCGCACAGACCGTGCGGCTCAACAGTTTCTGGCCCGACGGCGATGGACGGGTGCACAGCGGTGCGAGTTGGCTACCGCTGTATCACGACATGGGCTTGATCGGCTGCGTGTTTCCGGCGCTCGAACGACCGGCGGTCCTGACGCTGATTCCACCGGAACTCTTTGTGGCGCGGCCGGCGGTGTGGTTGCAGACCATCTCCCGCTACCGGGCCACGGTGTCGCCGGCGCCCAACTTCGCCTACGGTCTGTGTGCGGAAAAGATCCGCGACGAGGAGATGGACGGAGTCGATCTGTCGTCGTGGAGCGTGGCTCTCAACGGCGCCGAGCCGGTGGCACCGAAGGTGCTGCGGAAATTTCAGCGGCGGTTCTCGCAATGGGGCTTTCGCCCGCAGGCTCTGACGCCTGTGTACGGGCTTTCCGAGGCGTCGCTCGCAGTGACCTTTTCGGATATCCATCACCCGTTTTCCACCCGCCTTTTCGATCGTGATGATCTGGCCGACGGCCACCGGGCGGTCGAGTCAGCCGACGGTCTCGAGATGGTGTCTTTGGGCCGCCCCCTCGAGGGCTTCAAGTTGCGCGTCGTCGATCGGGATCGACGTGACCTGCCGGAGGGCAGGGTGGGGAAGGTATTGGTACGGGGGCCGTCCCTGATGGATGGGTATCTGGGGATGGAGCAGGCCACTGGCGCGGTTTTGCGCGACGGATGGCTCGACACCGGCGACCTCGGGTTTCTGGTGGACGGCGAGCTGTTTCTCACGGGGCGCGAAAAAGACGTGCTGATCCTTCGTGGTCGCAACCACTCGCCGGTCGAGGTCGAACACGCGCTCGACGCGGTTGACGGGGTGCGCACCGGGTGCTCGGCGGCGTTTTCCTTTATGGCGGAGGACCGCGAGACAGAATCGTTGGTGGTGCTGGTCGAGGCTCGCGGAGAGGTCGCCGGGGCGGGTTATCCAGAGATCGCATCCGCGTCGGCGCGGGCGGTGCGGGCGGCGACCGGGCTGCAACCGGACCACGTCGAAGTGGTGCCGCCGGGGACCCTGCCGCGAACCTCGTCGGGCAAAATCCGGCGCCGTGAGGCGATGCAGCGGTGGCGCGGTGGCGCCCTGCGGCCGCCTCAACCGGTGAACTTGTGGCGAGTTGGGGTGGCCATGGTGCGTTCGTCACTGGCGGCGTCCCGGTCGAGGAGGCGGCGTGAGCACAGCTGACATCGTCATCGCGGGGGGCGGTCCCGCCGGCCTCGCGACCGCGATCCGGGCGCGGTTGGCCGGGCTCGACGTCGTGATGTTGGATCCCGTCGCACCGCCGATCGACAAGGCCTGCGGCGAGGGACTGATGCCGGACGGGGCCGAGGTTCTCTCCGGCCTTGGTGTCGATCTCGATCGCATCGAGAAACGTGCGTTTTGCGGGATCCGGTATGTGGACGGCGATCTGGTGGCCGAAGGCCGTTTCCCGGGCGCGCCGGGGTTCGGTATCCGCCGCACGGTCTTGCACGACGCCCTGAGCCGACGTGCTGATGAGCTCGGAGCCGACCTGCGGTGGGGGAGCCGGGTGGCGGGTCTCGCCGACCGAGGGTTTGCCACCGACGGTGGGGTCGTGACGGGCAAGTGGCTCGTGGGCGCCGACGGGCGCACGTCTCGGGTCCGCAAATGGGCGGGGCTCGATGGCCGCCGGGCGAGACGGCGGCGGATCGGTCTCAGGCGACACTACGAGATCGAGCCGTGGAGCGATCTGGTCGAAGTTTTCTGGCGTGACCATAGCGAGGCCTACGTGACGCCGGTGGGTGATCGATTGGTCGGGGTTGCCATGCTTTCTGAGGGCCAGTCGAACGATTTCGACGAACTGCTGGCCGGCTTCCCGGTGCTGCAGAAACGTCTCCGCGGAGTGCCGGTTGCGTCCACCGACCGGGGCGCCGGGCCTCTCGAACAACGATGCCGGCAAGTGACGTCCGGCAACCTCGCGCTGATCGGCGACGCCGCCGGGTATCTGGATGCCATCACCGGTGAGGGTCTCGCCCTTGCATTCCACCAGGCGGAGGCCGTGGTGGATGCGATCGTCGGTGGCAACCTCGCTCGTTACAGGTCCGCCCACCGTCGCATTGTTCGCTATCCCATCGCGGTGACCCGACTTCTGTTGGCAGTAGAACGGCGGCCCGGCCTCCGCCGACGGGTCATGCGTTCACTCGCGAGCGACCCCTCTCTCATGTCCCGTTTTCTGGAGCTCAAGATGAGGCGGGAGGGCCCCAGTTTTCTCGGCTCCGACGGGTTGCTGCCGCTGGGTTTTGCCGCTCTGCGAGGCTGAGATGAGCGCGGAATCGTGCCTTTTCCCAACGGCGGGAACGGGCTACACTGGCACGGTACTCGACCAAGGAGGAGTCAATGAGCGTTCTCGACGAGAGCAGTCACAACATGACGGTGCTGATCCTCGGCGGCGGGCGCGGCAAGCGTTTGTCGCCCCTGACGATGAGGCGCAGCAAACCGGCGGTCCCGGTGGCCGGCAAGTACCGCCTCATCGACATCCCGATATCCAATGCCATCAACTCGGGCATGGAGCGCATGTACGTGCTCACCCAGTTCAACTCGGTGTCGCTCCACCGCCATATCGGCCGGACCTATCGATTTGACGCGTTCTCCCGTGGGTATGTCCAGATCCTCGCTGCCCAACAGACGCCGGAGGTTCAGACCTGGTTTCAGGGCACCGCCGATGCGGTGCGACAAAACCTCCACATCTTCACCCAGCTGCGCGGTGACCACGTGCTGATCCTCTCCGGCGACCACATGTACCGCATGGACTACAGGCAGCTCCTCCTGGACCACCTCGAAAACGAGGCCGACATCACGATCGCGGTCAAACCGTGTTCTGAAGTCGAGATCGCGGGGTTCGGCGCTGCGAGGGTGGACGACTCCGGCCGGATCATCGAGTTTCGCGAGAAACCGGCGACGCCGGAGGCGCGGGAGGGCATGGAGGTTTCTCCCTCGTTGTTGGCCTCGAAAGGTGTTCCGTCGAATCTCCCGTACATCGCTTCCATGGGTGTCTACATTTTCAAAAAAGACGCCCTGGTCGAGGCCCTCGACAATCGTCTGGTGGATTTCGGGGGCGACATCATCCCCGCCGAGATCTCGAGGCGCCGGGTGCAGGCTCATTTTTTCAAGGGCTACTGGCGGGACATCGGGACCATCGGTGCGTTCTTTGACGCCCACATGGATCTGGTCCAGCGGGACCCGGAGTTCAGCTTCCACGATCAGAGCTGGCCCATTTACACCCGTCCACGGTACCTGCCGGGGGCCAAGCTCCACGGCTGCCGCTTCGACCACGTGGTCCTTGGCGACGGCTCGGAAGTGGAGGACACGGTGGCCGAGAACGCCGTCATCGGTCTCCGCTCACACATCAGGGGCGCGAAGATTCTTCGCAGCCTGATCATGGGTGTCGACTCCCACTTTCCTGACCCTCGTCCAGGCGATCCCCCGGTCGGAATCGGGGAGGGCAGCGAAATCTCGAACGCCATCGTCGACAAGAATGCGCGCATCGGACGCAATGTCCGCATCAGTAACGTGGAGGGAGTTGACGAGGCCGATGGCCAGGGTTGGGCGATCCGCGACGGCGTCGTCGTGGTGGAGAAAAACGCCGTCATCCCCGACGGCACGGTGATATAGGGCCTAGGGCCTGGGGCCTGGGGCCTGGGGCCTGGGGCTTGAGGCTTGGGGTCTGAGGAAGCATTTGGCCGTTGCGGTGATTTTCCTCTTTTGAGATAGCCTGTTCTCTACTCTTGAACATTTGTTCAAATGTGTATTTAAGTCTCTTCAATAGAGATATTTAAGCATGTCATACTATTCCGGTTGGAAGGAGGGGTGTCGCGTGTTCAAACACATAATGATCCCGGTGGTGGCCTCGGTTTGGTGTCTGTATCCGGTGGCGGCTGCTGACCACGAAACTGCGGAGGCCCGCGTCCTGGTCGTGCAAAGAGCAGCTGTCGCATCGTCGCCGGTCCTTCAGGTTCGGCTGCACGAGGCGGCCTTGCGAGGTCAGGAGGCGAGGTCCGAGGCGGCGGCCATCAACCCCTACCTGGAGTGGCAGAGCGAGGGTCTGGGGTCGGAGCGCACCCTCAACGCCCAGGACAGTCTCCGTATCGGCACGCCGTTTAATTTTTTTGGACAGATGGGCCCGGCCCGAGACCTCGCACGAACGACCGAAAAGGGTGTGGCGACAATTCAGAATGCCGCAGCGCGGTCGACGGCCGTCGAAGCGACGAGCCGCTGGCTCGATCTGGCAGCTGCGGTGGAGCGGCTCGAGATCCGAAAGGCGAGGTTGGAAAAGCTCGACACCGCCCTGGCCCTGCTCGAAGCGCGCCACCAACTGGGTGAGGTGGCTGGAACAGAGGTTGCACAGCTCGATCTCGAGCACACCGATGCGGCATCGCTGGTTGCGGTGGGGATGACCGAGGTCGAAGTTCTGAGCCAGGCGGTCGAGGAGCTCTGCGGGCCCTCCTACCCGGACCCACGGCCGGGTGATCTGGAGGCCCTGGCCGCGGTCTCGCGATCCCCGGGTGAGGGCGCTCTCCACGACCAGGCACTGGCTGCCGGTGTGCCGATGCAGATCGCAGGCACCGAGGCCGACATCGAAGAGATGAGGGCGAAAATGGCCGCTGCTGCAGCCTGGGGACGTCCGGTGGTCGAGGCGGAATGGGAGCACTTCCCGGACCTCGGTCCGGTGCCGGGCTACGACGCATGGGGCTTCCGCATCGCGGTGCCGCTGCCGCTGGGTAGCGTCGGCGCCCGCCACAGGGCTGCCGCACGCGAGCGGGAAGCGTTGGCGTCGGCGTCTCGCCAGGCCGCTGTCCGGGAGACGCTGAGTCGGGCCGAGGTCGCGCTGGCGGTAGCTCGTGGCGCCGAATCGCGCCTGGTGACGATCGCTCCGGCGATGAAGTCGCTGCACCGGTTGGAAGAATCACTTTCCGCCCAGTTTCGGCTGGGGGTGCTCTCCTATCTCGAATACGTCTATGGCACGGTGCGGCACGACGAGCTCTTGCTGACCGCCATCGAGGCCCACGCCGACCTGCTTTCGGCGAGGTTGCACCTGAGCTATCTACTGGATGACCCGACGGTCTTTCCGACCGCGGTGTTTTCGATGGAGGAGAACTCATGATCCGGAACCTCGGAACCTGCATGCTCGTAATGACCGCCTTCACCGCCGGCGCCTCCGACGTGGTGCGCCTCTCCGCCGAACAACGGTCTCGGGCCGGGATCGAGGTTGCCACCGTGACCACGGAGGAATTTTCCAGCCGGTTGCGCGCAGTCGGGATGGTGGTGAGGTCGCCGGGTTCGACCCTGGTGCTCAAGACCATTGCCGGCGGCCGCGTGGAGACGCTCGACGTGGCGCCTGGCGACCGCGTCGTTCGCGGGCAGACCGTGGCGACCCTGCACTCGCACGAGATGCTGTCGATGCAGGGCGACCTTCTGTTGGCGCTCGATCAGGTCAGGATGGCGGAACTGCGGCTCGAGGCCGGAAACGAGCTTTTGTCATTCGACGGCATCAGCAGAATCGAGCTCGAACGGCGCGAGCAGGAAACATTGTCGGCAAGGCTTCGTTACAGCACCCTTCGCGAGGAACTGCTCGACCACGGTCTGCCAGAGCACAGCCTGGATCACATTCTCGAGGCCCAACAGCTCGATCCCCACCTTCCCGTGACGTCACCTGTCGACGGCGTCGTGCTCGAGGTTGCGGTTCAGGAGCAGGAGTGGGTGCAGCCGTTCGCACCGCTCATGGTGGTGGGCGATCCCGCGCGAGTCGAGCTCGAACTCCAGCTGGCGCCCGACCAGGCCGCCTCGGTGACCGCAGGCGACCCGGTCGAGTTCTCGCCGGTGGGCAGACCCGACGAGCGCGGTCTGGCGACGGTCATCACCCGTGTCCCGCAGATCGACCCGGCGACGAGGACGGTCCTCATCCGGGCGAAGATCGACAGCGACACGACCGCGTTCTATCCCGGCGCTTTCGTCGAGGCCACGGTGAAGACCGGTTCGGCGAGGACGTCTCTGGCGATTCCCCGGTCGGCAGTCATCAGCCTGGGTGGTGGTGATGTCGTTTTCGTGGCCAGCGGGGCGGACGAGTTCACGGTGCGTCCGGTCATTCTCGGTCCGATACAGGGTGAGACCTATGAGGTCACCCAGGGCCTGGCCGCGGGCGACGAGATCGCAATGGCTGGGGTGTTTCTCCTCAAATCGGCGCTGCTGAAGTCCGAAGGAGGGGAGGACTGATGCAACGACTGGTTGAGCTCTCCCTCGCCCACAGATTGGTGGTGGTGTTGCTGGCGGTGCTCCTCATCGCCGCCGGGTGGATGTCCTTTCGCAGCCTGCCGATCGACGCTTTCCCCGATGTGACCAATATTCAGGTGACCGTGATCTCGCAGGCGGCCACCCTTTCGCCTCTCGAGATCGAACAGCTTCTGACCTACCCCATCGAACAGGCCTGCACCGGTCTCCCGCACTCGACCGAGGTGCGCTCCCTTTCAAAGTTCGGTCTGTCGATGGTGACCGTGGTGTTCGAAGACGGGACCGACATCTACTTTGCCCGCCAGCTGGTTCTCGAGCGGATCTTCTCGGTCCAGGGCGAGCTCCCCGAGGGCGCCAGCAGTGGACTGGGTCCGATCTCCACCGGCCTCGGCGAGGTTTACCAGTACACCCTGGAGAGCCCCGATCGCGACCTGATGGAGCTGCGGTCGCTCCAGGACTGGGTCCTGCGGCCCATCCTCCGGACCGTTCCGGGCGTTGCCGGCGTCGACAGTTTCGGCGGCAATGTGCGGCAGTTCCACGTCGTAGCCGACCCCATGGCGTTGCGCCAGTTCGAGCTTGCGTTGGAGGAGCTTGCGGCGGCTGTTGCGGCCAACAACGGTGTCGCCGGCGGAGCCTTCGTCGAACGTGGTGGCGAGCAGTTTGTGGTACGCGGGGACGGCTGGGTGAGGGGGAGCGAGGACCTCGAGAACACCGTGGTCGCCTACCGCAACAACGTCCCGGTTCTCTTGAGTCAGGTGGCGGCAGTGGAACTCGCCCCCGAGATCCGTCAGGGAGCAATTAGCCGCGACGGCCGCGGGGAAACCGTGGCTGGGATCGTTCTCATGTTGCGCGGCGGGTCGGGCCGCGATGTGGTTGCAGGAGTGCGTGAGAAGCTCGAGCTGGCACGCCAGTCGCTGCCGCCGGATGTCGAGATCGTGCCCTTTTACGATCGCAACGAACTGGTGACGACGGCCCTCGGCACCGTCAGGGGGGCGCTCTTCCAGGGAGCCGTCCTCGTGTTGTTGGTGCTGCTTTTCTTCATGGGCCACCTGCGGTCGGCGGCGCTGGTGGCGCTGCAGTTGCCGTTGGCGGCTCTCGCGACCTTCCTCGTGATGGGTCTCTTCGGCATGTCGCTGAACCTGATGACGCTATCGGGTCTCGCCATCGCCATCGGTATGCTCGGCGACGGCGCCATCGTGCTGGTCGAAAATGCAGTCCGGCTGCTCGCCCGCCCGAAGGAAGCCGAAACGCCGCGCTGCGGACTGATGTGCCAAGCGGCAACCGAGGTCGCCCGGCCGGTGACCTTCGGGGTATTGGTGATCATTGTGGTATTCATCCCCATCGCGGCGCTGCAGGGGATGGAAGGGAAGATGTTCGCGCCGTTGGCCTACACCATCGGCATCGCTCTCGGGTGCTCGCTGCTTTTGACCATGACCGTGATCCCGGTGCTCGCTTCGTTTCTGCTCAAACCAGTGGCGGTCTTCGGCGGCGGCAGGATTCCGCACCCTGCAGACATTGTACGAAAAATGTACCGGCCGCATCTCCGTTGGGCTCTGGCCCACCCGTGGGTCGTGCTCGGCACCGCAATCGGTTTGCTTGTGGTGGCCGTGGCGCTCGTGCCGACCCTGGGAACCGAGTTTCTGCCGACCATGGACGAGGGCTCGATCGTTGTGCAGCCGTTCCAGATTCCCTCGGTGTCGCTGGAACAGTCGCTCAAGACGGTGGCGCTGATTGAGTCGACGATCATGGAACTGCCTGAAGTCCGGCACGTCGTGAGCCGTACCGGTCGTTCGGATATATCGTCCGATCCGATGGGTGTCGGCGAGAGCGATACCTACGTGATTCTGGCCCCGCGTTCGGAGTGGACCACCGCACGCACCAAGGAAGGTCTGGTCGCGGCTATCCGAGAGCGTCTGAGCACCATCCCGGGCGTTGAGTTCGGCTATACCCAGCCCATCCAGATGCGGGTTGACGAACTGCTTTCGGGAGTCAAGTCTCAGATCGCCGTCAAGATCTTCGGCGAGGATCTCCACGAGTTGGCCCGGCTTGGCGATGAGGCGTCAGCGATTGTCTCGGAGATCCGGGGTGCGGCTGACGTGAAGGTCGAAGCGGTGGAGGGGCTTGGCTACCTGCAGATCGGTATGGACAGACGGCGCATGGCACGGATGGGAATCAGCGTCGCCCAGGTGAGAACTTTGATCGAGACAGCGATCGGAGGCAAGGTGGTCACCACGGTGCCGGAAGGCGACCGTCGCACGGACGTCGTGGTGCGCCTGCCGAAGTCCTTTACCGCCGAGTTGGAGAATCTGCGCGACCTGCCCCTCTCGAGTCCGGCCGGCGGGCGGGTGCTGCTGCACGAGGTGGTAGATTTTGCGGTCGTCGAAGGTCCGGCGCAAATTTCCCGCGAGGACGGCAAACGGCGGGTCGTGGTGGAGCTTAACGTGGTCGACCGCGACATCGGGGGGTTTGTGGAGGAGGCTCAACAGCAATTGATAGAGAGGCTGGAGCTGCCCACCGGCTACTTTGTCACCTGGGGCGGCCAGTTCGAGCAGCAGCAGCGGGCGATGGCGCGCCTGCGGTTGATGGTGCCAGTTGTCCTGGTTTTGATCTTTATCCTGCTGTATCTCAACTTCCATTCGACCAGGCCGGTCTTCCTGATTCTGGTCAATATCCCACTGGCCCTGGTCGGCGGGATCTTCGGGCTCAAAGCCTTCGGCATGTATCTGTCGGTCTCGGCAGCGGTGGGTTTCATCGCGCTCTTTGGCATCGCGGTTCTCAACGGGTTGGTGATGGTGGAGTTCTTCCGCAACCTCGAAGCCGAAGGCACGTCCCGGTTGGATGCCGTCCTCGAGGGCGCGGAGCTCAGGCTGCGACCCGTCCTGATGACCGCAGCGACCACCGCGCTCGGGCTCGTGCCCATGGTGTGGGCGAGCGGCGTCGGCTCCGAGGTGCAACGACCGCTGGCGGTGGTCGTGGTCTTTGGCGTCGTGACCTCGACCCTTTTGACCCTCATGGTGCTGCCGGTGCTTTACCTGAGGTTCGGCGGAGGTACCAACGACCACAGCTGACCGTCAAGACGCACCGGAGTCACGGGGTGGGTTGAGGCCTGGGACCTGAGGCTTGGGGCTTGCCGCACGACGCCACCGATCTCAAGCCTCGAGCCCCAGGTCCCAAGCCCCAAGCCCCAAGCTAAAAAAGGCCCCGCCCCGAAGGGCGAGGCCGATTGGAGGGGGGAGGGGAGGAAACGTTACCGGCGTCCGCCGCCGGAACCGCCGCTTCTCCGTTGAGAGCCTGAGCCGGATCCGCTGCAGCTGCCGGATCCCGACCCCGTGAGGTCTCTGGAACGAGTCTGGGCGCGGGTGCCGGTAGCCTGGCGGGCGTTTTTCGAGGCCTGTTTCTTTGCCTGTTTGGCGGCCTTCTTCTGCGCTTTCATCTCCGCTTTGTTCTTCGTCTGACCTGAGGCTGTGGACTGGTTGGCGTTCTTGCCTGAACCCGCGCCGGCGGGGGAGCCGTTCCCAGTGCCGTCCTTGGGTTTGACGCCCTGGTTGCCGGTACCGTCGCCGGGGCCGAGTTGACGGCCCGATGCGGTGCTCTGGGAGCCCTGAGCCTGACCGGTGCCGTCGCCTTTGTTTGCCTGCGTCTGGGTCTGTTTTTTGGCGGGATCAGGAGAGGCCTCCTGGGCGCCGGCGACCGCCGCGGTTGCCAGGATCAGGGCCCCGCCGCCGATGATGGTCGTGAGAGTCCGGGTCGCGTTTTTCATGATCTTCTCCTCTGTTGTTCTGGTTTCGCGGTCAATTGTCGCCGTTGCCACCATTGCCGCCGCGTCCGCCGGTCGAACCGGAGCCGTCGCACTCACCGTTGCCCGATGATCCGGATCCGTCACACTCGCCGGACCCGGATCCCTGACCGTTTTCGCCGTCGGATCCGGATCCACGCCTCGTTCCGAAACCGCCGACGCCGGCACCGCAAGCGGCCACCGGTTCGCCATCGGCGTCGTAGAACATCCGCCGCTCCATATCGGCCGCGAGAACGGCGTCGAAGGCTTCCTGGTTGAGGTACTGCGGCGTATAGGTCTCGCCCTGCGCTGCAAGCGCCCGCATGAACGCTCGCAGGTGATTGCGCGATCCCTTGGCCAGGTTGTAGGCCACCAGCGTGATGTGGCGGTTGTCGGTGAGTTCGACCAGATCATACAAATCAGCCAGATCCATATCTTCGATGGTGGCGCCGACCGTGAGAGCGGCGATCAGGTCTTCGGCGCCCGCAATGACGAAATCGTCGTAGAGCATGCCGAGGTCGGTATTGGAGAACACGCCAACCGTATCGTCGGTGATCGGGTCGATCAGGCCGTAGACCTCGATGAGCCTGAGCACCAGATCCATGTGCTTCTGTTCGGCGCGGGCGATGTTCGAAAAGATGGGTAACTGCCACCGTTCGGCCAGTGTGAGGTAGACATCCCGAGCCATCTTCTCTTCCTCGCGCAAATACAGCACCTCGGCTTCCTCGGCCGCAGAGAGCGGCACCACCTCGATGTCGTCGAAGAGAGCCTGGATCCCACCGACGCAGTTCGGACCGACCTGGGCCGATGCGCGCCGCTGAGCATCAGCCGGGGATGCGAAAAAGACCGCCGCCACCACGGCTGCAGTCAGAACCAAACGCGAACTCCATGTCTTCATGGTGACCTCCTTGTGTGGGCGTTGTGCCCGGTCCTCCCTGCACTAAAGCAACTGTCGTGCCAGCTCGAAACGCGGGGAAATGCCTGCAAAAGGGGGATTTGCGGGTCGCATCGACGCGGGCGGTGGGTCGATTGGACACGACGGGGCTTGAGGCTTGGGGCTTGGGACCTGGGTTTTGCTGACGGCCTCCCGGCTTCGCCCTCCGGGCTCTGCCGTGGCGAGGTCGGCCGTCGCGACTCACCACCGCCAGCGATTCTCGATCGCCGGCTGCGTTCCACTTCTCCATCCCGGCGCCGACCATGTAACGCTGCCGGCGGCGAGTTGTGGCCCGGGCCTCGGGACCTCAAGCCTCAGGCCCCACGCCCTGGCCAAAAAAAAACGCCCCGCCATTT
>JASJGQ010000052.1:0-3265 GCA_033791425.1 Acidobacteriota bacterium
CCACGTTGCCACCGAACTCTTTGACGAACTCGCAGCCGGAACCTATGGCCCGGACGATTTCGACACCGCGGGGTGGATCGCCAACATTCAGACCGGTCGCAGCGGAGAGTGGATCAACCTCAGACCGTGGGAGTTCCACGCACTCATCAACGTCGCCGGGGTTCTCGGCCAACCGGGTCAGGACGCGCTCTTCGAACAGGGCGTTTTGGATGGTCTTAACACCCTCGACAACAGTCAACCGAGCACCGTCTACTCCGACATCATCGGCCTCGCGGGAGCCGTCCGTGGTCTGGCGTACGCACGGCGATACACTTTTCCCGCCATCGTGGCGCCGCTGCACACCGGTGTGAACGGGATCGATAATCTCGAGGATCTCGCCGCCTATCTTGCGTCGCTGCAGAACCCGAACGGGTCGTGGTATTGGCACTCCAATCTGGCGGCGCCAGTGACCGGCGATGAGGATGTTCAGACGACCGCGTACGCCCTGCTTGCGCTGCTCGAGGTGGATGTCATGACCGCGGCGAGCTATCAGCCCGCGACCGAGGCAGCCCGTGATTGGCTGGTTTCCATGCAGTTGCCCAATGGTGGCTTCCCGGAGTATCCCGGTGGCGATGAGAACA
The DNA here is from genome assembly GCA_033791425.1 of Acidobacteriota bacterium. Taxonomy (GTDB): domain Bacteria; phylum Acidobacteriota; class Thermoanaerobaculia; order Thermoanaerobaculales; family Sulfomarinibacteraceae; genus Sulfomarinibacter. Next base: position 621 of record JASJGQ010000052.1, read on the forward strand.
CCGAGGTCGAGGGCGAAGCCGTGACCGCGATGGCCGACTTCGATGCGGTCTTATTCGTAGATGGCTTCGAGGCCGGCAACACCGATTTGTGGACGTCGGTCGTGCCGTAAAAAGTCCGAGTTCGACCAGATCCTCTGGTTCCTCCCGAGCGGTCAGATCACTCGGTGCGCCGGCGCCGACTTCCCGGCTCTGAGCGCCTTCCTCCCTGATGACGCCTTTCCGGAACACGGTGGGCAGGAGGGCGGCCCACGGTTGGCGAGCCCGCTCAACGATTTCCACCTCACCTCCTGGTGGTTGATCATGTCTTGATCTGAGACCGACGTCGGCCCGTCGAAAATCCTCAACGCCGTCTAGTAGGGGTTGATACCAGAGACGACGAAACCGACGCGTGGGTGCGTTTTCCGGCACCCGTTCCCTGATAATATAGGTTCACAAATTGAGATTTTGTGAATCAGTCACTCGTGAGAGCCGCAGGCCAGGGGCGGCAGAAAGCGAAGATGTCATGTTTCGAAGCTCGAGGATTCTGGATGTTGTCCTTGTCGTCCTTGTCGTGGGGATTTCGGGCTGGGCTCTGGCCGGGTTCTCCGGAACCGAAGTCTATCTTCCCTCCGTTGGTCACGGTGACGGAGTTGGTTCTTCGGTCTGGCGAACAACTCTCTGGATTCACAATCCATCGAGCGCCGCGGCAAACTGCGGGATCCAGTTGCTTCTGAGAAATCAGGCAAATCCCAACCCCGACACCTATCAGTTGACGGTGCCCGCCGGCGATACCGTCAAGATTGAAGACGCGACGTGGACCCTCTTTGGAATCGACGGTTACGGTGCGCTACGCATCATTTCGAGCGAAGAGATCGTCGTCAATTCCAGGATCTACAACATCGAAGGAACCGACCTCTCGAACACCCAGGGCCAGTTCTTTGGCGGTATTCCCTCGAGCTTTGCTTTGGCAAGCGGGCAGACGACTGAGATACTCGGTGTCAACCAGGCGACCGACAGCGCCTTTCGCTACAACTTCGGTTTTGTTGAAACAGTCGGTGCGACAGCCGCCATCAACGTGGAACTGCTGGATGAGAACGGCTCGACCATCGGGGCCACTCAACTCACCCTCCAAGCGTTCGAAGCCCGTCAACTCAATATCTCGGCATTGGGCGCCGGGCAGACCCCCGCGGACAACGGGCGGCTGCACATCTCCGTCATCAGCGGCGCCGGCCGTGTCATCGCCTTCGGTTCAGGCATCGCCAACACCTCCCAGGATCCCTCGACCTTCGAAATGCTCTTCCAGCAGTCCACAGCGGTCGGCGGCGACATCACGGCGGTGAACGCGGGCGCGGGTCTCGCGGGAGGGGGGACATCGGGCGATGTGACCCTGTCGATCGCCACCGGCGGCGTTACCAACGTGATGATCGAGGATGGCGCAGTTTCGACGAGCAAACTACTGGCGGGCCCGGCGGCTGCGGGGAAGATCCTGAGGTTCAACGGCACCATGTTCTGGGGTGATGACGAAGTGGGGGGCGGCCTGACGCTGCCCTATATGGGCGACGCTACAAGCGGCAACACTGCGGGTTTCAGCGTTTCCCAGCACTCGGATACCAACGGAGCCGTGGCGATTTCAGGATATATCTCCGATCCTACGAGCAGCGGAGTCGGTGTTCGGGGACTTACTAATTCCACGGGCAATGGGAGCGCGGGTGTGGAGGGACGGGGATTCTTTACCGGCGTCTCCGGGCTGGCGCGAAACTACTCGGGTTTCGGGTTTGGTGTGGACGGTACAAATCAGGCGGAGCATGGCGCGGGTATCCGTGGCACGTCCACCGGATCCACGGGTGAGCTCTTTGGCGCTCAGGGCGAGGTTCGGTCCACCACGACAGGGTCTGCCGGCGTCTTCGGAGATGCGACAGCTACGTCGGGAGAGACCTATGGTGTGTTTGGGCGGACCAAATCAACCGACTCGAACGCAGCCGGAGTCAAGGGGTTCGCTTCTGCAAACCAGGGAATCACGTACGGTGTCCTCGGGACCAGTGACAGCAGCAGTGGGACCGGTGTTCACGGCGAGGCGCCGTTGACAGGGGTTTCGGGAGCGGCGACGGCCACTTCCGGGTCGACCACCGGCGTCCGAGGCTGGGCGACCTCGGCGGACGGCGCCGGCGTGTCTGGAATCAACGTTTCTTCGGGCTCAGGCGCACACGGTGTCACGGGAGAAACGTTTGGAAACAGCGGGTGGGCGTCGGGGGTCTATGGCGTAGCTCACGTGCCCAGTGCTATTGGTGTGACCGGCTGGAACACGGGTGCTGGTCCGGGGCTCTACGCCTGGAGCGAAAACGGCACGGCCATCATCGCCAAAGGCGCCGGTACCGGCAACCTGCTGGAGATTTACGATCACACAGTTGGGGTGCGGTTCAAGGTCACCCACGATGGCCATGTCTACGCCGATGGCTCGTTTCACGCCTGGGGGGCCGACTTCGCCGAAATGGTACCGGCCCGGCAACTGGATTTGGAGCCGGGAGACGTTGTGGCTCTGGCCATCGATGGAAGGGTCGTGCGGTGTTTCCAGGAGCGGCAGGCCTCGGTCGTTGGCGTCGTTTCGACGAAACCCGGGTATCAGAGTGATCTTTACGATGGGCTGGATTCCTCCGAGAAGATCCCGC
>JASJGQ010000053.1:0-11904 GCA_033791425.1 Acidobacteriota bacterium
ACAATGCGAAACTCCTCGAGGTACGGAATGTGCGACAGTCAATCGACGGTTGGCTAAAGTGTCGGCACTGCAAATTCTGAGAGATAACTCGTTTCGCCCCGACGACGAAAGGACCCCGCCCATGCGATCGACGAAACCGAATACGTGCAAATCCAAAACCGCGACGACCCTTCGACCCGGGGTCCGAAGAGGGCGAGCGCTGCATTTCGCTCTGTGGCTCGTCCTGATTCCGGGGTTGGCGCTGGCGACCGAAACCGGCGAACTCAACCTGGCATCGGACACGTGGCCCCCTTTCACCGGCGAAGCTGAAGGGCAACGGGTCGCGATCGAGCTGGTTGTCACCGCCCTCGACCGTGCAGGGGTTTCCGCGACGACCACGATCGTCGACTGGAAAGACGTCGAGGCCGGGATTCGCAACGCGTCCTTTGACGGCAGCGCCGCGATGTGGCGCACCGAAAAGCGGGAGGAGGACCTTCTCTTCTCTGAGCCGTATCTGGAGAACCGGCTCGTGCTCGTCGGACGCAGGGGCAGCGACGTCGCGGCCACACGAATCGTGGATCTGGCGGGGAAACGGGTTGCGGCTGTCGGGCGCTACGCTTACGGCGACGAGATCAAGGGAGCCGTCGGAGTCTATTTCATCAACACCCGCAACGACCAGGACAGCCTGAAGAGGCTGCTCGCCGGCGATGTCGAGTACATGCTGGTCGACGAGTTGGTTGTGCGCTATCTCATGACGTACCAAAAAGACGAGGTCGCGGCGAACCTGGAGATCGGCACCACACCGCTGGCTCGCCGAGCCCTCCACCTCACCCTGCGGCGCGATGTGCCCGGAGCCGCCGAGATCATCGCCGCTTTCAACCAGGAGATTCGCGGTATGTTCACCGATGGCACGTATGGCAAGATCCTCCAGGTTGGCTCGATCCTCATCGATATCGATGGCGACGGGCTCGATGAGTTGGTGACATTGGGTGACGTCGTTGGTCAGGCGCCGCCCGGTACGATCTATGACGTCTTCGGCAAGGAGCCCGAGACCCCGCCGGAGAAACAGCGCGTCTTTATCAGAGGCAGCGTCTACGAAGGATGGGACGCGATTCCGGATCGCTACAAGGGGCCGGCGGGGCCCATGGACCCGACCATCAAGTACGGCGTTACGGTCTTCACGCTCAAGTTCTGACCGGTCAGGTTCACGGAGAGCATGGGCGCCACCGAGCGATGCAGCGCCCACCCGGAAATAACGAACCTACACGTCCTCCGGACCACGCCGCAGCAGACGAACCACCATTCCCAACAGCACGATCAGAGCAAGCACCAGCGCGCACCAGAAAACGATGGTCCCGATACGGCCCCCGCCGACTGCCGGCTGCCGCTCCTCAACCTCTGAAAGAGCGATCTCGGGCACCCGCGCCCCGAGGACTCGCGGCGCCAACAGCGCCAGGTCGTAACGAGGTGCTGCGAGACCTGCCTGGCCGTACATCAGCCACAACGGCTCCTGGTTGCGCCGAATAAAGCGTAACCGATAGGTCGGGAGGTAGAGTTTCGGATTCTCGAGGTGCAGCGGACTGTTGTCGCCTTCGTCGACGATCAGCAACAGCTCACTGCCTGCAAGAGGCGGAACCCTCAAGGTGAGAGGAGGCGCATCCCGTGCGGCGTCCCTGTTGCGCCAGACCTGGTCGTCGAGGGTCACCCTGACTGGAGGGTCGCGGGGGTTGCGAGTCTCCTCGCGAGCCAGGAGCACACGGCGTTCAAACACCCGAGCCGTCGTCTCGATCGTCAGCCGCGCAGCGGGCAAGGTTGCGAAAGGCAAGGTCAGACGGTAGACCGATTGGCGAGTCCCACCCTGCTCAGGCACCGGCACCAACTCACCGAGATCGAGGATCGTCGGTTCACCCAGGCTCTCCTGGATATAGGGGACCTGATCCGACGAATCGTCGACGATCCGCAGATCACCGAGGTGGCTGCTGCCCGCCAGCACGGCTGGATCGAGCCGCAGCGCATTCAGACCCGGCGGGCCCTCTGCCACTCCACGACGGACCAGAAATCCCCGCAGGTTGATCTTGGCGCCGCCGCCGACGGCGTCCGCGATGGCAAGCTCGGCGGGAACCGCCGTCACGGCCAGGATCCGGCTTTCTCCGAAACTCGCGTCGTTGACGCTCCGCGCAAGACCTTCTGAGCCCAGCGCCCCCCGCAGCGCCTCGAGATCGTAAAAGGGCGCCCGCAGCCCGGCAGCACCGTAGCGGGCCGTGAGTCCCTCGCCGTCCGGGCTTTCGAAGTAGATCCACGGCTGGACTGCGAATCGCGCGGTGACTGATCGCAGCACGAGCGGTGGGTTGTCGCCGTCGTCGATCTCGATCTCCACCTCGGTCTCGGTCGGTTTCGAAATCGCAATTTCCATCTGGGAGGCCACGAGGTCCTCGTGGACAACCCGGCGCAGCGTCGCCTCGCCGAGCACGGCGGGCCGAATCTCGCTGCCGGACAATCGAGCCTCGGTCACCCGCGCCCGGCGAAGCACCCGCGAGTCATCCACTTCGAGCTCGATGGCCACGATCGGCAGGCCGGCCGCCGGGAGCACCACACGATACCGGCTGCGGCCGGGCTCGCTGGCCCGTTTTTCAAAAACCAACCGTGCTTCGAGAGGAGGCGGCGGCGGGCTGCCCGTCAGCAACCGGGCCCCGGCACTCCGCGGCAACGGTAAACGACCACTCGAGCGATCGCTCCATACGACCCGCACATAGCGATACTCGCCCGGTTCGAAGTCGAGCTCGAGCATCTTCAGACCTTCGTCCGGGAGGTCGAAGAGCGTCGCCTGCTCGTGCAGCAGCGTCCAGCGGCTCCGGTCCCCGCCGGCCTCGAGCCGGACGCGCTTGAGAAACGGCGCGGGCAGCCCCTCAATCCTGATCCGGTCGATCATCGCCACTTCGCCGAAATCGACCTCGAATCCGCTGTTCAACTTCGTCCGCCGCAACGGCAGGATTTTGCCCCTGGTCCATTGCCGTTTCGCCGTCGGCTGCTCGAGCAGCAGATAGGGAATCTCCTGACCATCGGCCGAGAGAAACCGCAGATCGCGGAGGCCGTCCGCAGCTCCCGCCAGCAATTCGACATCGACGTCGAGACGATTGCCGCCCGGCCCGCCCGGCTCGACTCTCCGTTCGACCGACGCCTCCGTGTCGTTGCAGAGACCGGCGGCAGGCGCCAATAGAAGACAGATCCAACCAACAAGCCCACGACGGAACACCATCGAAATCTTCATGCGTCTCCATCCTCGGGCTTCTGCAGCACGAACTTCTGTAACGCCACCGCCACCACGGCCAGGGAGAGTGCGAGCAGCGCGAATGACGCCACCCGATAAAGACCCCCGAGACTCGGCAGGTCGTGCAGGAACGCCTTCATCACGGTGACCACCAGCAGGGCGATTGAGGTGATGCGCGCCGCCCGGCTGCGCAGAGCAACGCCCGCCGCCAGCAGGGCGATGGCAAAGACCGCCCAGCCCAAGGTATAGCTGAGGTCCTGGGCCAATGAGGCGCCGTCAAAGGCGAAGGTCAGTCTCGGGCCGATCGCAAAGAAATCGGCGATCTCGATGTTGAGCAGCAAAAACAACAGAATCGTGCCGTAGGCCGAAAGAACCCGCACCGGCCGCAAGAACCGCACTCCGAAAAGCGATTCCTCGCCACGCAAGAGGTAGGCCGCCCCAAAGGTGGCCGCGGCCGCCACCATATACGTATAGAGATACCAGTTGAAGATCGGAACATCCGACCGGACGTGGTACGCCAACACGGCGGGATTGAATGCGAGCCTCACCAGAACAACCGTCAGCAAGCCCATGGAAGCGGCGAGGAGACCGCGGTGCCGGATCCGCAAGTAGAGCCAGGCCAACGCGCAGCCCTCGAGCGCCCACCCGATCGTGATCCACTGCTTTTCGAGCTGGAGCGGGATCGCCAGAGTCACAAAGCCGAGCACCGCCGCGGCCACCAGGGCCAGCCGTCCGAGGTCGCGCTCGGACGGCGGCTCCAATCGAACCAACCTGAACATCACCACCGCCAGGACCATCGCCTGAACGACGGGCAGCACACCGATGATGTTCTCCAACCCGCCCTCGATCATCGCCTGCCGGGCCAAAAAGAAGAACGGAACACTGGCCAACACCGGCGCAACCCACGGCCACCGGTCACCGAGCACCCTTCGACCGAGAATCAAGGGCAGCAGGACGAACGGCGCCCAGGCCACCACGTCGAAGAACAAAACCTCCCGCCATGGAGTGCCGCTCCCGTCCTCGACGGCCACGGCGACAAAGGTCGGCACCACGGCAACAGCCACCAGGAAAAACCATCGCTGCAGCGTGGCCACCACGAGCAACGTGATCACCAGGACGAGATGAGTGCCGATCACCAGACCGAGGGCCGGCGCGCCCCGCGTCTGCGCCGCGGCGATTGCGATCACCTGCGCCATGAGAAGGCTCGCGGCGGCACCTCCGGCAAAGACATTCAGTTCGGCATTCCCTGGACCGAGCCGACGACGAGCGAGCGGCCACCAGGCGACGCCGAGAGCCGCCACACAGATGGCGCTGATCATCGCCACCGTCGGCCAGGGCGACTGTTGAGCGGTGCTTTCAAAGGTCAGCAACACCATCATCGAGGCAACCAGAGCGGAAACAAACAACCAGCCCCGGCGGATCGCAAGAGCCGCCACACCGGCCGCCACATCGAGTACCAGCAGCACGCCGAGCATCGGCCACGGCGGCACCGCCAGTTCCGGTCTCGCCGCGACAAAGAACAAAAAGGCATGGCCCACCAGCAGCAGGTACACTCCGCCGCCGACCACCCTCCCTTCAGGCTGTCCCTCCAACCCTGCACGCCCTCCAACGAGCATCGCGCCGGCCAGGGAGAAGACGGCGAACCCGGCGATGACCACCAGCGCCGGCACCAATCCGGACGCCACATCCGCCGTGAGCCACCACGCCGCCAGGACGAGCCACGACATCACGGTCCCTACGATCGACAACAGCGGAAGCCGGCCTGCCGCCCCTTCCAGGAAGAGCCCGGCATTGAGCACCACCAACAACAGGGCGAGGCCCCAGAGAGCCGCTTGAGCCGCCGAGCCGAGGGCGAGGAAAAACAGCAGCGCCAAACTCACGAGCAGGAGCGCCGCCGCACCGCCGACAGGCTCGAGGGGCCGGCCGAGACGACGGGCCAGCATGGGAACACCGAGATAAAAGAGTGCAAACACGCCGTAGACGGCGAGGGCGGATAAAAGGGTCCTCTCGTCGAGATATCGCACCGACCAGATGGCTTCGGCGACAACCGCAAAAAACGCTGCCACAAGGTGCAACAAGCCCTGGCGCCGGGCAATCGCAAACCCCGCAACGATGGCCATCAACGCGAAGAGCGAGCCAAAGACCGGCCACGGAGCGCTGCATTTCGGTTCGATCGCAATCAACGCCGGAAAGACAAACAACAGCGCCGGTGCTGCTAAAACAGAGTGTTGCGCCATCGCATCGAGGGGCCTGCCGACACGGGCTGCGATCGCCGGAACCAACAGGAAAAGCAGCATGAAGAGGGCCACAAAAACCAGGATGCCGGGCCACGCAGCGGAGTAGGAATTCGCCAACCACACCGTAAAAACGGCCAGGGTCGAAACGGCGCCAATGAGGTGAACCTTTTGCGGCCCAAGCCAGATCGCGATCGCGGCCATTCCGGCGACGACAAGAAAAAGAAATGAAAAAAGCAACCCGTATCGCACGCCGAATTCGGGGACCACGGCCAGGTAGGCGGCAAAGAGGAGGGGCAACACCGCAGCAACCACTGCCGTCTGTTCGAACTGCCGTTCAAAAGCTCCGTCGTGCCCGCGTGCGAAAAGCAGACCCGCAATGGCGAGCAGTGGAAAGACCAGGAACACCGCGAGTGCGACTCCGATGTGAGACGCATCGAGAAACCGTACGACCCACACCCACTGGTGGATGGTGGTGAAGATCAGGCTCAGTGCCGTCAGCACCGGCCAGCCGCGACGGGAGGCGACCCACGCCAGCCCGGCATTGAGGATGACGAGATAGCCGAACAGCGACAGCGGGCGATCGAGGGCCGAGGACAGCATGAAGGGCGTGGCAAAACCACCCACCAGTCCGAGCAGCGCGATAAACAACGAGTCTCTGCGAATCGCCAGCACCACCGCCGTCGCAGCCACCAGGGCCATCGCCACAAACGTCGGCACAACGGGGATCAACTGCCACAGGGCGTGGGCAGAAAAAAAGGTCGCAAACAACACCGCGATACCGGCGCCGTCGAGTGCGTTGGCGGTGATGGGATATTTTCGCGCCGCCTTGAGCTCGCACAAAACCAACAGTCCGACACCCACCAGTAGACCGATAGCCATTCGTATCGGGGGACTCAGCCAACCGTGGTCGATGGAATAGCGTAGAAACGAGACCGCCGCGATCACCAACGCGACCCCGGCGATCCAGGAGAACAACTTCACACCGATCAGACTCTCCCAATCGAAACTGGCCCACGCCTTGCGGGGCTTCGGAGGTTTGGAAGGCGGCTCGAATACCGGTGGGCCCTGAGTCGGCGCAGCGGCAGAGCCAAGACCGGCAAGACCCTCAACAGGCGGCGCCGGCGGGCTTGAAGGGACCACCGGCGGTCTCGGTGGCATTGGCCGTTCCGGCTGCTCCGCCGGACGGTCCTCGACGACCGGTTCTTCGACTTCCTCGACCGTCGGTTCCTCGACCGTCTCCGGGGGTGGCATGGAGGCCGCAGGAGGCCGCGACTGTTCCATCGGTGCCACCGGCGGCGGGACGACCGCAGGCTCGGGAACGACTCCCGGCTCCGGCGCCGGCTCGACCTCGGCATCAGCGGCCTCCGGCCGCTTCATCACATCCCGCAACCGCATTTCAAAACGGATTTTGTCGGCCTCGATCACCCGCATGCGCGACCCGAGCCTGCTCAGTTTCACAAGCGACACCACAGCGATAATCAGGCCCACCGGTGCCAGCACCAGATAGCACAAGGCAACGAAAATGAGAATATTCTCCACGCGTTTCGCCTGACCGCACGCAGCATTTTCGCGCGCTATTACGTCCTTCAACTGTAGCATCGGAGGTTGGTCAAATCGGGTCGTGGGGCGATTGAAACGTCCTCAACCCGTCAACCCGATCGGCTCTACTTCAGTTCCTACAGACAGATCTCGTGCCGAGTCGGCCGGCCATCGGAGGGCGCAGGAGCCCGATCTACTGCCTGGTGGATGACCAGCCGGAGGTGTCGCCCGACTCGAAGCCGTTCAAAAAGACAGATTCTTCCACGGACCCGAAAACCGGGACAAAATTCTGGCACCCGTCGAACAGCACGGTTCCCGCGGTCGCCGCTTCGATCTGAGAATCCACGCTGTAAACGGAGAAGATATAGCTCTGGGCGACAGCGCCGGCTGGCGGGGGAAAATCGACATCGGCCGGAAACGAGTCGTCCAGGTTGAGGTTGAGATAGCACCACCCCGATGCAAAGGATGGGTTCAACGACCCGGCTCCAACGGCTACCTTTTGCGTCGCCAGCGGGAAGCACGCAGAACCCCCGACCTCTCCGGAACATAGGGTCTCGGCCACATTGGAATCGTGATCGACGCACACGACCTCGGTTTCGCTCAAAGGTGCCCAGTCGGGCCCGGCACCGGAACTGCTGAGCCCGCAGTCCCAACCCGAGTTCGGGTTCCCGCCGGCGGTCGGGTCACGCCAGACGACAAATTCTGTCGCGGTATTTCCAGAGCCCTTGAACTGGGCTGTCCAGGTTGTTCCGAGAGGCTCCCGGTTGTCGACACCCCCGGTTCCCTGGGTAAAGCGCCCATAAAAGGTGTAGCCCGTGGGCGTCGAGACCGCGGAGAAGTCGTCATCGGCCTCCACCGCCACGAGCGGTCCTCCTGCCGTTGTCACGCCACTCTCGAGAAAGAGGAACTCACCCCAGAGATTGTTCGTGTTGGAGGCGGTGCCGGTCCCACCATCGACGAAATAGTCGGCGTCGAATGGAAACACCAAGCTGCAGTCGTTCGCGGAATCAACCGTCACGAAACCCCTGGCGATGGTGCCCGACGGGCAGCTTCCGGAACTACAGACGCCCGCCCCGTTGAGACCCTCCCCCGCGCAATCATCGTTCAGGGAGGGCACGGGATAGCCGCTGTGCCCGTTTTGCACCCGATCCAGGAGCCCGCCCGTGATGACAGGCTGGGGAAACGGAAAGATATCGGCACAGAAGCTGAAGCTCCCATCCCAATCGGGGTTCCCCCCGTTCGGGCTGATCGTATCGGCGGGGTCGTTTTGTTCGTCGGCGGTCACCGGAAGGTTCCCATTACCTATGACCTGAAACAGATCGACGGTCACCGTGTCATATCCGGCCAGGAAAATGTCAAAGTCCACTGTGCCGTACGACCAGTCGGTCCACAGGGTGATGTGGGCAATCGTTGGCGCCGGACCCGCGTTGCTTACGGTGAACACGGTGTTGACACCGAGACCCTCTGCGTCGCCGATGTCGACCTCGAAGTAAGGCAGCAAAAGGGTGGCGCCCGGCACCGGGTCAATGCTGCAGATCTCAGCTCGAGGCGTCCCGGGAGAAAGAGCCACAAGAACCGCAATGGCAACGACGATCGACGATCGCGACATAGACGCCACCTTTGAGAAAAGAGAGCATTTCAGTGCCGTTCTGATCGTATCAGAGGACACACATCTCAACTGCAAGCGGTCGCAACAACTCAGCCCGAATATCACTCGAGGACTGGGCACCAATGGGGATGGGTGCTGCGCCGGCTCAGTCACAATCCACCTATGCGAAGCCCCGCGCATGCACGCGCCACGACCATCACCACAATGCAACAATGCAGTACGTGGCACCCCTGCGCTAAAGTTCTGACCCGTCATGGTGACGGGGGGAGTCGTGCAGTGACTCCAAGACAAGGGTGCCACGTGAGCCTCTTGCAGAAACCAGGTTTTCGACGTGTTCGAGAGGTCGTTCCGTCCAAAGGGCGGGGATACGAATCACCTCTTGAGTCGGCGTATCCGAGCGCGAAGGGCGGCACCCTGACGTCGTGATAGCCTTGCTCCAAACACGCGAAAGTTTTTCTGGCTGAAATTTTGGAGGAGACCATGGAAAAAAGAGATGAACGCCCGGACAGCTCAGACGGGGGTGCGCAGGGCGAACTCGGTCGGAACAAGCAAATTATTGACCATTACGACGCGTTGTCAGACAGGTTTGATGTCAATGAGTTTTATGGCCAAAGCGATTTCATGAATTTCGGTTATTGGGACGAGCACACCTGCGATCAAAAACAGGCGTGCGAGAACTTGATGGATGAACTGCTCAAGCTCATTCCAAACAGGTCAGGGACAATTCTCGATGTCGCCTGCGGAAAGGGCGCCTCCACGTCCTACTTGATGAAGAACCACCTACCCGAGCTGGTTACCGGCATCAATATTTCGGAGAAGCAGTTGCAGACTGCCCGTGGTAATGCACCGGGTTGTACCTTTCGATTGATGGATGCTACCGAATTGGATTTCCCTGACAGCTCTTTCGACAATATTATCTGTGTAGAAGCCGCGTTTCACTTTGATACTCGAGAGAAATTTCTGAAAGAGGCGCACCGGGTTCTGAAGCCTGGAGGGGCCCTGGTACTTTCAGACATTCTCATGAATCGTGAGGGCGAAAAAAAGCGAAAGATGAGAACAGAAAAGAACTATGTAAGAGATCCTGAAGAATATGATGCGGTGTTGACAGAGGCAGGATTCAGAAAAAACACGATCGTCGACGCCACGGAGAGCTGCTGGGAGCGTCATTTCTGGCATACGGTTTGTTACGTTCACCGGAAATTTTTGTCCAGAGAGATCAGTCACGAACAATTGCAAAAAGGTCTTCGTCCTGCGTATCTCCGAGTTCCGGATCTTGAATACTATCTGCTGATCGCGGCTGAAAAGTAAAACAAGACAAGGGTGCCACGTGAGCCTCCTGCAAAATTCTTTGCAACAATGCGGTACGTGGCACCCCTGGTACGCGGGTTCCATATGGAGGTTCCATGCTTGATGTCATCAACATCAACGATGGGTTCGCCGCTTTCGACGATCTCTTCTCACCCAAGATCGTCGCTGACCTGAACGGGCAACACGTCAAGATCGTCCGTGTGGAGGGTGACAAGGTCCCCTGGCACACCCACGACGCCGAGGACGAGCTTTTCTGGGTCATGGAAGGTGAGTTGGAGGTTCTGACACGAGACGGCTCAGTCACGCTGCAACCCGGAGAGTTCACGGTGGTCCCCCACGGCGTCGAGCACCGAATCCTCCCGCGCGGCCACGTCAAGCTGGTCCTGTTCGAGCCCGACGGTATCGCTCACACCGGCAAGGTGAAGGCCGATATCACCCTGGAGACATACGAACGTCTGGGTGATCTCTGATTTGGGGAGTCGCGCCTAGCCAAAAAAATCTTCTGCCGAAAAACGCCCCGATGCACTGAAATGGGGCTTGCCGGGACACCATTTTCGGCTTTTGTCGTCAATAAACTGCTCTCGATCCTGGCTCCGGTCTTGATCAGATCCCCCGATGAGGATCAACGTGCCGGCGCCGGCATTGACCGCCGAAATCATCCGAGAGATCTTCGACGTCGCCGAGACGATATTCGCTCGAGGGATGATCCTTGCGGTTCACGAGCACAGCGCTCAGGGGCTGGCTCAGTTCGGCCTGATCGAGACGATGGCCCCGCCGGGCGAACGGGTCCGTGAGCTGAACCTTCCGTTTGAGGACAATTCCATCCGTATGGGCAAGGATTACTCGTCCCGGCGGCGTGTCACGGCGTAGCCGTTGACGAAGCCCGAAGCCGGATTCTAGCCAACACGTGCGGCCGGGACGGCCGCACCACAACGTGTGCAATCGAAATCTCTAAAACGGTCGCTCACCTCACCAGAAAACCAAAGAGCGACACCCGCGCAGGATCTGTCGCCCGCCCTGATATTCTCTTTCCGTAACCCGTCAGTTTCCAGGGAGGTGTGCAGTGTCCGACAGAATCCTTCTGGGTGTAGGGCGGCGGATGGTGCCGGTTCCGGAATGGTTGTTTCGCAGGATGGTCCGGCACGACGTGAAGAAGCTTGCCAAAAGGCGGCCGCTGGGGCCCGACCAACGACGGGTTCAGCACTTCGCGGTGCGAGAGATCGCCCGCCGGCGCGAGCCGATCGCCCCAGAAGTCATAGCCGCCGAACTCGATCTGCCCCTCGACCGCGTGACGGGGATTCTCGACGAGCTCGAACGGCGCATGACCTTTCTCTACCGCGCCGGAGGCAAGGATGTGGTGTGGGCCTACCCGGTGACCGCCGAGACGACGCCCCATCAGGTCCGGATCGATGGAGGTGCGGCGTTTTCGGCTGCTTGAGCCGCCGACGCCGTGGCGACGCCCATCGTGCAAGGGCACCTGCTGGACACGAACCTGAGCTGCACCGTCGAGACCGAGTGCGCCGTCAGCGGACGCGAGATCGTGTTCGAGATCGAGAGCGATCTCAGCCACCGCGTCCGCAGCTCCGCCGAAGTGCCCCTGCTCTTCGTTCCCATAATCAACCTGGGCGACCTCGATGCCCCATCGATCGTCGACGACTTCTGAATGAAGAGCGTTTTCTTCTGGTCAGAAGAACAAGCCCGCGCCCACCGCACTCAACAACCAAAACCAAAGGGCCTGTACCTCTCGCTGCGGCAAAGCGCCATCGTCATCCAACCGATCCAGAGCATCCTTTTCGGTTTTGAAACGGCGTAGGGGATGGGATCCGGCTTGGGGCTTCGCCGATGGCTACGCCCGCACAGGTCGCTTCCAGCTGCGCCGGGACAGGTCAACCCCTCCCCTACGGGGCTCCGCAGCGATTTGTGGTGCGGCCGTCCCGGCCGCACGCTCGGCTTTGGCTCTTTTT
>JASJGQ010000054.1:0-3201 GCA_033791425.1 Acidobacteriota bacterium
TGAGGATGGATATCCGATCGAGATCTACACCGACGAGCGGATCGAGGAGTTTCTCGCTGAGGACAAACTGACGCCTGAGCAGAAGAAACGGATAGACGAAAAGCTCACACAGCCGAATGCCCAGAAATAGTGCGCGATCTCATGCACCAAGATCCATCGTGACAACCACGACAGCAGAAGTCGTCATCTGCGGTGCCGGGATCGCGGGGATCTCGGTGGCGTGGCAGTTGGCGGTCAGGCATGGGATGAAGAACGTCGTGCTGGTGGACGAGCGGCCTCCGATGACGTTAACCTCGGACAAATCGACTGAGGCCTACCGCAACTGGTGGCCGGGGCCCGACGACGCGATGGTGCGGCTGATGAACCGCAGCATCGATTTGCTGGAAGAAATGGCACTGGCCAGCGACAACCGGTTTCTGATGAACCGCCGCGGCTACCTCTATGCCACCGCCGATCCGGCTCGTGTCCAACCCATGCATGCGAGTGCCGAGCTGGCCTCGAGCTACGGCACCGGATCGGTGCGATGTCACTCGGGGACGTCCGGTGATGCCGAGTACCAGCCCGCGCCGGCGGAGGGCTGGAAGGACCAGCCCACAGGCGCGGATCTGATCACCGATCCTGCCCTGATTCAACGAGTCTTTCCCTATCTCCATGACGACACGTGTGCGGTGCTCCACGCCCGGCGCTGCGGCTGGTTTTCGGGCCAGCAGCTGGGGATGTTGCAGCTGGAAGAGGCGCGGGCAGCCGGGGTGGAGTTCGTCGAAGGCCGGGTGGAGTGGATCGAAACTTCGGGGGGCCGTGTGTCGTCGGTGCAGATTGCGACCGGGGACGAGGTGCTGACCGTATTCACGCCCCGCTTCGTCAACGCCGCCGGACCCATGCTGTCATATGTCGGCGGGCTCCTCGGGCTCGAACTGCCGGTCTTTTCCGAGCTCCACCTCAAGGTCTCCATCGAGGACCTGCACGGGGCGGTGCCGCGCGATGCACCGTTCACGATTTGGGAGGATGCGCAGCAGATCGACTGGAGTGACGAGGAGCGGGAGTTTCTGGCGGAGGTTGAGGACGGCGCGATGCTGCTCGGCGAAATGCCAGCCGGAGTTCACATGCGGGTCGAGGGCGGCGGTGGCAGCCCGCACCTTTTGATCCTCTGGCCCTACCACCTGGACCCGGTGGCCGAGGTCTTTCCCGTTCGCGTTCCCGAACACTACGCCGAGATCTGCCTGCGGGGCATGGCGACTGCGATCCCGGCCCTCGGGGCCTATGTGGAGCGGATGCCGAAGGCGTGGATCGACGGCGGGTATTACACGAAGACCCGGGAGAACCGGCCCCTGGCCGGGCCACTCGAAATCGAGGGCGCCTTTGTCCACGGGGGGCTGTCGGGTTTTGGGTTGATGGCATCGGCGGGGACGGCGGAGCTGGTGGCGGCGCACATCATGGGTGGCACCCTTCCCGACTATGCTTCGGCCTTTCATCCGGATCTGTATGAGGATCCAGACTTTCTTGCGAAGATCGAGGGTTGGGACGATTCAACCCAGCTCTGAAAAGGACCCTGAAGGTGGGCCAAGGCCCACCCTACTTCGGACCAACAACCCGAGCGGACTGTGACGATTCGACGCAGCTCTGAGTTCGTCTGCGTCTGTCGCCCCTCCGGGGCTTTTTTGTTATTGAATGATCCGAACCCGGGGCTCACGCCCGGGCTATTGTCTTTCGCCGCTCCGCGGCTTGGTGATCTACCTGCCACGGCGGAGCCCTATGGCCAGAACGGCCCGCGCGGCAGGCGAGACGCCTGCCCCACAAAACACTGTCCCCTTGGGGAAAGGTCAATTCGTTTCAACCAACCGGAGAAAAAACCGCCCGGCTGGGCCGGGCGGCAAATCAAAATTGAGAACTAAAAACTCAAAACTAAGAACTAAAAATTCTACTCGTCGTCGTCTTCCTCGTGTTTGACTGACGCGGCGACGATCTTTTCCTGGAGTTGTTTTGGGACGTCGGAGTACTTGGCGAACTCCAGGTGGGAGTCGCCCCGGCCCGGGGTGATCGAGCGCAGGGTCGGCGCGTAGGTCAGCATCTCGGCAAAGGGGACCTGGGCCTTGACGGTGGTGGTGCCGCCCTCGGAATCCATCCCCTGAACCCGGCCACGGCGCGAGTTGAGGTCGCCCATGACGTCACCGAGGTGGTCCTCGGGGGTGTAGACCTCGAGCTGCATGATCGGCTCGAGCAAGGTCGCCTTGCACTTTGCGGCGGCCTCTCTGAAGGCCTTGCGGCCGGCCATCTTGAAGGCCATTTCGGAGGAGTCGACCGCGTGCTCTTTACCATCGGTGAGGGTGATCTTGAAATCCACCATCGGGTAGCCGGCAACCACGCCGCGCTCGGCGGCTTCCTGGATGCCCTTGTCCACCGCCGGCCGGTAGGTCTGCGAGATCGAACCGCCGAAGATCTTGTCGACAAACTCGTAGCCCTTGCCGAAGTTCGGTTCCATGGTGACCGAACACTGGGCGAACTGGCCCGATCCGCCGGTTTGTTTCTTGTGCCGGGTGGTCACTTCCGTCGATGACTTGATGGTTTCGCGGTAGGGCACCTTCGGCTGGTGGAGAATGACGTTGACGTTGTAACGCTTTTTGAGGCGCCCCACCACGACCTCGACGTGCAACTGGCCGGTTCCCGAGATCAGCATTTCCTTGGTCTGCGGGTCGCGGCCGATTGTGACGGTCGGGTCCTCATCACGAATCTTGACCAGCGCCGTGGCGAGTTTGTTTTCGTCCGACTTGGATTCGGCCTCGAGGGCGAAGCTGATGGCCGGCTCGGGGATCGCCACCGGTGTCAGCTTGATGTCGTTCTTGGCCGCACACAGGGTATCGCCGGTGTGGGTCTCCTTGAGCTTGGGGAGCGCACCGATATCGCCCGCTGCCAGCTCCGTGACGTGTTCGAGCTCCTTGCCCTGCGCGATCGACAGCGCGCTCAGGCGTTCCGCCGAATCCCGGGTGGAGTTGGAGACGTTGGCGTCTGTCTCGATGCCGCCCGAAAAAATCCGCATCAGCGTGATGTGGCCTGCAAAGGGATCGGAGATCGACTTGAAAATATACGCCGCAAACGGTGCGTCGGACGAGACAGCGAGTTCCTGGTCCTCGCCATCGACGTTTGCCTGAACGGGTCGCCAGTCGGGCGCTGGAGCGAGGTCGACCAGGGCATCCATGAGCGGCT
>JASJGQ010000055.1:0-4716 GCA_033791425.1 Acidobacteriota bacterium
GTGATCGAAGAACGGGTTCTCTGCTGATCTCCTCTCGCAAATTTGAATCTGTGGAAGCTACGATCGTGCCTGATTCCCCATTCCACCTCTCAAAAAGTCAAAATAAACCCTCTAAGTCATTGACCTGTCACAATTTCCTGCTGCCTCCACAGAGTATGCTACAATTCGCGGCCGAATTGACTATGTTGGGAGGGTACAACTTACCCAATGGCAGACCTTTACCAGTTTCGCGAAGCCCCGGAAGAACCACTCGATTGCATTTATCTCCTGATGTGCACAGGCACCGATCCTGTGGGCGGTCTCGATCTCTCCGCCAAGGAAAAAAAGGCCCTGAGAGCGAAAGCCAAGGCCCTCGCACCACGCGGTGAGGAGGGTGAGATCATCTCGGGCGAATGCCCGTTGGATCTGGCACGCCGTGTGACCTTCGTCGGTCTTGGAGAGGAGCGCAAGCTCACTCATTCGAGACTGCGCGAGGCCCTGTCTCGGGTCATGAGTCAGGCCACGAAGAACCGGGAATACCAGATTGGTCTCGGCATTCCGGTCCGGGTCCACGGCCTCAACCAGGCTGATTCGAGGTTCTTCGCCTTGCTCGAGGCGTCGATCTCCGATTACGCCTTCGATCAGTTCAAGTCGAAGAAGAATGAGTTCGAAAAGATCGACGGCCTCCATATTCTGCCGCTCGCCAAAGAGAGCGAGGAAGTTCTGGAAGCCCAACTGCAAAGGGTCCGCCTCTTGCGCACCTCCCAGCAGCTGACCCGTGACCTCGGCAACCGTCCGGGCAACGACCTGCCCCCGGAGGCCTTCGCCCTCGCCATCAAGGAAATGGCGGACGACATCAAGGGTCTGCGGGTGACCATTCTCGGTATCAAAGAGCTGCAAAAGGAAAAGATGGGCGGGATTCTCGCCGTCAGCCAGGGTTCGGTCGAAGAGCCGCGTCTTGTCGTCATCGAACACCGCCCAAAGAAACCCAAGAAAAGCGTGGTCCTGGTGGGCAAGGGTGTGACGTTTGACTCCGGCGGTATCTCGCTCAAACCATCCGCCGGCATGGGCTGGATGAAGTACGACATGTGCGGAGCGGCGACCGTGGTCGGCATCATGCGTGCAGTCGCTGACCTCGACCTGCCGATCAAAGTGGTCGGCCTGGTGCCCACGGTCGAGAACATGCCGTCCGGCACGGCGATCAAACCGGGCGATATCATCACGACGGCGAGCGGCAAGACCGTCGAGGTGGACAACACCGATGCCGAGGGCCGTCTGATCCTCGCCGACGCCCTCCACTACTCGGCGCGTTTCAACCCCGATATCGTAATCGACCTGGCGACGCTGACCGGCGCCTGCGTGGTGGCCCTTGGCCACGAAGCAGCCGGCATCATGGGGAACGATGACGACCTCATCAAGACCCTGAGCAAACTTGGTGAAGGGGTTGGCGAAAGGGTATGGCCGCTTCCCCTGTACGACGAGTACCTGTCGTACCTCAAGAGTGAATGGGCCGACATCAAGAACGCCGGCAGCCGCTGGGGCGGCGCGGTGACGGCCGGCGCGTTCCTCCGCGAGTTCGTGCCGGACAAGGTTGCGTGGGCCCATCTCGACATTGCCGGCGTGGCCTACAACGAGAAGGAACACAACGGCTTCCCCGTCGGGGCGTCGGGTTTCGGGGTCGTGCTCCTTTCGACCTATCTCGAGAACCTCCTGAAGTAGCAGTGCCGATTCCCTATTTGAACTCGACACGCCGCGGTCACCGCGGCGTTTTTTTATGAGAGGCTCCCGTGAAGGCTGACGAAGTGGTGCCGCAACGGCTCATGGTGGGATCGATCGGGGTCTCGCCGCCGGTTGTCCTCGCACCGATGGCGGGGGTCACGAACTACCCGTTCCGCAAGCTGTGTCAGCGCTTTGGCGCCGGACTGTTTATCAGCGAGATGATCACCGCGCGGCCGTTGGTGGAAGGACGGGAAAAGACCCTCAAGCTGGCCGACTTCGGGCCCGACGAGACGCCGCGAAGTCTGCAGCTGTACGGTATCGACCCTCACTATGTGAGCGAAGCTGTGCGGCGGTTGGTCGGCGAAGGTCGGATCGACCACCTCGATCTCAATTTCGGCTGCCCGGTCCGCAAAGTCACCCGCAAGGGCGGCGGGGCCGCGATTCCCGCGCATCCGCGGCTCCTGGAGTCAATCGTTCGAGCGGCGGTCACTGCGGCTGAAGAGGTCCCTGTGACCGTCAAGTTCCGGATCGGCATCGACGACGACCACCTCACCCATCTCGAGTCCGGACGTGTGGCAGAGTCCGAGGGTTGCGCTGCGGTGACCCTGCACGCCCGGACCGCAGCACAACTCTACGACGGCACTGCGAAATGGCAGGCCATCGGTGAGCTCAAACAGGCCGTCACCTCGATTCCCGTGATCGGCAACGGTGACATCTGGGTCGCTGGAGACGCCCTCCGCATGGTCCGTGAGACCGGGTGCGACGGGGTCGCCGTGGGGCGCGGATGTCTCGGACGGCCCTGGCTCTTTCGCGACCTCGCCGATGCCTTCAGCGGCCGACCGCAACAGAGTCCACCGTCTCTGGGCGAGGTCGCCGATATCATGGTTGAGCACGCCACAATGCTGGTCGAGTGGTTTGGCGAACGATCCGCAATGCTCTCCTTTCGCAAGCACGGAGGTTGGTACACCAGGGGCTTTCACTCGAGCGCGCGGCTTCGGGACCGCCTGATGCGGGTCAAAAACCTCGAAGAGTTGAAGGCTGAACTGGCAACTGTCGACCGCAATGAGGCTTTCCCAGCCCGAGGCCATCTGGTCAAGAGAGGCAAGCGCAGCGGCACCCAACGGGTCGCGCTGCCTGACGGTTGGCTCGATAACTCCGACGATGACACCCCGCCCGACGCTGATGCAGAGGAGCTGATTTCAGGCGGGTAGCCCGTCGATCCAGAGGAGAGTTTTGAGTTTTGAGCTTTGAGTTTTTAGTCTCAGGCCGCACCCTGACCTAGTTTCCGGGTAAGGAATCGGCCGACCCGAGAGCACTCAGAACTAAGAACTCAAAACTAAGAACTGACTGTGTGCGTCGGTAGCTTCTCGCCCTCGTACTCACAACTGCCGAGCGGCTTGCCTTCCGATTCGCATACGCAGTCCGGGCCGCCGCACGACCCGCGAAGGCTGCGTCCGGTGACCATGACGCCGACTGCCATCAACAGAACGACGACGACGAAAACTGCAAATGTCAGGACGGCGGTCTGCATAGATCAACTCCCACCCAGGTCAACACGATCCCCGCTCGCAACATTCTCGATCAGCGCCGACCACATCGGCGACCGGAGCTCGTCGAAGGCGCCGTTTTCGAGCCGCACAAGAAACAACGCCGGAATGTCGTAGCTGCTGGCCAGTGCCACACCTTCCTCCGGGCCAAGAACTTCGAGGGCGGTGGCCAGGGCATCGGCCGTCATGCAGCTGGCGTGGATCACGGATACCGAGGCGAGATCGTGCGAGATCGGTCGCCCGATTCGCGGATCGATGGTGTGCGACACCCGCACCCCATTGCGAACGACGAAGTTCCGATAGTCGCCCGACGTCGCAAGCGCCAGATTCGCCAGGGGGACCGCCGTATGCACTGAACGCCCGCCGTCGTCGGGGCGTTCGATACCGATACGCCACACCCGCCGATCGGCGTTACGCCCTGAGGCACGAACCTCTCCGCCGACTTCAACCATAAAGTCCGTCTGGCCGCTATGAACCAGAGCGTCGACAACCTTGTCGACCGCAAAACCCTTGGCGATGGCCGACAGGTCGATCTGTACCTCCGGCGACCCTTTGCTCAGGCGCCCGCGGTCGCGATCGACGGCGATGTGTTCAAAACCTGTGATCGCCAACAAGGCGCCGATGGTCTCGTCGCTCGGTGGGTTCGTCTCGCCCCGCGGGCCAAACCCCCACGCATCGACCAGCGGCCCGACCGTGATATCAAACGCACCGCCCGACAACCGCGCGACGCGCTGGGCCTCTCCAACGACCTCCAGCAGGGCATCAGAGACCGCGATGTCTCCCGCGCCCTGCCGGTTGAACACCGTGACCTCGGAACTCTCGATATAGGTCGACATGGCGTGGTCGACGTCGGTCAGGACGTTTTCGATCATGACAGAGAGGCGGTCTCCGACGGCTCCGTCGTCATCGCCGACCACGACCTTCACCATATAGGAGGTCCCCATCGAGGAACCGGTCAATACCCTCTCGTGCAGCACCGCGCCGCCAGGTTGACGAAAGATGACGACAGCAAAAAGTGCCGCCACAAAAAGGCCCGGCACGATCAGGCGGCGCAGCGGCGGAGGCCCACTGTGAGATGGCATCAATCCTCCCTGTCGTCCGGCCGGAGACGATTCAACCCCTGGCTACTCTCCGAAATCGTCGAGCATGATGTTTTCAGGCTCGACTCCGAGATCGAGCAGCATGTTGATGCACGCCTGGTTCATCATTGGCGGCCCGCACATGTAGTACTCAACGTCCTCGGGCGCGGGATGGTCCTTCAAATATTTTTCAAAAACCACCTGGTGAATAAAACCGGTGTCCCCGTTCCAATCATCCTCAGGGAGGGGATCAGAGAGGGCGAGGTGCCAGTCGAAATTGTCGTTTTCCGAATTGATTTCGTCAAAGTCTTCCCGGTAGAAGGCCTCGCGCAGGCTCCGGGCGCCGTACCAGAATGTGATTGTGCGCTCGGTGTGGAGGCGTTCGAGCTGGT
>JASJGQ010000056.1:0-14728 GCA_033791425.1 Acidobacteriota bacterium
GAGGCGCTCGCCCTTGAGCGGGCCTATAGGAATGCGGCGGTTGATCCGGCAACGGTGGGCCTCATCGAAGCCCACGGCACCGGTGTCCCTCTCGGCGATCAGACGGAGGTCCGAGCGCTTGAGACCGTTTTCGGGGAGCCGCTACGGGGATCCATGCGCTGCGGCATCGGCTCGGTCAAGTCAATGATTGGCCATCTCATGCCCGCTGCCGGGATAGCCGGTATCATCAAGACCGCGCTCGCTCTTTCCGAGAAGGTGCTACCCCCGAGCCTCAACTGCGAGGAACCGATTTCAGCGCTGCAGGCGCAGGGGGGGCGCTTCTACCTCCTCGATGAGCCGCGGCCCTGGATCAACGGCACGACCACATCGCCCCGGCGGGCCGGAGTCAATTCGTTCGGTTTCGGGGGCATCAATGCTCACGCCGTACTCGAGGAAGCGGTATGAAGGCAAAGCCTCGGGCTGCCGGGGGTTTCGCCTCCCGTGACGAGTTGCTGGTGCTCACGGCTCCGGATCAACCTGCGCTGTCGCAGCGGGCCAGAGACGCTGCAGTCCAGTTTCATGAAGCAGAGGGCCTGCAGCTGCGCGGACTGGTAGCCGAGATCGGCGAAGCACAACCCTCAGGGCCGCTCACTCTGGCTGTCGTCGGCGACGCGACTACATCATTCGCCGACAAACTGCGGCACGCAGCCGACCGACTCTCCGATCCCGAGTGTCTCAGGATCAACGACCGTAGCGGGATCTTCTTTGTTGCCGAACCGCTCCGAAAGGCGGGAGGCAAGGTGGCCCTCCTGTTTCCGGGTGAGGGTTCGCAGTACCCGGGGATGCTGACCGACCTCTGCATCCGCTTCCCAGAGGCCAGGCAGCCCTTCGATCGCATCGATCGCGCGTTCGAGGGGCGTGACCGCGATATTCTCCCGAGCCAGATGGTTTTCGGACATGTTGACAAAGACCGCATCTGGGATATGGACGGTGCTGTCGAGGTGGTGTTCAGCGCCAACGCCGCGGTCCAAGCTGTGCTCGAGTCCCTGGGGCTGCAGGCGGATATCATGCTCGGTCACAGCACAGGAGACTACTCGGCGTTGTTCGCTTCCCGAGCGATCGCCATCGCCGACGATGCCCAACTCGCGGAGCTGATGCTCGGACTCAACGACCTCTACCAGCGGCTCGCGAAAGCCGACGTTCTCGAGGAAACCCGGCTGCTCGCGGTCGGTGCCGGTGATGCGGCCGAGATCGACGTTGCTCTGAAGGAGTTTCCAACTCTCGAGCTGGCGATGGACAACTGTCCCCATCAGAGGGTGTTCGCGGGCCCGGCCAAGGTAGTCGCCGCCGCCCGCGAGCGACTGTCGACTCACGGCGCTATTCTCGAAGAGCTGGCATTCAAACGTGCGTATCACACCGCCGCATTCTCGCCGGCGCTCGAGATGCTCGGACCCTTCTTCGGGGAACTCCCGCTGCAAGCTCCGGAGGTCGAGTTGTGGTCGTGCGCGACCGCTTCCGAGGTTCCGACAGACATCGAGAAGCTCAGGGACCTCGTTCGTCAGCAGTGGGCGATGCCGGTTCGGTTTCGCGAGACGATCGAAAACCTCTGGCAGGCTGGTGTTCGGATATTCGTCGACGCCGGACCCAGGGGCAACCTCAGCGCCTTCGTCAAGGACATCCTTCGTGGCCGTCCCCACCTTGCCGTGGCGTGCGACGGCGCGAACAAACCGACGGTCACGCACCTGCTCTTCGCTCTCGGCCAGCTGGTTGCTCACGCCGTGCCGCTCGACCTGTCTCGATTGGCTGCGCCGGCCATTCAGGGCCCACCGTCTCGTGATGAAACGACGGCCGGGGGGACGCTGCCCCGCCGCAAAGGTCTGATCCTCACGCTGGCAACCGGGTGGCCTGAGCTGGGGCTTCCGGAGGCGACAACCGCGAAGTTCGCGGCGCAACGCATTGAGCAGCCAAAGCCAAACTCTCCGACCGAGACCGCACTGCCTCAGCAAGCCGCGCAGGCGACAACCGCGACCGGCACATTGAACACACCCTCGGCCTCCGGGGAACCCGCGCAGGGGACCGCTGTGAGTGGAGGGCTCGGTGAGATCATGACATCGCATTTCGAGGTCACCCGGCGCGCCGTCGAGGCTCAGGAGCGCGTCCTCACTCGCTTTCTCACGGGCCGCGGATCAGGGTCGGCTTTAGCGGAACCGGTTCCGATGCCTCTGTTGGGCCGCGATTACGAGCGCCAGGGAGACACCCTGAGAGCCGATGTACGACTGTCCCTCGACAGGCACCGCTTTCTCGCCCACCACACTCTTGGCGGGTGCGTTTCGAAGGCCGACCCCGAACTCACGGCGTTGCCGGTGATGCCTCTTACAATGACCTTGGAGCTCGCTGCCGAAGCTTCGATAGCACTTGCTCCGAGGTGGGTCTGCACGGGTTTCGAGAATGTCGTCGCGCGGCGCTGGATCACCCTCGACAGTACGGGGGGCGCGGACCTTCGGGTAACGGCGCGCCGAAACGAGGCAGCGACAGAACCAGCAATTGTGAAAGTCCAGATCGACGCTGCGGACGGTGAGAGCTACCTCAGCGCGGACGTTCGGGTGGCTCCATCGTATCCCCCTGCCCCGCCTGCCCAGCCGTTGACGCTCGGCGGGCGACCATTGTGGGACCGCAGCCGGGTGTACCGGGAGGCGATGTTCCACGGGCCGAACTTTCGAGGAATCGAACGCGTGGATCAGATCGATGAAGGTGGAGCCGAAGCCGTTCTCGAGGTGCTCACCCGCCAGGGGCTGCTCGACACCGGCGAGCCGATGTTCGCGACCGACCCAGTGCTTCTGGATCAGCCCGGACAGGTTGTCGGCGTATGGACGGCCGACCGCTTGACTGAGGGCTACGTGATCTTCCCGACCCGGGTCGAGCGGATCGAGCTGTACTCCCCACCTTTGCCGGCGGGTCGAAGACTGAGCTGCCGAGCGGCTGTCCGGCTGGTTGGCGAGATGGGGGTGAGTTCAGACCTCGAGGTCGATGACGGCGGCGGTCATCTCCACGCCCGCATCACGGGTTGGGAAGACCGACGTTTTGACGTCCCTTCGTCGTTTCTCGCCTTCATGCTCGACCCACTGACGTCGTCGAGCTGCCACGCTTACGGACCGCCGTCGGACCCGTCCGATGGATCCGAGATTGCGGGTTCGCGGATCGCCGCTTCTGATCTGCCGTCGGGTTTTGCGGCTCGTGGAGGGATCTGGCAACAGGTTGTGGCCGGCCTCATCCTTTCGCGCGACGAGCGCCGGACATGGTCCGCGCATGAGATGTCGACGGAAGATAGCGGGCTATGGTTGCTCGCAAGGCTGGCGGCCAAGGACGCAGCTCGGCGATGGCTCGTACGGCACGGACTGACAGTCCCGCCCGCGGACATCCAGATCGACGGCACGGTCGACCGCTACCTGCGGGCCAGCGGTGGCTGGCGACGGACCACCGGTGTCGATCTGAAGGTGAAAGTCACATTCGATGGGCACGAGGTCATGGCCGTGGCAGGCCTCGCGGATTCAACCGCCAACGGCGCAAGTGGCCGCTTCGCAGACCCTACCGATACATCGAAAGAACCAACTCCGGCGCCTGTGGCCGGCGGAGTGAAACCGTGATCTCCGGGAAGATCCGGGCGAAACGAGTGTTGAGATAAGTACGAACTGAACACGTCAATGATCAACCAAACCGGGCACGGGACCCGGTCACACCATCACATTCGGAGGTACAGAGTGGGTAACACAGAGAGTGCAGGAAACATCGACCGGGCAGGTATCGAGATGGCGACGCTCGAAATTCTCAAGGATCTGACCGCGGACTGGGACACCGACTATGCGGGCGACATCGGCCCCGACACCCTCCTCATCGAGGAGCTCGCGTTCGAATCGATTGACGTGGTTCAGCTGGTGGTGAGTCTCGAGAGTCGCTTCCAGCGTCGAGACATGCCATTCGAAAAACTCCTGATGAACGACGGTCGCTATGTCGATGATATCAAGGTTCGCCAGATCTTCGAATTTCTCGAAGAGACGCTGACGGGCGCCAGCCATGGCTGATTCCCCGCAAACCCTCCTCTTCGGTCTCGACGGCGCAACCTTTTCGGTCCTCGATCAACTGATCGACGAGGGCGTCACGCCGTTCCTCGGCGAGTTGCGGGATCGCGGCCAATGGGGTGAACTCATGTCGACCGTCAATCCCCTGACGCCACCGGCCTGGACGACCGTCATGACGGGCCGCAGCCCCGGCAACCACGGCATCTACGACTTCATTCGTGCTGAAGAGCGTGGTGGGTCGGTTTTCTTCGTCATGAACAGCTCACGCGACCGCCGGGTCGAGACCCTGTGGGAGATCGTCAGCCGCCAACAGCGCCGCGCCACCGCTCTCAACTTCTTCGGTTTGGCGCCGCCCCGTCCGGTGGCCGGTCACACCATTTCCGGCTTCGTCCCCTACCGCCACCTGCGACGGGCGATGTGGCCGCTCGAACTGTGGGACGATATTCAAAAGCTCCCCGGGTTCGACCGCAAAGAACTGGCGATGGATCTCGACCTTGAAAAGAAATCGATCCAGGGCCTGCCGGAAGAGGACTACGACGACTGGACGGCGATGCACCGGCGGCGAGAGCGTCAATGGTTCGAGATCGCCCAGATGCTGCTGACCAACGACCCCAGCGACGTCACCGCCATCGTCTTTGACGGGGTCGACAAGTTGCAGCACGTGTTCTGGCGCTATCTCGATCCGGAGATGTTAAATCCCAGCACCGCGTCGCCCGCCGACCTGCGCGTACGTGACCTCTGCCTCGACTACTACCGTGAGGTGGATGGGTACCTGCGCCACCTGACCAGTCTCGCCGGCGACGATCCACGGATCTTCATTGTCTCGGACCACGGCTTCGGCCCCACCTGGGAGGTGTTCTATCTCAACGCGTGGCTCGCCGAACGGGGTTACCTCGGTTGGCGTGACGAGTCCGACCGCGACACGACCGGTGCGCTCACCGTCGATCGATTGAAGAGCCACGTTGGGATGCTGGACTGGGACCGGACCACCGCGTTCTGTCTCACCCCGTCCAGTAACGGTGTCTTTATCCGTCGCGCCGAAGCCGGTGGCAACGGAATTCGTGCCGAGGACTACGAGTCCTTCCGCACCAAGATCGCCGATGAGCTCCTGGCCTGGCGTGACCCGGCGAGCGGCGGCCAGGTCGTGACCTCGGTCCTGACTCGCGAACAGGCCTACCCCGGTACGACCATGGAGATGGCGCCGGACCTCCTCCTGACCATTCGCGACGGCGGATTCGTTTCCATTCTCAACGCCGACGCGCCGCTGATGCCGAGAGACGAGGTGCTCGGCACACATCGGCCCGAAGGTGTGTTCATGGCCGCCGGGCCCGGTATCGAACCCGGGAAGCGGGACACACCCGTCGATCTGATCGACGTGACGCCAACCGTCCTCTACAGCCTCGGTCTTCCAGTCCCTCAGGATCTCGAGGGGCGTGTTCCGGAAGGGCTTTTCACCAGCGAGCATCTGGCGGGCCAACCGATCGAGTCGGGGCCACCCACACTGACCCCGGACCCGTTCCCCGAACATCGTCCCTCGCGCGATGAAAAGGCCCTCGAAGATGAGGCCGAGGCCGAGGTCATGGCCCGGCTCAAGGCCCTGGGATACGTGGAGTAGGAATGCCGTTTGCCGACCTCCCAGGGGTCCGCCTCGCGTACGAGCGTCTGGGCCCGCCGCCGGACGCAATCGACGGAGAGAATTCCGACCAGGAAGTCGTGCTCGTCCACGGTCTCGGCGCCAACCTCGCCTTCTGGTACTGGGGGGTGGGACGGCCTCTCGGAGAACACTTCCCGGTCACGGCATACGATCTGCGCGGCCACGGCCGGAGCGAGGTCACCCAGAACGGCTACACCACCGCCGCGATGGCTGCCGATCTGCTGGCGCTGCTCGACCATCTGGGAATCGCCAAGGCCCACCTCGTCGGCCACAGTTTTGGCGGTGCGGTCGCTCTGCACGCGGCGGTTGTGGCTCCCGAACGAATCGCCAGCCTGACGTTGGTCGATGCCATCCTTCGGCTCTTCCAGCCGCAGCCGCGACTCGCCGACTGCCCTGACTGGCAGAGCCTCCAGCAGACGTACGCCGACCTCGGCGTCGATCTCAAAGGGGAAGATGAGATCGACTATCGCCTGCTCGAGGCCCTCGCCGACCGGTCAAGTCGACGAGAACCGCGCAAGAGCCGAGAGAAGACGGTCTATCTTCCGTTCGAAAGCTGGAACGGTTCGCGTCGATCCGCCGAGCGCTGGCGGAAGCTCCTGAAGTCCACCGAGCTCGCGAACGAGGTCAAGCAGATATCGGGACTCACGCGGGAGGCCGTCGCCGCATTGCGCCTGCCGATGTTGGCGGTGTACGGAGAACTCACCTACACAATGCCCAGCCTCGACGGCCTGGCTGCCGTGCAGCCGGGGCTGGATAGGGTCGTAGTGCCGGGGGTCGGGCACTTCTTTCCCGCTCTTGCACCGCAACCCCTGGTGGACTCTGTCACGACCTTTCTCCAGGATTCCACCGCGCCCGCAAAGGTCCACACGGCACCGGCCCGAGAGCAGCCATGAGGTTGTGGCGGCGGCACCGGCCCGAGCCTCCTCAACGCGCCGCGATGCCGGCCGAATCGACGATTGAGAGTCCTTTCGTGCGCATCGCCGAAGGCGGTTTTGGGGACGGTTGGAACGCCTATGCTCACTCGATGGCCTGGTTTCAGGACGCTCTGTACGTCGGCACGACCCGCGCAAACCTGTGCAGCATCAAGGCCGCCCGCCCCCCTGGTCTGATCTTCTGGCCGGTGCGCTGCCCTGACGACGTCTACGATATCGATCGCCGGGCCGAGATCTGGAAATTCGACCCACAGGTCGACGTGTGGGAACGCGTCTACCAATCGCCGTGGGTCGAACCCGAGCCCGGCTTAAGGGTTCCCCGCGACATCGGCTACCGCGGAATGAGCGTCTTTTGCGGCGCCAGCGACGACAAACCGGCGTTGTACGTGTGCACCTGGTCGCCATCAAAAAGTGGCCAACCATCCATAGTGTTGCGGTCGGAGGACGGCCGCAATTTCGAACCTGTCCGACGCCAAGAAGCCGACCCCGGAATCAACACCTACCGGGCGCTGCGGACCTTTAACGATCGCATCTACACCTCGCCGGCGGGCCGATCGGCCGGATGGAAAGGTCTCAGTCATCTCGGGGCGGAGGACTGCACCGCGGGTCTGGCCCTGGTGCTCGAGAACCCGGACCCCGCGAACAAGCCGTGGCGATTGGTCAACAAACCGTCGTTCGGCGACCCGAACAACGTGGCGGTGTTCGACCTCGCGGTATTCAACAACCACCTGTATGCAGGTACGGTCAACCCCAAGGGGTACCAGGTGTGGAAAACCGCAGCCCGCGGCGAACCACCTTATGAGTGGACCCGCGTTCTGACCAAGGGCGCTTACCGTGGGCCGCTGAATGAAGGCGTCGCCACGATGTGCGTTCACAACGATCACCTCTACATCGGAGGCGGCATCCAGCACGGCGGGTACGACCGCACCAACAAGATAGGGCCGGCGGCGGCAGAGCTCGTGAGAATTGCCGCCGACGACTCGTGGGAGCTGGTCGTCGGTTCACCACGAAAGACCCCAGACGGGTTCAAGCAGCCGTTGTCCCGGTTTGGACCGGGCTTTGACAATTTTTTTTCCGGTTATTTTTGGAACTCGGTTTCAGACGATGGGTGGCTGTACATCGGCACATACGACTGGAGCGTGTTTCTTACCTACCTTCCGGTTGACCGCTGGCCGCGGCGGATGGCGCAGCTCGCCCGATACCTGCCGCTGCCGGAGTTGCCGAAGAAACTCGGCGGCTTTGACCTGTGGCGCAGCCGTGATGGGCTGACCTGGGAAGCGGTGACCCGCGACGGCTTTGGTAACCCGTTCAACTATGGAGCGAGACGCATGGTTTCGACGCCACGCGGGCTCTTTGTCGGTACCGCCAATCCCTTTGGTCCGGAGGTCGCGACGCTCGACGATAACGGCGATTGGGGCTACCAGCACAACCCCCGCGGCGGACTCGAGGTCTGGTTTTTGCAGCGAAAGCCCACTGGGGAGGTAGCATCGTGAACGAATCAACCACAAATCGGAAGGTGGCCGTCATCACCGGCGCCGGCGGCGGCATCGGTCAGGCTACCGCGATCGCCCTCGCGCAGAGGGGGTTACGGTTGTGTCTGGTGGAGCACAACGCCGACCGATTGCGCGACGCCGAGAAGGCAGCGCGCGAGGCGGCGAACGAAGACCTCGAGGTCCTCCCGATCGCTCTCGACGTGACGTCCGAGGACGACATGGCGGCGATGGCAGAACGCGCCCTCGAAGCGTTCGGTCGCATCGATGTGCTGGTCACTGCCGCGGGAATTCTCCGCCCACCGGGGAGCGGCCCCAAGACCATCGCCGAAACCTCGATCGAAGAGTTCGACAAGGTCCTCGCAGTCAACCTCCTGGGAACCTTTCTGGCGACCCGTGCGGTGCTGGCCTCGATGCTCAAGGCACGGTCCGGCCACATCGTTCACATCTCCTCGACCTCCGGCCTCCGCGGCCGCGCATTTGACGGCGCCTACTGTGCCTCGAAATTCGCGGTCCGTGGGTTTTCAGAATCCCTGATGGAAGAGGTTGGCCGAAGCGGTGTCCGGGTCCACACGCTGCTCCCCGATGCCGTCGCAACCCCACTGTGGGAACAGAATGGACCGGTCCCTATGCCGCCCGATGCTTTGCCACCGGAGAGAGTGGCGGAGTTCATCGCCTATCTGATCGAACTCCCGGAGGATTGCGTCCTCCTCAATCCAGTGCTCGCCCCGTTCGGTGGGCGGCGTCGCAAGCGAAAGCGGGGCGGTGCTGACTCCGGGTCCTCCGGAAAGGGCAATCCATCGTGAGCGGTGCACTCAGCCACCTCCGCGTCCTCGAACTCGCCGACGGTGTGGCCGCTTCCTACTGCGCCAAGCTGTTCGCCACCTATGGGGCCGAGGTGATCAAGGTCGAATCGCCCTCAGGCGGCGATCCCATCCGCGCACGCGGTCCCTTCGCCGGCCAACCCGGTCCCGAGACCAGCATTCCGTTTCTGTGGCTCAACACCGCGAAAAAGAGCGTCGTGGCGGATCTCGAAACCACAACCGGCCGAGCCAAGGTGCGGCAGTTGGCTTTGACCGCCGACATTGTCATCGAGAACTTTTCACCGGGAACCCTCGAGGGCACCGGTTTGTCGTACGGCGAACTCGCGGCCGCACGACCCGGAATCGTTGTCGTCTCCATCACCCCATTCGGCCAGGATGGGCCGTATCGCGATTTCCTTGGCAACGAGATCGTCTCGTATGCCACGGGCGGCGGCATGCACCTCACGGGGGATCCCGACCGGGAGCCCCTGGTCGGTGGTTTCCAGGTAGCCAACTGCAGCGCCGGAATGGCCGCCTACATCGGGGCGTTGGCCGCGGTGTTTGGCCGACAAAAAAGCGGACGCGGACGCCACGTGGATGTCTCGATACAGGAAGCCATGCTCGATAACATCGAGATCGCCCTCGTGGAGCACCTGCATCTGGGCCACGACCCGAAGCGCAAAGGAGATCGCCATGCCCTGGTGCCGTGGGAGCTCTTCCCCTGTCGCGACGGCTGGGCAGCCATCGTCGGTGGCCCGATCCGCAAGTGGCTGGGAGCGGTTGATATCTTCGAGGAACCACGCCTCAACGATCCCAAATTTCGCCACGTCGGCGGCCGCATCAAGAACAGGTCGGAATTCGAGGAACTTATCCGGCCGTGGCTCGAGCGCAGCGACCGCGCCGAGATCCTCACCTCCGGCCGGCAGCACGGTCTCGCATTCGGCATATTGAACCGGCCAGAGGATGCCCTCGAACACCCCCAACACCGGGCGCGAGGGTTCTTTCAGCGCCTCGACCACCCGGTGGTCGGAGAGCACCGGGTCGCCGGCGAGCCGTTTCGGATCGAAGACGCACCCGCGATCCATGAACGAGCGCCGCTGCTCGGCGAACACACCGAAGAGTTCCTCACCCAAGCCCTCGGCACGACCGATCTCCGGGCACCGGAACCCTCCGCCGCCACGCCGGCGATATCGGCAGTGGAAGGGGTCGTGGTCCCGGGGGTTCTGGACGGCGTTCGTGTCCTCGACTTCAGCGTTGACTGGGCCGGGCCCCATGCCGCCCGGATCCTCGCCGATCTCGGTGCAGAGGTGATCAAGGTCGAGTACCCGTCTCGACTCGACGGCATGCGAGGAGCCTTCCTCGAGGACCGGCGGTACGACAAACACCCCCGCTTCTGGCAACTGCACCGCAACAAGAAATCGCTGACCCTCGACCTCAAACGAACCGAGCACCACCAGCGTGCACTGGAGCTGGTGGCCTGGGCCGATGTCGTGGTCGACTCGTCCCGTCCCGGCGTACTCGAACGACTCGGTCTCGGTTGGGAGGTGATGGTCGCACAACGTCCTGACGTGATTCTCGTACAGATGCCCGCGTTCGGATCGACCGGTCCCGACGCCGCCTTCGGTGGCTTCGGAGGGGGCATCGAACCGCAATCAGGGCTGCAGGCCCTTACCGGCTATTCGCCCCAATCGCCGCCACGCCGCATCCGCGAGATGGATGTCACCAACGGCGTTGCCGGTGCCTGCGCGATATTCACGGCACTTGTTCACCGTCAGGCCACCGGCCTCGGACAGCGGGTCGACGTCTCCCAGATGGAGGCTGCAATCAGCACTCTGGCCGGGATGGAGTTTCTGGAGACGGCGATGACCGGCCTCGCACCGCAGCCGACAGGCAACCGACACCGGATCTTCGCCCCCCAGGGGTGTTATCCGTGCCGAGAAGACGACCAGTGGGTGGTTCTCACCGTGCGAGACAACCAGGAGTGGCAGGGATTGTGCCACGCACTCGGTCGTCCAGACCTGGCCGACGATTCGGCGTATTCGACGGCCGGCGATCGCATGCGATCCCACGATCTGCTCGACGAGATCATCTCCACCTGGACCCGACAGCGTGACCACCGCACGGCCATGGAGGATCTCCAGGCGGCCGGAGTGCCCGCCGGTGCGGTCCTCCGCCCGCTGGATCTTGCCACCGACCCGCACCTGTCAGCGCGCGGTTGGTTTCTCGAGGCCGAGGACGGCGGAAAACGCTATCCGGGCCACCCATTCCGCTTTGTCGGAGAGACGCCCGCGGTGCTTCGGCGCGGCCCGTCTCTGGGCGAGCACGATCGCGAGGTCATTGTCGATCTGCTGGGCCGGCCGGAGTCCGAGGTCGAACCCGTGCGCGAAGACGAGCTCGGAACATCCTTCGA
Organism: Acidobacteriota bacterium; assembly: GCA_033791425.1. GTDB lineage: Bacteria > Acidobacteriota > Thermoanaerobaculia > Thermoanaerobaculales > Sulfomarinibacteraceae > Sulfomarinibacter. The sequence continues at coordinate 11,345 of JASJGQ010000056.1, forward strand.
CCCGGAATAGACGCCTCGAACGGCGGTATTATCAGGATGGAGACATCATCATGAATTTCTCAGTAGCTACAGCATGCACCCTCGCCCTGGCGCTCCTCACCGCCGCCGCCTGTGCAGCGGCGACTCAGGGCCACGGCTCGAAAGAGTCGCAGGCCGGGACTGATACGATTGAGGAAATACAGTTCGACGGCCGCTCACGGACCTTTATCGTTCACTTCCCCAAGGGGTACTGCGATGAGAAACCGGTGCCGCTGGTGCTCTCCTTTCACGGGCGCCACGGCCAGGGGAAGAACCAGGCCAAGCTCTCGGGTTTTGACGAAGTCGCCGATCGCCACGGTTTCATCGTCGTCTACCCGGACGGCGTCGGCAAATCGTGGAATGCGCTCCACGGTACCGGTGAAGCCGAGGAACTCGGGGTCGACGATGTGGGGTTTGTCGGTGCCTTGATCGACACCATGATGGAGCGCTACAAGATCGACCCACGGCGGATCTACGCCTCCGGCATGTCCAACGGCGGCGTCTTCGCCCACCGTCTGGGATGCGAAATGTCGGATCGGTTTGCCGCAATTGCAAGCGTGGCCGGCCAGATGGCTCCAAAGATGGCCGAACAGTGTGACCCTGCCGATGGGGTTGCGGTGATCGATTTTCACGGCACCAAGGATCGTATCGTTCCCTATGACGGCGGTAAGACCAAAGGGGGTGGAGACCTCCTGTCAGCGCCGGCAACAGCGGGTGTCTGGCGATCGGTCAACGGTTGCGACAAGAATTCGAAGCAGACCTTCGCCAAAGGCGATGTCACGTGTCTGACCTATACCGGCGGTCGCGCACCCGTCACTCTCTGTACGGTCAAAGGCACGGGCCACACCTGGCCCGGCGGCTACCAATACATGCCCCGCATACTGGTCGGTAAGACCAGCCGCGACGTCGACGCCAGCGAAATGATCTGGGACTTTTTCGCCGCCAACCCCAAACTGATCAGATCCCTCCGGGCGCCGGGCCGAACGGCGCCAAAAAAATCGAAGGACTGAGCTCGAAAGGGCCACCGTCTCCGATCAGGGAATCCACGACCAGACTTCGATCCGCAACCACCGCCAAAGGGGCCGGAAGAGCACATCGTAGACCGGGCGCGTGTCGGCCTCGATCTTCGCAAAACCCGTCATTTCCGGCTTCAGCTCGCCCCCGGGATTCGGAATCTCGATGAGCACACGCACCACCTTGCGCCGCTGGAGCTCGTCAGTCACCGCGACCGGAGCGACCTCTCTGACCTGTCCGAGAAACTCCCTGTCGGGGTAGCTCCACGTAATCAAACTCACCTCATTGCCAATCTCCACACCGTCGATGTCCTCCTCGGGAACGAGCACCTCCGCGACAAGGATTCGCGTGTCCTCGACGGTCGCGACGAGATCGCGCTGGCCTGGCTTGAGATAGCGCCCGAGGACCTGCTCCACTCGCGGTGTCGTAATCTGGCCTGAAATCGGGGTATGGAGAAGAGTCCGTTTGAGATCTCCTTCATAGTGATCGACGATCGCCTCCAAACTGTCAACCTCGGCCTCGACGGCCTCGAGCGTCTCGGCCCGCGCGCCGGCTTCCACCATTGCGAGGTACGCTTTCGCCTCCTCGAGTTCGCCCGCGTTGACGTTCATGAGCTGCACGGCATTCTCGTAATCCTGTCGGCCCACGATCTCCTCTTCGTAGAGACCCGTGTAGCGCTCGGCGCGCGCACTGCTAAAGAGGAGGCGCGTTTCGGCGGTGAGCACCTGGGTCCTCGCCATGTAGATCTCCTCCGGGCGTGTTCCGGCAACCACGGACGAACGGCGGGCCATGGTCTGGGCAAGCTGAGCCTCGGATGCGTGGAGGTTTCGCTCCTGAATATGCGTCACGAGCCTCGCTATCGGCTCCCCAGCTTCGACCCACTCTCCTTCTCGAACGTAGACTTCGTCGACCAGTCCTTCCGTTTCGGTTCGTAACTCGAAGACCTGGTCAGGCTCAAGCTCGGCATCGCCTCCGGCTCGATAGTTGTAGGGCAGAAGGAGAACCCAGATCACCGCGACAGTTGCGGCGATGCCCACCACCCAACGCAAGATCCTCGGGGCGCGCTGCGTCAGGCCCTTGATGCCTGTGCGCTCGAAAACCGTCCGTATGTGTTCCTGGAAAACCAGTCCTGCAGCGAACATCACTGAAATCGCGCCGTTCTCCCCGTGATTTTCCATCAACCTCAAAGCAAACAAACTCCCGACGACCGTGATAAAGACCCCGAAGGCGTTGACCGCGGTCGCATACAGTCCGAACCAGCTCTTCTCTCGCAGCATCAGTGGTTCGGGAACAGGGTCCCATCGCACCCAGGTCCTCAGAAAATTAAGCGCACGGGCTCGGAGGTTCGGAATCTCCAGCCACGCGGACAACAGCTGATAACCATCGCGCTGGGCCAGTGGGTTGACATTGAGAATGAAACCGAAAAGTGCGGTCGAGGAGAGTGCGAGGAACGCGATGGAGCCAAAGGTTCCGCGGTCTGTGACGAGCCAGCCTGTCAGACCGGTTGCTAGAGCCGCCAGCTGCCACAGAAGACCGACTCCGATGACCGACAGCCGTTTCCGCTTTTCTTCCAACCAAATAAGGTCGCTGACGTCGATCCAGAAAGTCGGGATCACGTTGAGGAGGATGCGCAGACCCCACGCCGGTACTCGACCGCCGTGATGAACGCACACAATCCCGTGAACAATTTGATGCGGTATGTGTACTGCGAGAACCCCCGTGACGACGACAACGACCATACCCAAGGGATGCCACAGTATTTCGACGCCGTTCCACCAGTCGTCGAAGTTGGCGACCAGGAGGCCGATTCCAAGAGCCGAGAAGGCAAGCAGGGTCGAGAAGCCGAACCGCCCGACAAACGGACGCAGCAGTCGAGCCGCAGCAGCCAATAGTCGATCCGGGTTGCCAATTCGGACCCGCCGGGGCCGCACTGCCTCGGGGCGAGTCCCCAGGCTCAGAATGTCCCACGGCAGCACGACCAGCCACCTCATGATCGAACGCAGCGGAAAGGTCACGATCCGACGCAGCGAGATGCCACTTCGATCACGAGAGATAAGGCCGGCGTCGTCTTGTCCGGTGACCAGAAGACCCTCGCGACCGAGTTGGGTGACGAACTGGGCGATTTCTTCCTCGGTCGGCACCGGGTCCTCATCGAGATTCTTCTGTTGTGCCACGACATTCCAGACTCCGAAACAAGACAATGTGCCGTCAAGAAAATTCAGGACCAGCCGCTCCGCGGCGCCGATCTGCCACACGTGACTGGTGGCCGGATCACGCAGGAGGTACCTTTCTCCCTCATCACAGCCAGGATCGACGATGACGTCGAGATCAGGCCGAAGTGACGGGAGTGGA
>JASJGQ010000057.1:0-5478 GCA_033791425.1 Acidobacteriota bacterium
CTATCACCGATCGGCGCGGCCCCCTGAGTCGAACAAGAAGGCAGAGCCACACCTCATCGGATCAAACGGAACTCCCGTTCCCACCGGGTCTTTGTGAAGAAATTGAAGAACACGCCAGCCAGCTGTTTGATTCGGTGTCCAAAGCCCCGCCATTGCCAGTCGTTGCGTCCCGCCTCGTACGACCAATAGATGAGCACCGCTCGTCCTTTTACATAGTCCAGTGGAACCGGGCCCCAGAAACGCGAATCGAGTGAATTGTCGCGATTGTCGCCGAGACAGAAAATCGTTCCCTCCGGGACCGTGAAGGGACCAAAATTGTCTCGGATGCGCGATGACACAGGTTCGGCCGGAGAATCGTCATAGCTGCGGGGGTCCTTGTGAACCACCCTTGGTTCATCCATGAGAGCACCATTGATGTAGAGCTGTTTGCGCCGCAATTCGACCGTATCGCCGGCCAGCGCAACACAGCGCTTGATAAAGTCCCGGCGCGGGTCTTCCGGGTACTTGAAAACGACCACGTCGCCGCGCTCGGGTGAGCGGTAGGGAAACAGCTTGTGGAGCAGCGTATCCGCATTCCCCGAGAAGATGAACTTGTTGACCACCAGGTGGTCGCCGATCAGGAGATTGTCTTCCATGGACCCGGATGGAATTTTGAAGTTTTCAAAAACAAAGGTCCGCACGAAGAGCGCAAGAACAAAGGCCACCAGGATGGCCTCGTAATATTCGCGCGCGACTGATTTCTTCATCCTTTTGCCGCCTCTCCCGTTGATTTTACCTTTGCCCGCATGCCCGGGGGCTGCCAGGCCTTGCGCGCCCGCGCATCGAGCCGCCGCGGATCATCGCGGACCCCGCCACCGTATCTGATCTGTCCTGCCCGAGCGATCATCGCCGCGTTGTCAGTCGTCAGCGCCCGAACCGGCAGAATGATCTCCACGCCCCGTTTTTCGCCCCATGCGGTGAGCCGCTCGCGCAACAGGGTGTTCGCGGCAACACCACCGGCCGCCGTCACCAGCTGTGGCTGATGCCGTTTCGCGAGCTCGTCCAGCGGCCTCAGAAGCTGATCGACAACGGCGGCCTCGAACGACGCGGCGAAGTCCGCCACCGCATGCGGGCCGTTCTCTCCGACCGCCTCCAATCCGTGTTGCCGAATCGAGCGGATCGCGGCCGACTTGAGTCCGGAAAAGGAAAAATCGAAAGGGGCATCTTTCAATCTCGGACGCGGTAAATCGACCGCGTCGGAATCGCCGCTGCGCGCCAGGGCATCGAGGGCCGGACCTCCCGGGTAGCCGACGCCGAGCACCCGAGCAACCTTGTCGAAGCTCTCACCCGCCGCATCGTCCCTGGTTTGGCCGAGACGTTGGCGGCCGCCGTTCTGCAAGAGATACCAGCTCGAGTGACCACCGGATGCCACGAGTGACAGCACGCACTCCGGCTCTGGCCGAGCGGGATTGCCGTCGAGGTCGAGAAAAGGGGATACCAGGTGGCCCTCGAGGTGGTCCACCGCCACCAAAGGCAGCGACGAGCCCCACGCAAACGCAGCACCAAAACGGACGCCAACGAGAAGGGCGCCGACCAGCCCCGGTCCAGCAGTGACGGCCACCATCTCGAACGGCCCGGCGGCCGACTCGACCGCCTTTTCCACGAGGTGCGGAAGTGCCTTCAGGTGCTCACGAGACGCGAGTTCGGGAACAACACCCCCGAACGGCGCGTGGGCCGCGATCTGGCTCGACAGAATATTGACCTCAACCCGGCCGTCGCGATCCAGGATCGCCACCGCAGTTTCGTCACATGAGGTCTCGATACCCAGTGTTCGCAACATCAAAAGTGCCACCGCTTCCCAGGGTTTGCCGGTCTCATCGAAGGCCGATCTCGGAGTTCAAAACCTGCCTCCTGAATCCTGCCAGAGGATATCCCACGAACGACAGCGGCGGGAAGGCCATCGGCCCAACTCGCCGCTGCAATCCGAGATGGATGGAGTCAGCTGATATTCGCCCGTACCGGTACTTCGACGGTCGGAAAATCAGGATCGCTGGTCTGCAGCGTAAGGACGGCATCGCGCGGGCCCGAGCTCGCATCACTTTTCACAGTCACGGTCACCTGATAGCGTTTCCCGGCCTCGATCGTCACCACTTCAGCGTTGAAGGCGTTGTCGTTGACGCTGGCCGATTTCACCGAGACCTTGGCACCACCTGTACGGTTGTTGACCAAAATCAGGTTGCGACCCGGTTGGTTCTTGGCCGACACCGACCCGAACTGAACCTGCGACGGCGTCACATGAAGCAGGGCGCGCACAACGCCAAAGACCTTGATCGGCACCACCTCGGCTTTGGGGTGGTTGGTTGCCACCTTCAGCACGGCGTTGACCGGGCCGACAGGCGCATCCTCCCCGAGTGACAGTTGGATCTCGTACTGCTGGGCGGATTTGCCGGCGATGAGTTCATCCTTGGCCAGCGGGCGCACCACTGTGGACAGGTACGGCACGCTGCTCGAAACTCCTGTGACTTTGAAGTTCGGGTCATCCTCGGCGGCGGCCACCGTGATCTTTTCGACCAGAGGTTCGTGCTGGACTGCGTTGAACCGAATCAGGGCCCGCGGCAACACCTCGACGTAGGGATGGACGGCGGCCTTGATGACCACCGTGACGGTGGGTTCCTGTGGGTCGCTGGTCATGATCAAAATAGATTTGGAGATCGGCCCGGTGAAATTGCCGGTGTCAAGCTTGGCTTTGACAAAACCAGATTTCCCGGCGGGAATCTCGCGGTCGAAATCGGCGACCGTGCAGCCGCAGGTCGGGCGGACCGCTCTGATCTCGAGGGTTTCGTCGCCCTCGTTGACCAACTCGAAATCGATTTCCAGGATCTCGCCCTGAGCAACCGTTCCCATGTCCTTGATTTTTTCAGGAACCACCAATTTCGGACCGTCGGCAGCCGCGGCCATCGAGCCGCCTGCAACGAGCATCACCACCAGGGCGGCGGCGGTCGGAAACGAGAAACGTGAGTTCTTCATATGCAATCCTCCTTGTCATCCGTTCTGCATCGAGGGACAATCATAAAAGTCGACATCGACGGCCGACAACCCTCGAGGGCGCTTTTTTGCAGGACTTATACCCTCGGAATGGTGCATTTTGCAGTCTCGACCCGAATTTCTCTACTTTCTCCCGATCGGCGGCACCGCGATGGCACCGCTGGCAGGCCTGCTTCAGGAATTGGGCCACCGGGTGGAGGGGGTCGACGCCCACCTCTACCCACCGATGAGCACTCTCCTCGAAGATCTCGGTATTCCGGTGCGGCTCGGTTTCGACGCCACCCGTTTGCCCGACGACGTTGACCGGGTGATCATCGGCAACGCCGTGCCGCGAAGCAACGTCGAGGTCGAGGCGGTTCTCGCACGAAGACTTCCCCATCTTGCGCAGGCGGAGGCCGTGGCCCACTACGTGCTCGCCCGCGGTCTGCAGAGCCTCGTGGTGGCCGGTACCCACGGCAAGACCACCACCTCGGCGATGCTCTCGTGGATCCTCGAAACGACCGGGGCGGACCCCTCCTATCTTGTCGGCGGTCTACCGCAGTGGAACCCTCGCGGCTTTCGACTCGGGAACGGTCAATTTCTGGTTATCGAAGGCGATGAGTACAACACCGCGTTTTTTGATCGCGGACCCAAATTCCTCCACTACCGGCCCCATCTCTTCATCCTGGGGCCCGTCGAGTTCGACCACGCCGATCTCTACCCCAACCTCGACGCGGTGCTCACCGCCTTCCGCGCCGGAGCCGCGCAGGTGCCAAGAGACGGAGCGGTTGTGGTCAACGCCTGGAGCGAAGGGGCGCTGGCGGCGTGCCGCGATGCCACAGCCCCCATCGTCACCGTTGGCGAAGCCGCGACTGACGACCTCCGTCTCATATCGTGGGATGGAGGCGGAAGCATCAGCCAGGCGAAAGTCTCATGGCGGGGCCGCGGCCTCACACTCCAGCTTCGCCAGTCCGGTCTGCACAACACGCAGAACGCGGCGGTGGCGGTGGCGGCCGCCGCTGCCGCCGGAGTGGACCCGGACGCTGCCGCCGAGGCCATGGCTTCCTTTCCCGGCGTCGCGCGCCGTATGGAGATCGTCGGAGACATCGCCGGGATTGTCGTCGTCGATGATTTTGCCCACCACCCGACAGCACTGGCCGCAACCATCGCCGCGGCCCGCCAAAGTTGGCCGGGACGCCGTCTGGTGATCGCCTTTGAACCGCGTTCCTTGACCGCCGCGAGGCAGTCGTTTCATGACGCCTATCTGACGGCCCTCAGTGGGGCCGACCTCGCTCTGGTGGCATCGCCGTACCACAGCGACCGATTGACGGCGGAGGAGATTCTCGACCGCACCGCTCTCGCCGAGGCGCTCGCCGCACGAGGTGTGGCTTCGCTGATGCCAGACAGCGAAGACGACCCTGTGGAGAGCCTTCTACCGTCCCTGCATCACGGCGATGTGGTGGTAGGCTGTTCGTCGGGAGACTTCGGCGGCTTCCACCACAAGCTTGTCGAAGCGCTGCAGACCGGGGGGGCGTGACATGACTGACAACGATTCACGACTGGCTCGCGTCATCGCCACGGCGGGAGGTCTGGGTGACGTATTGCCCGCCCCAGGAACCACCGCAGGATCCCTCCCGGCGGCTCTCTTGTGGTGGGCCGGGTGCCTGGTTGTCACGACGACCTCCGCTCGAATCGCGATGACCGCGGTGGCGCTGGTGGTGGCGACCGCCGCCGGTCTGTGGGCCAGCGAGAAAGAGGCGGCGCGCAGGGGCGCAAGCGACCCGGGGCCCATCGTGATCGACGAGGTCGCCGGCCAGTGGCTGACCTATCTGGTGGCGCTGCCCTTCCTCCCGGTCCTGGCATCCGGCACATTGGCGGTTTTCGCCGCGGCCGGTTTTCTGCTCTTTCGCTTATTCGACGTCGTCAAACCGTGGCCGATCCGGGCCTGCGAAAAGCTCCCCGGGGGCATCGGCATCGTCGCCGACGACCTCGCGGCGGGCTATTTCGCGGCCTTCGCCCTCGTCATCGGGTGGAAGATTTTTGGATAGAGGTCGCAAATATCCGGACCCGTCCATCCCGGAGAAACCGCAGATCACGCAGGTTGACGCAGATAACGAATGCTGGCTTAAGTGACCCGCCACGTTGCTGGGCGCCCGTAGGTCCCGCCGGCTCGGCCCGTCGCCCCTCCGGGGCTTTTCAATTTTAATATTGCTGGTTCCCCGGGGCTCACGCCCGGGCTAAATCCTGTCGCCGCTCCGCGGCTTTGAAACAAGCCACGTGCGGCGGAGGTGTCATTTGTCGCATTGTTGGAGATCGATCCTGCAATCGGTTCGGGGTTTTCGGGCCAACAATGCGACGGGTGCCTCCTCTCGGGAAACATGTGCTGATACGGCCCACGTGCGGCGGAGGTGCCATCTTTTGCATTGTTTGACGCCTGTATCTTCAGCAAACCGTGGGGCGTCTCGGGCAAACAAT
>JASJGQ010000058.1:0-4746 GCA_033791425.1 Acidobacteriota bacterium
GGTCCCACCGGCCTCGATGACCCGGCGTTCCAGGACCGCCATCAGTGGCCAGCACACTGCTTCGCCCTTGATCATCACGCAATCGTCCACGGTGATGCCACCGAGCGAGTGGTCCAACAGATATCCTGCCCAAACTTCCAGATCTTTGTTCTTGATCATCGTTCTCCTCAATCCGCAGTCCCGGCGGGCCGTATTGTAGCCGCTTAACGGTCGAGATGCACTCAGGATCGTGGCAGAATTCTTGTGTTATGGTGCAAGTCCGGAGACCCAAAACCCCAGAACACTGGAGATAAATTGATGAGAATAAGAACTGTTACGCTTTTTGCCGGAGCTATGGCGTTGATGTTGGGGTGCGGAGCACCTTCAACCGACTCCACCCCCCGGCCGACTGCACCTTCCCAGACATACTCGATGGAACAATTCATGAAAACTACCAGCATCGGTGGCTCGTCCTTCAACCCCAATGAATCGAAACTCCTGGTGTCGAGCAACGAAACCGGCATCTTCAACGTCTTCGAGTTAGACCTCGAGACCGGTGCGAGGACCGCGGTCACCGAGAGCGACGACACGACCTTTGCGGTGAGCTACATGCCGTCCGACGAGCGCATTCTCTTCAAGCGGGATCAGGGCGGCAATGAAAACAACCACCTCTACCTGCGAGATCTCCAGGGCGGCGTGGTCGACCTGACCGAGGATGAAAACACCAAAGAACAGTTCGCCGGGTTCAGCAACGATCTCACCCGCTTCTACACCCTGAACAACAGCCGCGAGCCCCGCTTCATGGATCTCTACGAGTGGGATGTGGAGACCCTCGAGAAGCGCATGATCTATCTCAACGAGGCCGGTCTCGATCCGCAAATTCTGACACCCGACGGACGCTGGCTCATCATTGGCAAGACCAATACCACCAACGACTCGGATCTCTTTGTTCTCGATCTCGAGAACAACGCCGATCCGCTCCACATCACCGAGCACGGGGAGCAGGCGAACTTTGCGGCCGAGGACGTGAGCGTCGACAGCAGCGTCCTGTACTACACGACGAATGTTGACGGTGAGTTCGCTGCTCTGAAGAGTTACAATTTCACCGATGGCACACACGAGCAGGTCTTTGCCACCGGCTGGGATGTTTCCTACGCTTACTTCAGTCGTCTGGGCACCTATCGGGTCATCGGCACCAACGAGGACGGTTACACCAAAATCCGGATCAACAACGAAAAGACCGGCGAAGATCTCGTAATTTCGAATCTCCCCGCCGGAACCATCAGCGGAGTCACGTTCTCCAACTCCGAACGGTTGATGAAATTCACACTCTCGAGCGATACCATGCCGGCAAATCTCTTCCTTTACGACCTGGAATCCAGCTCGTTAAAGCAACTCACGAATACCCTCAATCCGGAAATCAATCCGGATGATCTCGTAGCCGGTGAGGTGGTACGCTTCAGCGCCCGCGACGACATGATGATCCCCGGCCCCCTCTACAAGCCCATCGGCGCCAGCGCGGACAAGAAAGTGCCGGTGCTGCTGTCCATCCACGGCGGTCCCGGCGGCCAGAGCCGGGCCGGCTACCGGGCCTCAATCCAATTTCTGCTGAACCACGGCTACGCGGTCTTCGCGGTCAACAACCGAGGTTCTTCGGGCTACGGCAAGACCTTTTATGCGGCTGACGACGGGAAACACGGCCGCGAGCCGCTATGGGACTGTGTCGACGCCAAGGAGTATCTGAAGACCCTCGACTGGGTGGACCGGGATCGCATCGGCATCATGGGCGGCTCGTATGGCGGTTACATGGTGCTCGCGGCCCTCGCCTTCGAGCCCGAGGAGTTCGCCGTGGGCGTCGACATCTTCGGTGTCTCCAACTGGATTCGCACCCTGAAGAGCATTCCGCCGTACTGGGAGAGCTTCCGAGAGGCCCTGTACGCGGAAATCGGCGACCCCGTTGCCGACGAGGAGTTCCTGTACGCCACATCGCCGGTCTTCCACGGCGAAAAGATTACACGACCACTCATCATCCTCCAGGGTGCCAACGACCCCCGGGTGATCAAACCTGAAAGCGACGACATGGTGGCCGCCATCGAGGCCAACGGCGGCATCATCGAATACGTCGTCTTCGACGACGAGGGGCACGGTTTCACCAAGAACGAAAACAGAATCGAGGGGTGGAACACCGTGTTGGCATTCCTTGATACTCACCTTCGGGGAACGCCCGCCCACTGATACCGGCCCAGCGAGATACGGCCCGGACCGCAATGGGCGGCCGGGCCGATTTTATTTTTGCGCGAGCGTGTCGAGACCAAACCTGCTGCTGAGAAACGAGTCCCGAAGACCTGTCGGGAGCCACGCAAGGAACGGTAACAACCGCGAATTCTTTCCCGCTCTGAGGCGTGGCCGCGGGTTCGCGGCCGTTGCCTCTTGCACCACCAATCGCGCGAACGCACCGGCATCCATGGCTCCGTCCTGAGAGGCCCGCGCACGGGCGGCGATGAAATCTGCGACGGCGGCATAGAGGGACTCCGCGCGGTTGCGATCGACCCACTCCGCCGCACGTTCGCCAAAATTTGACTTCACCGAACCGGGTTGCACCGTGATCACCTCGATCCCGAACGGTCTCAGCTCCATACGGAGGGCGTCGGAGAGCATGTGCACAGCCGCCTTGCTCGCGCTGTAGGGACCTCCAAACGGTGTCGTGGTCACGCCGGAGACACTTCCGATGTTGACGATTCGACCCGAGCCCCTGGCCACCATATGAGGCACCACGGCTTGAGTTACGGCAACCAGGCCGAAAACATTGGTTTCGAACTGGGAGCGCAGATCGTCGAGTTCAACCTCCGCCATCGGCGCGATCAGACCATACCCGGCGTTGTTGACGACGACGTCTATACGACCCGTCCACTCGACGATCGCATCGACCGCCAAGGCGATTGATTGCGGGTCGGTCACATCGAGGCGCATCGACCGTACCCGCGGGCCTTCGAGGTCCTGGAGATCCTCCGGCTTCCTCGCGGTCGCGAGCACACGGTGGCCTTTGTCGGCGAACTCTGCGACCAGGGCCCTTCCGATTCCTGAGGAACAGCCCGTGACCAGGATCGAAGACTCGATGTATTTTGCCAAAAGAACCTCCCCGGTGGCGGCGTTAAAGCACCAGATGTGGTGCCTATCCTACCCCTCCAAGGGACAGAAACCAGCTTCTATGAACTGGAATATGTCGCAGCTTGTGCATGGTATCGAGTATCATCCCGGTTCATGGAAACTGATCCTCGAGCGTCCGTTGCCGCCGCGATCGAAGATCTCCGGAGTCTACCGCCCGAGGAGGCCGCCAGACACCTCGCCACACTCATCAACGCAAGCCCTTCGGCGGCGCAGGATGCAGAGATTGCAGAGCTCCTCGACGACCGTCGGTTCGGGGATCCGATCCTCCCATTCCTCGATTTACAGGCTCTCGAGGTTTTCTCCGATCGATGCATCCACCGGTTGGAAAAGTTCTCAACTGAGGATGCCGTTAGCCCCCACGAGACCGCCTGGTGGCTGCTCGACGTGCTCCGCCGGAGTTCACTGTTGTGTCGCTTTCGGGACGCTGGAACGACCGACGCCTGGGCCGCCCGGATCCTCGACCTGGTCGAGAAATCGAACTTCACCTTTGCCCACCTTTTCAACCAGCGCGCCACCGGCTATGGGGAACGTGCCCTGTTCAAGGTCCCCTCCAACGGTTCAGACCGCATCATCTCCTGGCGACAAGCGTCGGGCCGCATCGACCTGCTGGCGAGGAGCTTGCTGGCGGTCACCGCGGAGACCGGCGACAGGCCGCTGGCCATCCTGTCGCGGAACAGCCTCGATATGGCCCTTGTTGATCTCGCGTGTCTGAGCACCGGCATTGTCAATGTCATGGTTCCTGCGACTGCCACCGAGGCCGACGTCGCCTTCATTCTTGACCACGCCGGGGTCGGTGCGCTCGTGGTCTCGGACTCCGAACAGCTGCAGAAGGTCCTCAAGGTTCGCGACAAACTGCCCGATCTCGGACCCATCGTCGCAATCGAACCGATCGCCGCCGCCGCGCCCGGGGTGATCGCCTACGAACACCTGATGGCGAGATCGTCCGAGGTCACGGCAATCCAACTGGCCGAACGCCGTTCGGCGACCCGGATCGACGATCTCGCGACCGTCATGTACACCTCCGGCACCACCGGGGTACCCAAAGGTATCTGTTTCAGCCAGAGGAATATCGTCTTCAAGCGCTTTGCACGGGCCCTCGCCCTGCCCGAGATCGGCGAAGGCGACGTCTTTCTGAGTTATCTCCCGTTGTTCCACACATTCGGCCGCTTTCTCGAACTCACCGGCTGTATTTTCTGGGGCGCCACCTATTGTTTTGCGGCGGACCCGAGCATCGAAACCCTCACCCGCCAAATGCGGAGACAGCACGCATCGGTGCTGATCAGCATCCCCATGAAATGGATGCAGATGTTCGAGCTGGTTCGACAGTCGGTCGACATCGATAGTGCCGGCGATGAAGAAATCGCGACCGCATTGCGGGCGATCGTCGGACCGGACCTTCGGTGGGGATTGTCCGCGGCCGGCTACCTCGACCCCGAGATCTTCCGTTTCATGCAACAAAACGGAGTTGAGCTGATGAGCGGTTTCGGTATGACCGAAGCCACCGGCGGCATCACCATGACGCCGACCCCCCGGTAGAGGGAAGAGTCGCTGCGCCCCGCGGTCCCGGGCAACCACGTGTCACTCGCAGAAGACGGCGTG
>JASJGQ010000059.1:0-7854 GCA_033791425.1 Acidobacteriota bacterium
AAGGTGCCTGTGGCCTCGTCTCCGAGATCGACGGCGCCTCCCCCATCGGTGGGATCCAGGAGGATCCTGAACTGATTGCGGGGGACCAACTCGCGCCCACTCTGATCGAGGCCGAACAGATCGTGGAAATTCTGGATAAAACTGTCCATCGCTCCACCAAACCGCCAACGCTGTTCGTACTCCGCTTCCAACTGGATGGTGTCGCTGACTCCCCAGGCGTAGGTGATCGCGGCGTCGAGGCTCTCGTAATCGAGAAGGTAGGCGCCGAATTGTTCCGCGGCCGGATCGAATTCGGAATCGTCGTTGGCCCACTGGTTCGCCCAGGTGGCTCCCAATCGCAGTTGGTGTTGGCCCCTAGCCAGGGTCGATGGTGTTCGCGGCAGGATTCCAAGGCGGAGGGACTGAAATGCCGACTGGCTACGAACGCTGAGAGGTCCGTAACCGACGTGCGAAAAACAGATGGACTTGCCGCGAAAACCACTCGGTGTCTCGGTCAGCGCTGTGGAACGGAAGATCTGAGACGGAACCGACTCACCGGTCGACATCTCAGACCGCATTTGGCCAAGGAATGTTCGCAAGGTCGACGCCAGATCATCCGCACTGATGCCACCGATGATCTTCTGTCGTGCGTTGCCCGCCGAATCGAGGAGGAAGATGGTGGGCGTCGCCTCCACCTGCCATTCTCGGGCCAGGCTCACCTGACGGTCGATATCGATCTTGATCCAGACAAAATCCCCGGCAAGGGCCTGGACGCGCTCCTCGAGGAGGGTCTTCTCCTCCATCTCCCGGCACACCGGGCACCAGGTGGCCCCAAAGGCGAGAAACACGGGCTTGTTCTCTTGTTCGGCCGTCACCAAAGCCGTCTCGAGGTCCGGAGCAAACCGAATGGCGTTGTTCTTCGGTTTGACCTTCCCGGGCCGGGCTATCGCCGGTTCGGCCCCGGTGATCAGCGTGATCCCGGCCACCAGCACCACGGCGAAGCCCTGAACGCGCACAGACATTCCTCTCGATCGGGTCGCTCCGAGTCGCATCAGATGGTCTCCTCGTTACTGGGTTATTATTGGAACCGCGCACCGGTTGCGCGCTCATTCCATAGCTTGGCTGCAGACCAGATTATCGTTACGAACTCGACGTCTGCGGTGGTATTCTAGGCCCGCGAGAGAGGTGTAACTGAAGCGAACATGGCAGAACAAAAAAAGAAGATCGCCTACGACGAAAAGACCATCCAGACCCTGGATGCGCTCGAACATATCCGGCTGCGAACCGGTATGTATATCGGCCGCATCGGCGACGGCTCGAACCCTGCCGACGGGATCTATGTGATGCTCAAAGAGGTCATCGATAACGCGGTTGACGAGTTCATCATGGGGCACGGCCGCCGGGTCGAGATCAAACGCAAGGGTCCCGAAATGTCGGTTCGCGACTACGGCCGCGGCATCCCCCTCGGCAAGGTCATCGATTGCGTCTCGAAGATCAATACGGGCGGCAAGTACAACGACGACGTCTTCCAGTTCTCAGTCGGCCTCAACGGCGTCGGCAACAAAGCGGTCAACGCCCTGTCGTCGGAGTTCGAGGTCATCAGCTACCGCGAGAACAAGTTCAAACGCGGCCTCTTCAGCCAGGGAAAGAAAAAGCAGGAAAAGGGCGGCAAGGAGCCGAAGACCCGCAACGGCACCTGGATACGATTCATCCCCGACCCCGAGATCTTCGGCGATTACGGCTGGCAGGAGGAGTACCTCGAACACCGCCTGCGCTACTACGCCTTCCTCAACAGCGGTCTGACACTGGACTACAACGGCGAAAAGTACAGCTCGAAGAACGGTCTCGCCGACCTCCTCGCATACGAGCTCGGCGGCGAACCGGCGGTGTATGACGCCATGCACTGCAAGCTCGATCGGCTCGAGTTCGCCTTCACCCACACCCACGCCTACGGCGAGAGCTACTACAGCTTCGTCAACGGCCCGTACACCAATGACGGCGGCACCCACCAGAGCGCCTTCCGCGAGGGCATCCTCAAGGGCGTCAACGAGTTCGCCAAGAACGGTTTTGCCGGCGAAGACGTCCGTGACGGTCTGGTGGGCGCGGTGGCGGTCAAGGTCCAGGACCCGGTCTTCGAATCGCAGACCAAGAACAAGCTCGGCTCGACCGACGTCCGGTCGTGGATCGTCAACGCGATCAAAGAACAGGTCGTACTGTGGCTCCACAAAAACCCCGAGGAGGCCAAGAAGCTCCTCGACAAGGTGAAGAACAACCAGCGGGTCCGTAAAGAGCTCTCGGCGATCAAGAAGGAAGCGCGGGAACGGGCCAAGAAAGTGGCCATCCGAATTCCCAAACTCATCGACTGCAAGGTTCACCTGTCAGATGCAAAGGGCAAGCGTCGCGAGGAGACCACCATCTTTCTCACCGAGGGTGACTCGGCGGGCGGCGCCATGATCCAGGCCCGCGACGTTCAGACCCAGGCCATCTACTCGCTCAAGGGCAAACCTCTCAACACCCAGGGGCTCGGCCGCGAGGCGGTATACAAGAATGAGGAGCTCTACAACATCATGCGCGCCCTCGGCATCGAGGAAGATCTCGAAGGTCTGCGCTACAACAAGGTCGTCATCGCCACCGATGCCGATGTCGACGGCATGCACATCCGCAACCTGCTTTTGACCTACTTTCTGCGTTTTTTCGAAGAGATGGTGGTTTCAGGCCATATCTACATCCTCGAGACGCCGATCTTCAGGGTTCGAAACAAGAAGGAAACGGTTTACTGCTACTCAGAGGCCGAGCGCAACGCGGCCGTCAAGCGGCTGAAGAACAACGAGGTCACCCGGTTCAAGGGCCTCGGTGAAATCTCTCCCAAGGAGTTCAAACAGTTCATCGTCGACGACGAACACATGAACCGCGTCACTCCGGGCTCCATGGGCGACGTCAAAAGGGCGCTGGAGTTTTTCATGGGCAAGAACACCCCCGCGCGCAAGGAGTACATCATTGAGAACCTGATAGCGGACATCGCATAACGATGTCCGCAATGAATTTTGAATTAGTCGAACCCATTGCACGCTACCGGAAAATGCCGATCCGGAATTCAAAACTAAAAATTCAAAATTCAAAATTAAGAAGCTTTCAAGCGGCAATGCAGCAATCGGAGCCTCCGACGTCGGATACCGCGATACCTTTACCGGAGAACGAATGACCCGCATCGAGCCCCTGATGGGCCAGAACTTCATCGAATACGCCAGCTACGTGATCGTGGATCGCGCGATCCCGGACGTCCGTGACGGATTGAAACCCGTGCAGCGGCGCATCCTCGCCACGCTTTCGAAGATGGACGACGGCAAGTTTCATAAGGTGGCCAACGTCATCGGCGACACCATGAAGCTCCACCCCCACGGCGACACCTCGATCGGTGACGCCCTCGTGGTGCTGGCCAACAAGGACTATTTCATCGAGCGCCAGGGGAACTTCGGCAACCCCGTCACAGGTCACGCTTCGGCTGCGGCACGCTATATCGAGTGCCGCCTCACCCCTCTCGCCAAGGAGACCCTGTTCCGCAAGGCCTTGACCGAATACCGCCCGAGCTACGATGGCCGCAACGAAGAACCCGTCGCGCTGCCCGCCAAGCTGCCGGTGCTCTTGATGCTCGGCGCCGAGGGCATCGCGGTCGGCATGTCCACCCGCATCCTGCCCTACAACCTGCCGGAGCTCCTCGAAGCGCAGATCAAGATCCTCAGAAACGAGGCCTTTGAGATCCTCCCCGATTTCCCCACCGCCGGCATCCTCGATGTCAGCGAGTACGATGACGGCCTCGGCAAGGTCAAGGTGCGGGCGCGGCTCGACAAAAAGAACGAGAAGACCATCGTCGTCCGCGAGATCGCCTTCGGCACCACCACCGAAAGCCTGATCGCGTCGATCGAATCGGCGGCGCAAAAGGGCAAGGTCAAGATCAGCACCATCAACGACTACACCACCGACGAGGTGGAGATCGAGATCGAGCTGCCGCGCGGGGTCTACTCCGATGAGGTTGTCCCCCAGCTGTACGCCCACACCGACTGCGAGGCCTCGCTGTCATCCAACATGGTGATGATCAAGGACCGGCGGCCCGTCGAGATGGGGGTGTCCGAGGTCCTGTGCTTCCTCACAGATCAACTGCGCGAGCTCATCAAGGCCGAGCTGCAGTACGAACTGAACGAGCTCGGCGACCGTAAACACTGGCTCGATCTCGAGCGAATCTTTATCGCAAACAGGATTTACAAACGCATCGAGGAGGCCACCACCGCCAAACAGGTCGTCAAAGAGGTGAGGACCGGCCTCAAGCCGTTCCTGAAAGAGCTCGAAAGGGACGTGTCGGACGATGATATCGACCGCCTGCTCAAGATCCCGATCCGGCGGATCTCGCAGTACGACATCGACAAGAACCGGTGCGAGATCGAGCTCGCGGTCAAGGGCATCAAAAAGATCAAATCCAAGTTGCGCAAGCTCACCGACACCACCATCGCCTACCTCGAACATCTCATCGCCACCTATGGCGATCAGTATCCCAGGAGGTCCGAGATCGCGACCTTCGAAGCCGTCGACGTGCGCACGGTGGCGCGCCAGAACATCAGGGTCGCCTACGAGCCCGAGACCGGTTTCTTCGGCTCAGAGGTCAAGGGCACGAAGTACCAGTTCACGGTCAGCGAGTACGACAAGATCCTGCTTGTCAGCCGCGACGGATCCTTCAAGATCATCTCGCCCGAAGACAAAGTTCTCTTCCCATCGCCGGTGATTCATGCCGAGATCTTCGACCCCGAGCGGGGCTCCGCCTTCACCGTGGTTTACCGCGACAAGGACAAGATCGCCTGGGCCAAGAAGATCCACATCCGGGCCTTTATCCGCGACCGCGAGTACGAGCTGATCAAGGGCAAGGTTGGACGCGTCGACTACCTGATCCCCGGCGACTGCAACGACACGATTCACGTCACCTACGTGCCCATGAAGAGACAGCGGGTGCATGAGGCCGAATTCGACCTCTCGGTGCTCGAGCTGATCGGCGTTACCGCCCGCGGCCGGCGGGTCGCGCCAAAACCAGTCTCGAAGGTGCGGCGAATTCGCACCGGCGACAATGGCAGTGACGACCGGATCGAGGACGAGCCGGCCCAAAAAAAAGAGGCCGACGATCAGGACCTGCCGTTCGAGGAATGATGGCCGAGGAGAGTAGCCGCACCCCTGCCCCTCTGCTTCACTACCCCCTCGCTCCCTTTCTCCCTTTCTCCCTTTCTCCCCTGCTCCATCGGGAACGACGGGAACGGGGACGGGACTACGGCTCGACCTGCTCGAGCAACTCCAAAAAGTCGTCGTAGGGCAGCGCCTGCCAGCTCTCGGCTGACACAGCGCCCTCGGCACGGGAGATCAACGACACCTTGTGAGCCGTCTCCACCGTCGGTGCGTCGTAGATGTCCATGAAGTCGTAGGGTCCGAGGATGGCGTAGTGGGCCAACCACTGAACCTCCGGGCAGGCTGTCTGGACCTTTTTCAACCACGCCCTTCCCATGGCTCGACGAACCTCGGCGTCGTGCAGACTCTCCGGAGCGAGACGGGTCATGAGGACGAATCTCGGCATCGCACACCTCCCAATCTGGCTTTGAGATCAAGATATATCCCCAGTTTCAAGAGCGCACCCCCGATTCTGAACCTCGTTTCGTACAATAGGGATATGAAGCGAATCAGAGCCGCCGTCACCGCCGTTTTTTTGATTCTGTCGAGCGTGGCATCTGCACGAGACCGGCCCACGACGATCGGAGAATTCTACGAACCGGGGGCCGGGACCCAGGTGATCGCCCACCGGGGGTTTTCAAGCCTCGCCCCGGAAAACACCCTGGCAGCAGTTCGCGAAGCCATTGCCATCGGAGCAGATATGGTCGAAATCGATGTCACGCTCTCCTCCGACGGCGAGATCGTCGTCATCCACGACGAGACGCTGGAACGCACAACCAGTGGTTCCGGCCTCGTCTCCGATTTCACTCTCGCCCAATTGAAAGAACTCGACGCCGGATCATGGTTCAATCCCCGGTTCGCAGGTGAGCACATTCCGACTCTTGAGGAGGTTCTCAGGACAGTCGATGGCAAAATCCTGCTCAATATCGAAATCAAATCGGAGGCCGTGGAGAGGGGTATCGCCGCAAAGGTCATCGAAACCGTCCGACGGTCGGAGATGGAGAATCAGGTGGTTATCTCCTCCTTCTCACCGACCGCCCTCGAGAAGGTCCACTCCCAGGCGCCGGATCTCCTCACTGCGGTTCTCTACAATTCGAAAGTTCACCAGGGCCACGATGCCGTCGACATCGTCGCCTCTGTAGGAGCGTCGGTGTTCAACATCAAAAGACAGCGCCT
Source organism: Acidobacteriota bacterium (assembly GCA_033791425.1). Classification (GTDB taxonomy): domain Bacteria; phylum Acidobacteriota; class Thermoanaerobaculia; order Thermoanaerobaculales; family Sulfomarinibacteraceae; genus Sulfomarinibacter. The sequence continues at coordinate 6,358 of JASJGQ010000059.1, forward strand.
GACTGCAACGATGTCGGAGCGTTGCAACGAACACGGAATTCCGGTCGGAATCTACACCGTCAACAAGAAGCGCCACATGCGGCGGATGATCAAGAAGGGAGTCGGTGCGATCTTCACCGACCACCCCGATCGACTGATCGAAGTCCTGGCAAAACACTCTCCTTCGACACCGGCAACGGTGTTGGTGCCTGCAACCGCAAATCCATAATTCGACATCATCTAGACTCCCCTGCTCCCTTTCTCCTCTGCCCCTCCGCCGCACTGGCGGGCCTACAGACGACTCCCCTGACTGAGATCCCTCGATTCGCTCGTTTCACTCCCTCACTCGGGATGACATTCTGGGTGGGCTAAGAAGGCCGGCCCACCATCCTGTCATTTCGACCGAGAGAGCGTAGCGAACGAGTGGAGAAATCTCTTGCAGGGAAGTCCTCCGCGGAATCGGTGCGCCGTTTTCGAGCGTTCGAGTGAACCCGTCTTTCAGCTCGCGCTTGCTGGCGCCCTACGGGCGCCGCGACGCACCGTCGCCATCGAGTGGCCGATGGCCGGCCTTCCAGCCCGGCCGTCGTCCACGGATCGCTGCCTCCGGCGAGTTCCCGAGAGGATTCTCACCTTTCTCCCTTTCCCCTCTGCACCCCTGCCCCTCTCCATCCTGAATCCTGCCGCCCTGCCTCCTGCTACCATGCCCCCATGCAACCGAAACCACGCCGAAAGACCAAGATCATCTGCACCCTCGGTCCAGCAACCGACACGGCGGAAGGCATCGCCGCCCTGCTCGAAGCGGGGATGGATGTCGTGCGCCTCAATTTTTCTCACAGCGACCGCGAGAGCCACCGTCAGACCATCCGGCGTATCCGCGAGGTCGGACGCACTGCGGGCCAGGACGTCGGCATCCTTCAAGACCTCGGTGGGCCCAAGATCCGTCTTGGCAAACTTCCAGAGGGAGGCGTGGTCCTCGAGGCCGGAACCACCGTGGATCTCGGGGCTGAGGGATCAGCAACCGCAAGTGTTCTCCCAATCAGCTATCCATGGCTCGTCGAAGACGTCGGAGTCGGCGAACAGATCCTGCTCGCCGACGGTCTGATCGAGCTCGAGGTGCGGCGGGTCGCCAACGACCGCCTGGTGTGTCAGGTCATCAATGGCGGCACCGTGACCTCCCGCAAGGGCGTCAACCTCCCGCACGCAAACCTTCGAGTGGCAGCATTCACCGACAAGGATCGCGCCGACCTCGAGGTTGGGCTCGAGGAAGGGGTGGACTTTGTCGCCCTCTCGTTTGTCCGCCACGAGGATGATCTGGCGCCGGTGCGCACCATCCTGAACAATCTCGAGCATCCTCCGATGCTGATCGCAAAGATCGAAAAACCACAGGCTGTCGAGCGAATCGATCCGATCCTCGAGGCGGTGGACGGTGTGATGGTGGCGCGTGGGGATCTGGGGGTGGAATTGCCGCCCGAACAGGTGCCGATGATCCAGAAGAAGATCATCGCCGCTGCCCGACGG
>JASJGQ010000060.1:0-5686 GCA_033791425.1 Acidobacteriota bacterium
GTAGGAGCTGACCCCGGTCTCGTAGCAGTAGTCCCACCCGTGGACGCCGCAGATCAGGTCTTTTCCCTCGATGTGGCCGTCGCTCAAGAGCGCGCCGCGGTGCATGCAGCGGCCGTAGAGGACCGAGGCTTGCTCACCCTCAGCCCAGCGGATCACTACCAGATCGACGTTGGCGACCAGCGCATAAGCGGGTTGCAGGGGCTCGAGTTCATTCCAGTCTGCGACCTTGACCTTTTTCATGATGTCTCTCCGAAATCTGATGTGGTTGTCAGTATGGCATGCCGTGAACGGCAAAGCAGGGTACTCGTGCTGGATTGCCTAACGGTGTAAATTGACCATAGTATGTCTTGATTTTTCAGACTTAGTATGTTTAAATCAGCAAATAATGCGAGATCTCAGACAGCAAATAGGGCGCGAGGAGTTCGACTATCCGGCGCTGATGGCCGCGTTGGCGAGCTATGCCAACCCGCGGGACAAAGTTACCGCACTGCTGCGCCGGGGCGACATCGTCCGCGTCAAGAAGGGGATCTACGTCTTCGGTGAGGCGTTTCGCAGACGGCCGTACTCGCGGGAGCTTCTCGCCAACCTGATCTACGGACCGTCGTTTGTGTCGTTCGACTCTGCGTTGTCGTTCCACGGTCTCATTCCAGAGCGGGTGTCGGCGATCACCTCGGTCACGACCCGGCGACCCAAGGTCTTTGACACGCCGGTCGGGTCGTTCACCTATCGGCAGGCGCCGAGGGGCTACTATCATCTCGGCATGGACAGGCTGGAAGTAGGGGATGTTGCTTTCCTCATCGCCGTTCCGGAGAAGGCCCTGAGCGACAAGATTCGTGACGACCGCGGTAACCCTCTGCGGTCGCAGGAACAAATGGCACGTTACCTTTTTGAAGACCTCAGGATCGAACCATCCGCATTCCTTCAACTCGATGCGGACTTTCTCGAACGCCTGGCCGTTGCGGCGAAGTCGCAGAAGATCGGGACGTGCGTGAGCCTGCTGCGAAAGATGAGGGCCAGAAGATGAACAACGCCGTTACCTCCATGCTCGCGAAGTACGAACGACAGAGCGCTGACGATCACGTCAATGCCCTGCGGGAGGTTTTTCAGGAGATTGCCCTGTGCGGGCTTTGGCGTGGCAAGTTTTTCGAAAAGGCGGCATTTTACGGAGGCACGGCGCTCCGGGTCTTGTATGGACTCGACCGTTTCAGCGAGGACATGGATTTCTCGCTCCTCGTCCCCAACGACCGATTCGATCTCGATCCCTACTGCGCCTGTGTCGAAGAGGAATTGACGGCGTGGGGCTTCACCGCATCGGTCGTGCGGAAGGAGAAGACGGCCACAAGCGCGGTGGAGTCGGCATTCCTCAAGGCCAACACCAGGGAGCAACTCCTGGTCATTGACGGTGGAGAAGAGATCGCCGCGGTGGTTCATGGTCGCAGCCAACTCAAGATCAAGATCGAGATCGACACCAACCCTTCACCGGGATTCTCGACCGAAACCAGATTCCTGCTTGCGCCGATTCCTTTCTCGGTGAAGGCCTATGACCCACCATCCCTTTTCGCCGGCAAGATGCATGCGCTTCTCTGCCGGGGCTGGCAATCGAGAGCCAAGGGGCGCGATTGGTACGACCTCGTCTGGTACGTCTCCAGAGGAACGCCGCTCGATCTCGCCCACCTGGAGGAGCGGATGCGGCAGAGCGGTCACTATGACGAGGAGGCCCCGCTCGAAGCCGATCAACTTCGACTCATGCTCGCCCACAAGATCGAGGGGCTCGACATCGACAACGCCCGGTCGGATGTCGAGCGCTTCCTGACCCACCGGTCCGCGGTCAGAGTCTGGTCCAAGAAGTTCTTCGCCTCGGTGGCCGATAGAATCACGGTCGGTGGCACCTAGGAACCGCCCTGTTTGCAACGAGCTGGTTTCCAGGGCCTACCGTTCGAGCAGCCGCTGCCAATTCAAGACCACGGTGATCGTCCGCGGCGATGTTGGGATGATTGAGCGAGGCGAGGAGCTTGGCCTCGCGTTCGAGCGAGGTGTCGGTGGCCGTCCACACGACGCCCATCACACCCTCGCCAAGCTTGTCGACGAGCCGGTAGTGGAGAAGATTCGTACCTGAATTAAGAGACATCGTCGCGATTGTACAGAAGCAGTGCGAAGAAAGGTGTTCACAGACGGTTTTCCTGCAGGGCCCGCCTCCACCACGTCCTGCAATAAATACCGCGTAGGCAGCTCCTTCAGGGCCTGTCCGCGGGTCGCCGGTGACATCAAAGGTCGTGGTTGACGATCCGCCCGCGAAGAGATCGACACGAGGCGGACCAGGGCCGACGGCGAGGTCCGCACGATCTATTCTCTCAGCAGCGGCTCATCGCTCTTGCTGCTCTCCTCGAGCAGCACCTCGAAAATGAATCGATTGAGTTCGGCCTGCGAGGCGAAGTTCGCGGAAGCGCTGGCATGTGTCGAAACGACCGGCGAACGTTTCTGGGAGGCCGAAATCTACCGCCTGCGGGGCGAGCTCTTCCAAACAGACGGCGACGAAGACACGGCCGCAGCGTGTTTTCAGGGAGCTCTCGATGTGGCCAGGCGCCAGGGCGCCCGCTCGCTCGAACTGTGGGCGGCAGTAAGCCTGGCCTCCGCGTGGCGGGCGTCGGGTCGAGTGGCGGAGGCCCTGCCGGGAGTGGGCAAAATGCTTCATCACGCTGCGGTCAGTGCGCTGATGAACCGAAGCTGTCGGTCACAAACAGAGGGAGAATGCCTGGTGGGATGTTGACGTTCAGCCCTGCCCCGGATTCATCAAAGGCTGGACCGCAATCTTCGATGGGGGTGTCTGAAAAAGGTCTTCCAACTCCCTTCCGAGGACCCGGCACCGTTTGACGATCTCGGTCCACAAGGTGATCCGCTCGTTGTCGCGGTTGACGAAGGTCTGGAAATCGGTTCGGTCGGGGATCTTGCCCCGGGGGAGCGATGCGATGAACTCCGGTGTGGGAGCCACCAGGACGGTGTTCTCCATACCCTTCGTGGCGGCCCTCCGCCAGGGGAGGTTTTTGTCGAACCACCCCGGTGTGACGTGCTCGAAGAAGTGGGGCATGAACACGAGCTCATCGTCTTCGACCGCAAACGGAAGGTTCATGTGGTAGTCAATGACACCACCATCCCGATAGGCCCCAGGAGGCGTATCCGGGAGGTCGTTCATGCCTTCCATGACAAGGGGAATCGAGCCCGAGGCCAGCACCGCATCGCGGAAGTTGCGTTCTGTCAGCTCCACCGCGCGAGGTGGAAACGCGTCGGCTCCGATGATCTTCTTCTCAAACCCTGGGGTGTGAAAGAGAGTGCGTTCGTAGAAAAGCCCGAGCAGTGGTCTGGCCACGAGATTGGCGGTAAACGCCGCCGTAAGGTGTGATGCCTGAGGCACAACAGCATCGTGCGCGCCCGGCCACCGGCTTCTTGCTGCAAGGAAGGCGATTTTCATTACGGGGTGGTGCAGCATGAATCGGATGTCGTCGTCCGCAATATAGGCGGCGCCGATCCGACGGCTCTCCGCCGTGACCTCCTGCGCTGACGGCCGCCCGTCATAGGACTGCCGGATGTACTGCTCCTCGAGGGCCCTGACCGCTTTTTCGTTGTCCTCCTGGGCGAGGGCGGCGATGCGCCAGCTGCCGATCGACGAACCGATGCACAAAAGCTCCTTCTCCCTTTTTTTGAGGAGCGGCGCCATGGCCAGGTCCATCCCGGAAAGCACAAGCCACTTGGGCCCACCTGAGGCCCCCGCAAGCACCCGAATCCTGTCGAGGCTGAGGCCCTCATCGTGGAGGATTTCGCGGGCGCGTGGCCCTGCCTTGAGAACGAGGTTGGCTGCCGTCGCCATCACTCCGGGCGCGGCGGGTGCACGTAGGCCCGTGGTTTGATGTAGGTGGCGAGTGCGACGGGCTCGCCTTTGAGCCAGTGATCGAACCATTCGAGAGTGAGGCGGGAGCGTACGACGCGGTGGTCGGGATCCTTGATTCCGTGTTGTTCGCCGGGGAAATTGACGTAGACCGATGGCACGCCCTCTTTCTGCAGTGCGTGGAAGAGCTGGACCCCCTGCTCGGGGCGGACTCGCCAGTCGTCGTTGCCGTGGAGAATCATGGTCGGGGTGGAAAAGCTCTCGGCTGCCCACAGGGGTGAGTTCGAGAGGTGCATCTCGCGACTCTCCCACGGCACGCCGCCCATCTCTTTTTCGGAAAAGAACTGCTCATCGGTGGTGCCGAAGAAGGAGACCATGTTGCTCAGGCCCGCGTGCGACACTGCGGCCCCGAAGCGGTCGGTGTGGCCGATGATCCAGTTGGTCATGTAGCCGCCATAGGAGCCGCCGGTCATGCCGAGGGCTTTGGAGTCCGCAACACCCATCTCGATCACGTGGTCGATAAAGGCCATGAGATCAGCAAACGGCGTGGTGTGCCAGTCGCCGTGGATGGCGTCGGCAAAGGTCTGCCCATAGCCGTCGGACCCGCGTGGGTTGGTGAAAAGCACCGCGTAGCCGTGGTTGGCCCATAGCTGGAAATCGAATCGGAAGGCAGGCGTCGACATCCCGTGCGGGCCGCCGTGGATGCTGAGGATCATCGGCACCCGGGTGCCCTCGACATAGCCGAAGGGTCGGATCAGCCAGCCCTGAACCCGGCCGCCGTCGGCAGTCTCGATCCAGAGCTCCTCGGACCGGCTGACCTGTCGGTCGTCCCAGAACCGGGAGGCTTCGTTGGTGAGCTGTTTGAGGGCGCCATCGGCCAGTGCAAAGATCTCGATCGGTCGCACGCCTGTGGCTGCGGAGAAGACAAACGTCCGGTCATCGACAACCTCGAACTTCGAAATGATGTCGCCGTCGGTCACGCTGTGAAGAACATCCGGCTGCTCGAGTCCGACCCACTGCAGATCGCGGGCGCCGTGGCTCGAGTCCGTGAAGTAGATGCGGTCGCTTGCCGGGCCCCAGGCGATGGAGCGAACATTCCGATCCAACTTCGCGGCCAGAACTCGCGTTTCGCCTGCAGCCCGGGGCACGAGGTGGATCTTGTAGTTCTCGCTCTCGTAGTTGTACTCGAAGCTCGCCCGGTAGGCGATCCAGTTGCCGTCGGGGCTGAAGGCAGGACTGTGGTCGGGTCCGGGGTTGGTGGTGAGCTGGCGGGTCGTGCCCGATGCAAGTTCCACCACGTAGATATTGGTGTCAATCGTGTTCCACCACTCGAATGAGCGGTTCGACACGTAGGCGATCTCCGTGGAGTCGGGGCTCCATGCCATCGAGTGGTCGCCATCGTCCGCGCACTCGCCATCGGTCAGCTGCCGGGCTTCGCCGCCGCCGGCCGGGATCACAAAGATCCGCTTTCGTGAGCCGTCATCCCAACCGCGACCGAGGTGATAGAACCGTGGATGGGTGACATAGCGCACGTCGCCAAATGCCTCGCGCTGGGCCTCGGTGTAGAGCTGGCCAACCGACGAGGTGAAGGCGATCGTCGTGCCATCCGGCGACCACAGTGGGTTCGAGGCGCCGCTCGCGACGTCGGTGATCTTCTTTGCCTCGCCGCCGTCGATGCGGATGGCGTAGATCTGGCTTTTCTCGTCCTCGTCCCGTTTGGCGGAAAAGACCAATGTTGAACTGTCCGGGCTCCAGCCGTAGCCGGTCTCGACGCTCGGGTTGTTGGTGAGTTGACGCGGTTCTCCC
>JASJGQ010000061.1:0-4608 GCA_033791425.1 Acidobacteriota bacterium
AAAACGGCCCGAACTCATCGAGGGTCATCACCCCGTCGTTGACGGCAGATCCGAAACCGGGATTGTGCACCCTGCGAATCATCTCGACGCCGGCAACAAGTGCGTTCTCTTTCAGGTTCCCCGAGTTGTCCACAACCACCACCTGGCGCTCGATGCGGGACGGGTCGCCAACCACCGAGGCCACGCACCGAATGGTCGGGTCGACCTCGCCGAAGTGGACGATCACGACCCCGGCACGAGCATCAATCACGATGATCCAGCCCTCGACACGGCAGGAAACAGAAAGGAACCGGCCATCACCAGCGCCGCCACAGAATAGGCCGCGACCGCGGCGTTGGCGCAGGCCAGGGGACCGAGATCCGGAATCCACACGAGGTTGAGCGTCATTGAAAGGCAGAACGCTCCGACAAGAATCCACATGGCCACGTACTGTCGTCGCCACGACGCGTACACAGTGCCGACGATCATCATGGTGAATGCGCCGGGCAGAACCAATGCCAGCCGCCGCATGAGCATCACTGTCGGCTCGAAATCGGGACCGAAGAGGACCCGCACCAGCGGCTCCGCGAGCTCCCGCACAATCAACGCGCACACGACTCCCATCGCCACACCCATTGCAACCGACATGAAACCCGACCGTCGCCAGTTCTGCCCTTGGTGTGCCAGTCTGGAAAAAGTCGGGTAGACGGCCACTGCAACGATTTGGGGAGCTGCAACAAGCGCCCAGACAACCGTTGCCGCCGCACCCCAATAACCGATCTCCGAACGCGCAACACCGAGAAAAGCCAGCAAGAACCGATCCGTGTTGACCAGAAGTTGACTCAGCACCGCGAGCACCATGAAAGGCAGGCCCTCCCGAATCGCCGAGATAGTGTCGCCGGGAGATTGATCGACATCCAACTTCCGGCTCGCGCGGGTGATCCATGCAAGACCCAGTGCAGCGCCCAACGAAAACGCGACACCTGTCGACCAGAGAGGCCACCCCAGCATGACGCCGGCACCAATGCCGAGAACCGCCACCGATATCTCGAGGCCTCGCGCACGAACCTCCACATCCATACGGTCCAGCCCCTTGAAGGCCGCCCCCCGAGTGACCATCGAGGTGCGCAGGACGACATACGGGATGAAAGCCAGGAGAGTCAGACGCAGACTGGTGTCGGACACCAGGAAGGCCGCAACGACAGAGGCCGGGATGATCCAAGCCGCCAGGCGGCGTTGCACCATCCGTGATCCGTCGAGCAGCGTTCGGGCGTGGTCAGGACTCCGAGCTACCTCCCGGATCAGAACTTCTTGTTGACCAAGGGCGAGCACCATGATTCCAATCAACGCCGCCCCGAAGGCGATGGAGAAGGTGCCGACACCCGACGGTCCACTCCCACGGGCGATCAAGATCGAAACCACCAACAGGCCGCCTTTGACCGCTGCCTCACCGGCGCCAAGCCACATCCCGTTCCGCAAAACCCTGGTGATCATCCCTTACGCCTCGAACCGGATCATAGACCATCGCCGCCGCGCTACAATCTGCTCATGAATTCTGAATCCAGGCTTCCGATCGCGATTTTCGTTGTGCTCGCGGTAATAATCGCTGTTCCTTTTGTCATCGATCAGATTCGAGACCGCCGTCGACCAGTGTTGGTCGAGGCGAGAATCGTCACTGCTTCAAGTGCGGACCCGGTGTTCCGCGACGGTCGTCGACGAGTGCCCCCTGGCGACCAGGTCCAGGTCGCCCTCGCCCTCCGCATCGAGCGCTGGGGAAGCGACGATGTGTGGCTGTCGCCGGCCGGCCGGCTCGAAATCGATGGTCAAACGGTTTCCCACCAACAGTCCTCTCGGTGGCCGGACGAGGGCCGATCATCGCGGGTATTCTGGTTCTCCGTCGAGAGCTCGAATATCGGTGGAGCGCTGACCGCAGATACCGCCGGAGAACGCCTCCGGTACCGCACGTTTCTGGCTCCCGAAATGGGCCGGACACTTCAGGCCGATGGACTGCCCGAACAACACAATGACGACCACATCGGGCAGAGCGACAATCTCTCGCCGGACGGATGGGGCACGATCAGGTTGTACGCCCGGATCGAAGTGGTTGAAGAGGCCAATGACGTCGGTGCTCTGCAGTCTGTAACGACACTCGAGGTCGACCGGTTTCTCGACCCCGCGTTTCCCGGGCTTTTGATCGAGGCGGACCTTGGTCCCGACATCGCTGTGTCAGCGAGCGAGCTCTTCAGGTTGCCGGGTTTTGAACCCCAGGGCGAAACGCCCGCTGAGAAGAACGCTGTGACTCTGGATGCGTTCGGTAGAGACGTCAATCAGCTGGTCGCAGATCGAATCATGGTGTCGTCGTGGACCCTGGCAGCTACGGCGACCAGCGGGCATGCTGATCTCGACCCATCGCAGTTGGAGGCCCGCAAGCAGATCACGATCGACGGCGGCCGCATCACGAGCGCTCGTCGTCCCCTCGTGTGGGGAGAGGATGTGCTCCCGGGGGATGTCCTTGCCGATGGCGATCATTGGTTCGTTCTTCTCGGCGATAACGGCGACGGCACGCTGGATTTGTCGGATAGTGTCCTCCACACCTGGGGCCGGCCGGTCGAGCGAACGACTCTTTTCGCTGCTATCGAATCAGACAATGTGGTACTCGAGCACCGACGGCTGATCCGGTGAGGTCATGATCGAGCTGCGCCGGCTCACAATCGGTTTCCCGCGCGATGATGGTGGGTTCGGTTTGGCCGTGCGCGACGTATCGATTGCAATAGCTCCGGGCGAACGGGTGGGTATCGTCGGCGAGTCCGGCAGCGGTAAGAGCCTCACCGCACTGGCCTGCCTGGGGCTGGTACCGGAGCCGGGCCGGTTCGCTTCAGGGTCAATTTTGTTTGACGGCCACGATCTTGCGAGCGCCACCGCAGACGACCTCCTGAGGTGGCGAGGCGGGACCGCCGGCCTGTGCTTCCAGGAAGCGTCGAGTGCGCTCAACCCCGTCTACACGGTCAGCTTTCAACTCGAGGAGTCGGTATCTTGCCACCGCGGTTGCAGCAGGTCCGAAAGCAGGGACCAGGCCCGAAAGTTGCTCGAGATGGTGGCCGTCGATTCCGTCGACAGAATTCTCGGTTCGTATCCTCACCAGCTCTCCGGGGGCCAGGCGCAGCGGGTCATGCTCGCCCTCGCTCTCGCGGGCAACCCGCGTCTCCTCATCGCCGATGAACCGACATCGGCCCTCGATGCCGTTACCAGAGTGGAGATCCTCGGCCTCCTCGCACGGCTGGTGGAGGAGGGCGATCTGGCCCTCCTGCTGATCAGCCACGACCTCGGGGTGGTGCGCTCCGCGGTCGATCGAATTCTGGTCATGTACGCCGGGGAGGTCGTCGAAGAGGCGCCCACCGATCACCTGTTTCGCGAGCCACTCCATCCGTATACACGTTTGCTCCTGGCCTCTGCGCCCGGGGCTCGAAGTCGAACCCATCGCCAGGCAAAGGTTCCCACGCTGTCTGATGCCTCTGTTGATTCGCACGCCTGTTCCTTTGCCTCGCGGTGTCCCGCAGCGCTGTCGACCTGCCACGAGGCCCACCCCGAGCTGGACGCCATCGCGGTCGATCGCCTGCTTCGGTGCCCGGTAGCGGCGGGCGAATGGGATGGTGGGCATGTCGACAGCTGAGCCACTGCTCGTCGCCGACGATCTGTGCCGCCGCTACCGCGGCACGAACGCACCCGCCAATGACGTCACGGCGGTAAGCGGCGTCAGTTTCAGCCTTGGCCCAGGGGAGGCCCTGGCCATCGTCGGCCGTTCGGGCTCGGGAAAGTCCACGTTGGCGAGGCTCCTGCTCGCGATCGAAAAACCTGATCGCGGTACGGTCCATTTCGAGGGACGGGTCATCAGCAACGTGCCTGAAAGTCGGATCCGAACGCTTCGACGGCATTTCCAGGCCGTTTTCCAAGACCCCGGAGCCTCCCTCGACCCCTGCCTCCGGGTCGGCGCCATCGTCGCCGAACCTCTGGTTGCTACCAAAATAGGTGACACCCGGGATCGGCGCCTCAGGGTTCGCGAGGTCCTCGACCAGGTCGGCCTTCCGGTTGGTGCCGAGAACCTCTATGCCGACGCATTCTCCGGTGGAGAACGGCAGCGCATCGCCATCGCACGCGCACTCGCACCCGAGCCGCGCCTGCTGGTTCTGGATGAACCAGTGTCGTCTCTGGATGCATCTGTGCAGAGCGAAATCATCGACTTGCTGAGCGATCTCCGGGACCACTATGGTCTCGCGCTGATCATGATCTCGCACGATCTTGCCGTCGTCCGGGATCTCTGTGAGCGAGTTGCAGTGATGCACGAAGGCTCGTTGGTGGAAATCGGACGGACCGCGGACGTGCTCGCGCGGCCCGAACACCCCGCCACTCGGGCCCTGCTCGACGCCTCTGTGACGTTCAACCGTTAGGCGGAGGAAACCAGGCACCTCCGCCGCACGTGGCACGTTTCCGCGCGCTGTTCCCGAGAGGAGCCAGGCACCTCCGCCGCACGTGGTCACACCCACTACGGGCTGGGCTCCGAATAGCGACGCCCCGACGTGATCGTCCCGATTCTCCGATCGGTGTTGCCCGTGAGTGCCCCCTCTGACAATG
>JASJGQ010000062.1:0-9319 GCA_033791425.1 Acidobacteriota bacterium
GCCACGGCCAGCAATGAAATCAGAAATCGTCGATTCATACCCAATTCTCCTTACAAAAAAGATTGAACAAAACGAAGATTGCCTTCCTTGCAATTCCTCCTCCTCCCCCCTGCGTCATCCTCCTTTCATCGTTCGTACAAAAACGGCGCATGAGCCCGATCCCCGGCTTCCTCAAACCCGGGCGAACACCGCGCCGTTCGTGGTTGACACTCGATGACCGGATAGTCCTTCATCTTCAAGAGTATATTTCATGCAAAGTCCGTGCCTTTTGAGAAGCTCTACCTTGGGATTGATTTGATTTCGAGACACAACATCAAATCAATTACGGCCGGAGGTTTCCCGTTTGAAAACAGGGACTTATGAAAACCCGCGTCCAGATGTGGGGGCGAGACTCCCGGTGAGAACCGCGCTCGCCCAGCCGAGATGTCCGAAATTCCGGATCTCCCGATCACGTACCGTCCGGACTGCCGGACACGTGGTCGAGCTATTGCCCCTCTATCGACCCAGGTCGAACGGAATCTCGAGGCTCGACTCCTCGAGCTCGATGATGAGTTTCCAGCGGCCGGGTTGGATGCCCCCATCGACCGGGAAGGCGAGCATGCCGACACAGAGCTCGCGCTGGTTGATCCAGATGGCGTCGCGAGTCGAACCGGTTCCGGGGATGCGCAGGAAGTTGAGGTCGCAGGCCCTCTTGCCGCCGCGGGTGGCCTCGAGGGGCTGGGACGCCACGGCGGCCCGCCGCAACGTGCTCTGCAACTGCGGGTAGGCGTCGATAAACTCCTGCTGGGTCGGCAGCGGAATGCGCCTTCCGTCGGGAGTGAGGACCGACACATCGCTCAGCTTGACTTCGATGGACTCGTTACGCTCTCCGGTCAGAGCGACGTCGATGATCATCCACTCGTCACCGAGGCTCGAGTCGGCGTATTTGTAGCTCACGATGCCCTCGAGGTCGGCTCCAATCGTCCGCACCTGGGTGCGTCCCACCTGAGTGACGCTGGGTTTGCCTGTTGATGTGGGTGCCGGTTGTCCCGAACCACTGGATCCGCAACCAACGATCAGAAGGCTCCAACACATTACAGAGGCCACCAACATCCGCGTCCTGCTTTTTCTCATATGCACCTCCTCGTCAGATCCTTTTGCCTCGTTCGATCCGTTTGTTACTGGCCGTAGCTCAAGAGCTCTTTGGCGATCGCGGCATCAGGGTCATCCGGCGCCAGTTCGACGAAGCGCTCGAGGTTCGCCTTCGCCGTCTCGGCGTCGCCGTTGTTGAAGAATGCCATGCCGAGAATGAAGAGAGCCCTCGGGTCGTCGGGACCGGCCTGCAGCACGAGGTTCATCGTCGCGATGGCCTGATCAAAACGGTTGGCGTCATAGTGCTCCACACCCCGGGTGAAGAGCTTGTCGCCCGCGTATTCAGGATCGACCACCACCAACTTGGTCGCCATTTTCATCTCGACCTCCGAATCGCCACGAACCACGGCGATTTCGTAGGCGAGCCGCACCGCCAGGGCGTTGTCGGGATCGAGGGCAAAGGTCGCAGCGAGTTCCCGGTCGGCACACTCGAGATCACCTTGCTCTCCGCAAACTGCGGCCAGCAGAACGTGGGGTTGAATCATCCCACCGTCCAACGAAATCGCATCTTCAAGATGCTTGCGAGCCGTCGCTCGGTCACCCGACTGGAACGCATCCACCGCCTCGTTGTAGACGCGGCCTGCGGCGTCGGAATCACCTCCCGAGGCCTGGAGGGCCGCAGCGGCTTCCTTGGCCCGCGGGTCGCCGGCCCGGCGATATGCCTCATAGCGGATCTGCAGGGCGCGGGAATCCGAGGGATCAAGCGCCACGGCCTTTTCGGCCGCAGCCGCAGCTTCGCCGAAATTTCCCTGCAGGAAGTAAACAGCCGCAAGCCCGGTGACGGGCGCCGCCAGCGTGGGATCGAGCTCAGCCGCCTTGGCGTAACGTTCCGCGGCGGTGTCCAGATCACCGGCGTTCTGGGCTTCCGCGCCCTGGTTGTAGACATTTGCCGCAGTCCCCGAAAGCTGGGCGCCCTGGGTCTGGCCGCCGGCACCTGAAGACCCGGCCGGCTTCATGACAAAGGTCGCCTGGGAGACTCCACCAACGGGGGGCCGGACCTTCTCCACCCGGGTCTCGTAACCCTCTTTTTCCATCTTGTAGGTGTAGGTGAGGGTCGCATCGGTGTGGGCGACGAGGAAGCGGCCTTTCTTGTTGGTTTCCTTGGTTTCCCGGTAATTCTCCAGGGAAGATGTCGTGACCGTGATCGTGACCCCCTGGATGGGTTTACCATCCACGTCGACCAGCTTGACGGACACCCGGCCGGCGGCCTGGGCGTCGGCGAAAACCGGCACCATCGTGAAGGCAAAAACGGTAAAGAAGACTGTGACTGCGGAGCGGATTTTCATGCAATCTCTCCCTGACTAGTTTTCTGGAATAGAGGTCGCGAGAGTCTGGTACGAGGATTGGCGGGTCAGGCGGTCGAAGAGACCCACCGATATGCGGTACCTTCCGCTCACCACCAACAACTGCAGATCGATCGACAGGGGCAGCTTGGCCATACGCGCATACTCGGCACTGGGAATGCTGATGGGTTGAACCCGGCTCTGCAAATCCGCCTGTTTCCCGGCGCTGTCGCGAAGGGACACAAAGAGCACAACCTCGCCTTTCAGAGTGTCGCCTTCCGGCAAAAGAGCCACGGACTCGGTGGGGAACGAGACCCTGAGCGGCAGCAGAAAACGCCCTTCTTGAGCAGCGGAAGGCTCACCAACGGTCGCTTCAACACCCATCGGGTTTTCGTCAACATCGAAAAGCAAAGCGGTCATCACACGGTCCTGAACCTCGGACTCCATCGACTTTTCCACAAAGGTCCGCCGGTGGCGTACATCGAAATTCGAGTGTCCCGGGAGCTTGACTTCGATGCGGTGGACCCGGTCGCCTCCAGCGCTGGTGATGGGATAACCGAGGGAATAATAGGTCAAGATATCCTCGCGGACGCGGTCCAACCCGGCCTCGAAGTTGTTGGTGCCTACCGTGGCCAACCCGCCGGTTTTTTCCGCAAGAAAAAGTAGAGGCTGTTCGAGATTCATCTGATAAATGGCGTCGGCCGAAGGATCGCCCGATACACCGCTCTCGGCGGAAATGCCTGAGGCGGGAGCCGAGCCCCGGGCATCAATGGTGTAAAAGACCATGCCCTGGGAGTTTGCCGCAGCCGCAAGGTCGCTATACTCCGCGCGCTGGTTGTAGCGCGCGCTCAAGGAAAGCATCGACCTGCCCTGGAAATAGTTGGTGAACTGGTAAAAGAGGTCTTTGCCCACGACCATTGGCAGGCCACTCGAGACATAGACAAGACATTTTCGCCCCGGCAGACCGGTCAGACCCGCCCCCAACATGCGGACTGCCGTGATGTCTCGGACGAGCTCGGCCTGAACCTGATCAGCGTAGGAAATGAGATCCTCGAGGGCCAGTATCGCCTTTTGGCTGTTGCCGTCGCGGTCGAGACCCTCGTTGGCCAACCGCACGAGGTCTCGCCTGAGCGCCGCGTGCTGTGACTGAAGAGACGTCCGGCCCCCGGTCCCCCGACGCAACTCACGCAGGGCTGCGCCGAGCTCTTGCGGATCGGACGAAAATGCCTGAATCACCTTTGGTGAGCCCTGGTTGGAGACGATCATCGCCTCCACCCCCGGCCCCACGGTGTCGGCCAGAAAATCGCGTACGTGGCTCAGAACCCGGTTGCGGTCAAAGGGCAGAAGGTTCTCATTGTCGATATAGACCACGATGTGGACCGGCCGGATCTCAGGCTGCGACGGCAGCGGCGTCCCAGCCTCAGTCGGCTCCTTGGCGAGGGCGGTTGAACGAGAATCCAGGATCGTCTCTCTCACCGTCTTGTCGACGAGCATGAAGTTGGTCAGCTTTCGCTGTTCGCCATCCTGAAAAACCTCGAAGTCATCGATGCCGAGATCGGTCACCGGGACTCCGTCTTTGTCGCGGACAAAGACTTCGATGTTGACGACCGTGACTTCGACCTCGTCGACAAAGGCGAGGCCGCCCACCCTCTCTTTTTCCGCGGGAACATCATCCTCGGCCCACCCGATGAGACCGGCGGCAGCCAACAGCACGAGCAACCCGGTAATGGTCCGTTTTCCCATCATCTCGCGACGCCCCTCCGCGCGCCAGTGTAGCAGGGCCTTGCCACCCTGGTCGTTTCGCGAAAGGAGGGCGGACGATGACACTGCTGGGTCGAATTCACCTCGCCGGCATTCTCGAACTTTGCGATGGGCGGTTTCCGGGAAATCCACGTGAGGGCGACCGGTTCACGCCGACTATTCCGAATCGAGTTCTCCGGTACCGCTCGGCCCACCGAGACGGCGAAGGTCGTCGCCCAACTCGACCCACGTCACGTGGGTGTCGTAGAACACGTGCGCTGCCGGCGCCCGGTCGATGGCGCCCTCCATGTGGGCGAGGGCGATATGGATCTCACCGGGCCAGCTGTCGCTCTCGAAAAAGAGCGTGCTCCCGCACCGCGCACAAAAACCTCGTCTCGCCGGCGCGGTGGACTTGAACCACGCGACCTTTTCATCACCCGAGGTCATCACGAATTGCGACCTCTCAACCCCGAACCAGGTCACGAATGCCGCGCCGTGAGCCCGTTGGCACAGCGAACAGTGGCAGTGCGCACACCACTTTGTCGGCGGCGTGACTTCGAACCGCACCTCGCCGCACAAACAGCTGCCCTTGAGGGGTGATGGCTGAGTCATCGCATGAGTCCTCCCCGGGCATTCTACGACTCCGCCGGCGGTGCACCGCACCAACGATCGTGCTACCGTGCCCTCGAGGGAATGAAGTCTTTTTAATTCAATAGTTTGCAGAGTTTCTCAAAGGAGAAAATAATGCGCTCATCACGTGTCTTTTCAATGGCCCTCTGTCTGTTCGTGATGGCGGCGGCGCCGGGTTGCGACACCAACTCAGCTTTGACCGAAACCGTGGTCTCGATTCCGCCCCACGACGGAGTCTTCATCCACATCTCCCACGGCTCCGAAGACCCACACAGAGTGCTGATGGCCCTCAAGATGGCGGAAATCATGGCGGCGGACCGTGATGTCCTGGTCTACTTCGATATCGCCGGTATCGACGTCGTGCTGGCGGACGCACCGGACATCGCCTTCGATGGATTCCCACCCTCACACACGCAGCTGACCCGTCTGCAGGAACTCAGGGTACCGGTCTTCGCCTGCCCGGGTTGTCTCAAAGCTGCGGGCAAGACGCCCGGCGATCTCGCGGCCGGGATTCAGGTCACCGAGAAAGATGCGTTCTTCAGCTTCACTGACGGACGAATTCTCACCCTCGACTACTGAGACCCGATTTGGTGGTGCTGATATGCGCTTCTGGACCGGATTGGGCTAACCCGGGTTGGCCTGAACCATTTCGGTCATGATCCGGTCGGCATGAGCGGCGTCGATGGAGACGAAGGCGACACCGACGTCGTATCCACCTTCCTTGCCCGGCTTCTCCCACACCACTCTGCCGATCGCCTCGATGACTTCGTGGTCGAGGGTGAGCATGAGGCGCAAGTAGGAATCGACTTCCAGCGACTCGATGCTGTTGATCATGAGACCGCCGGGCCCCATCTGGCGGGCGGTGGCCATCTCGCGCTGCTCCGCCGGGCCAATGCGGTGAATCAGGACCACGTTTTCGGTCGGGATCCTCGGAAATTGACGCCGTGTGGGTGTGAGCTCGTCCTCTAACATGCAGGTACCTCACCCACCATTGTACCGCGTAGCCGCTCACGCAGCTTAGCAAAATGAGGAATGAGGAATGAGGAATGAGGAATTTCCGCCTCTCCCTCCCCAATATTTGCGTCCATAAAGGTCGTGGAGGAGATGGGATCGCAACCTAAAGTGAAAAGGGGACAGGCACATCCGCATCTGAAAGGGGTGGGCGGGAGCATGGGAACCGAATCCTGAATCCGCGTGGGCGGGCGGCATTCCTAATTCCTAATTCCTAATTCCTAATTCTACGAGGTGGCCTTGTCCTCGACGACCAATCCATCCCGGATTTCCACCATGCGGTTGGCCCGCTTCGCCAACGCCGTATCGTGGGTCACCACGATCAGGGTTCTCCCCTGCTTCCAAAGACCATCGAGAACAGTCATCACGTCCGAGCCCGACCCGGTATCGAGGTTGCCGGTGGGCTCGTCGGCGAGCACGATGTCCGGCTCCATGGCAAGCGCGCGGGCAATTGCCACCCGCTGCATCTGGCCCCCGGAGAGCTCGGTGGGTTTATGTTCCACCCGATCGGCCAGTCCCACAGCTTCCAGTTGTTCGAGCGCGCGTCGCCGGCGTTCCTTGCGACCGACCCCGCCGAACAACATCGGCATCTCAACGTTTTCGAGTGCGCTCAGCTGCGGCAGCAGGTTGAAGTTCTGAAAGACAAAACCGACCCGTCGGTTGCGGATGTCCGCGAGTTGGTCACGGTCGAGGCCGCCGACTGCCTCGCCGCCCAGGCGGTAGTCACCGGCCGACGGCGTGTCGAGGCAACCGAGGAGGTTGAGAAGTGTCGACTTGCCGGACCCCGAGGGCCCCACCACCGCCACGAACTCCCCACCCTTTACCACGAGGTCGATCCCGCGGAGCGCCTCGACCTTGATCTTGCCGGTGTCATAGACCTTGGTGATGGAGCTCATATCGATGATGTGCCCATTCGACTCCGTGACACCGTTCTTCTTCTTCCCCAATGACCAGTTCATCGGCAACTCCGGTTCTCGATTGGTTCGGGATCATGGGCCGCCATTCCTAATTCCTCATTCCTCATTCCTAATTGCGGTTCCATCACTCGTACCTCAAAGTTTCCGCAGGATCCACGGTTGCCGCCCGCCGCGCCGGGAAATATCCAGCCAGGATTCCGATGCCGCCCAGAATTCCCGCCGTGGCCGCGGCGATCTGCCACGACAGCGTGGGCTTGCCGAGAAATTCCAGCGCCTGATTGCCTTCGACCGGGATTAGACCGAGCAGCAGGATCATCACCATCGCCAGGACAAGACCGAGGGCGCCGCCTACCAGGGTGTAGGAGAGCCCCTGCAGGACAAAGGGCCCGGTGACCCAGCCGCGGTGCGCGCCGAGTGCCATCTGCACCCCAATCTCGCGGGTCTTCTCCTTGACCACGGCATACATGATGTTGGCCACCCCGATGCCCCCGATAAGGAGGGTCAGGACGCCGATGATGCCGAGAAATGCCTGGAGACCGATCATGATGTTGCCCATGACCTTGGCGCCCTCGACCGTGTCCCACAGGTCTGTGACTTCCTCATCGGTCGGGTCGAAACGGTATTTGGCGGCCAGGGCCAGTTCGAACTGCTCCCGCGCCCGGGGCATGTCTTCGGCCGACCGCGCCTTGAAGACGATGTTGGTCAGCCGCTGGCGGCCGAATTGCGCTGAGAAGGTGCTGATCGGAATGACGCACCCGTCCTCATCCGGCCCCTTGTAGGTCCCCATCTGCATCTTGTGCTGCAGGACACCGACGACCAGATACGGCACCCGGTCGACAAACATCGTCGTGCCGCCCGGCTCCACCTCACCAAAGATCTCCTCGGCCAGTGCGTCACCGAGAAAGATGACCCGCCGTTTTTCCTGTTCGTCCTTGACATTGAGAAACCGTCCGCCGGCCTGTGGGAAATGATGGCGGATTTCTCCGTACTCCCAGTTGGTTCCGGTCACCCGACCGGTGATGGTGGTTGAGCCATAGGTCAGGGTGCTCGACCAGCTGGTCATCTCTCCGATGACGCCTGACGCCGCCGTCATACGGCCTCGGAGGTAGGTGACGTCGTCCATCCTCGGACGGATCGGCCGGCCCTCCGGTAAGCCCTGCCATACTTTGGAGGTCTCGCCCGGCCACCACACGGCAATGTTCTCGCCCATGCCGCGGCGGCCCTTCATGAGCTGGATCTTGAGCCCCTCGCCGAATGACAGGAGCATGATGATGGCCACGGTGCCCCAGGCGATGGCGGCGACGGTCAGGGTCGCGCGTTTGCGCTGCAGCGACGAAGCTCGCCAGAACAGCTGACCAACGACCCGCCAATCGAGCAAGCGCATCACACCACCCCCAAGAGCGTCGGCCCCGATTGGCGGGCCGTGAATGAGGAATGAGGAATGAGGAATGAGGAATTCGCGCCCACCCAACCTCGACTGAAGAGAGAAACCGAATACGGTCGCGTACCTACCGACCTCGTAGATCCTGGATGGAGAGCTATGTTCGTCATTCCTAATTCCTAATTCCTAATTCAAAGCTAGAGCTTCATCGCCACGACGGGGTCGAGACGAGAGGCTTCGCGGGCCGGGAAATATCCGGCCACCAACCCCACCAGACCGAGAATTGAGGCGGTGAGGATCGTGAGACCGGGCGACAGCGTCGGCAGACCCACGTACTCCTCGAGGTTTGTGGGAAAGACCGAGCAGATCGCGAACGAGATCCCGAGCCCGATGGCGCCACCGATTGCGGTCAGGACCATGGTCTCGAGCAAGAATTGACCGAGGACGGCGCGACCGCGCGCGCCAAGCGCCATCTTGATGCCGATCTCCCGCGTCCTTTCCTCGACGACCACATTCATGATGTTGGAGACGCCGATTCCGCCGACGACCAGTGTGAGCACGCCCATGATGCCGAGAAAGATCTGAAAGCCGAGCATGAAGGCATCCATGAATACAAACATCTCGGTGGTGTCCCACAGCTGGACCGCCTGATCGTCATCGGGGTGAAACCGCAGACGACCGCTCAGTGCGGTCCGTACCTGGTCGTTCAAAGTCTCATTGAGATCGGGAGTCGGTGCCTTGTATATGAAGTTGTCGACGTATTTCTGTCCCGTGAGGGCCCGGAAGGTGGATTGAGGAATGATCATTTTTGAGTGATCGCGGCCCGAGTAGGAAGAATCCTGTTCCTTGGGCACCAGGACACCGATGACAAGGAACGGTGACCCATGGATCATCACCGTCTCTCCGACCGCCTCTTGCGTCCCAAAAAGATCTTCAGCAAGTTCGTTTCCGACAAACACCACGCGACGTCGCTGGGCAACATCGATCTGGTTGATGAACCGGCCGCCTGCAGCCGGGACCATGTTGCGCATCACACCGTAGACCGGTGATACCCCCGACACGTCCACCGAACGCTGGCGATCGCCGAAGCGGGCGATCAGGCCCTGGGAGTACTCGCTCGAGATCCCGGCGATGAGCGGCACCTGGGCCTCCAGATACTCGATGTCCTCTTCCATCATCCGCATGCGCCGGCCCTTGCCGAGGCCCTCGAAGATCATGGAGGTGCG
>JASJGQ010000063.1:0-42096 GCA_033791425.1 Acidobacteriota bacterium
TCCAGGACGGTCCCTTCTTCGCACTCGCAGATCTTCGTGACTCCGCCCATGTTGCCTCCGTAACACGCGACTTTCCGCACTTCAGCCGGCGCACATCGATCTCGACACCGGCGGTGGTGATCGGTGCAGGCGCCAAAGTCATCCGGTGTTACATTTGGTGTGGTCGGGCTCGAAACCGACTGACAGCCGAATCCCGTCAAGACCATCAGACACAGGCTTGAGGCGGTGAGCTTTCTCATGTCGACGTTCTTCTTCTTCATGGTGTCAGGCGGTAGATTCGTTGCAGATTTCGAGCACCTGGTCGATCCAGCGGATTTCATGGGTCGGTTCCACGTCGTCTTGCCGCGGCAGCCCCGATGGGTTGAACCAACAGGAGTCGATACCGTAGTCGTTGCCGCCCTTGATGTCGGAGGTCAGGCTGTCGCCCACGATGAGAACCTGCGACTTCGGCGGGTGGCCCATCTCGGCAAACGCAGTATCGAAGATCCGCGGGTCGGGCTTGACGGCGCCCACTTCCTCGGAAATCACGAGACCGGCAAAGTGATCGTGGATTGATGACGCGGCAACCCGCGGCCGCTGAACGGCGGCAATGCCGTTGGTGATCAGCATCAGGCGGGAGACGTCCGCAAGCGCAGCCACAGTCGCGTCCGCGCCGGCGATCAGCTCGGTTCGACCGGCGAGGTTGGCGAGATAGTCCTCGCCGAAGAGAACCGGGTCGCCGTCAACGCCGATCCTTTCGAACAGCTTTTCGAACCGTTCTACGCGTATGCGTGCCTGGGTTGTGGTGCCCCGTTCGAGCTCCTTCCACATCCTGCCGTTGATCTCGCGGTAGATCTCCGAGTGTTCGGGTGTGAACGGTCGTCCGATACGTGCAAAGGACGCCGTGAGCGCCGCAGCCTCGGCGGCATCATAGTCAAAGAGCGTGCCGTCGGCGTCAAAGAGAATCCACGCGTAGCGCTGTCCGGGTGTCGCGGACATCACAGCCTAACCCGACCCAGTTGTTCCAGAAGATCGATGCCGTCCCACTCGCCCCAGCGCTCGGTGATGCGCCCATCGCGAATGCGGATGATCTCGATGCCCAGTTTGAATCCATCATTGTCGGCCGCGCGGCCTCCCGGGTCGTGATCCACGAAGTCCGTCGCGTGCAACGTGTCGACGACTCCGGCGTTGCCTCTTTGCCAACCTTCTTCGATCCAGCGGCGGGCGACCTGTTCCATCTCGGGACGTGTCGAAGTCGTCATCGGGGTCCTCGTTTGGCCGGGCTCATGTTCGGTTCAGGTTCAGGTCATACAAAAAGCGTTGAGCTTGTTGCCGTCGAGGTCGCGGAAGTATGCGGCGTAGAAATTGTCGCCGCGCGGACCAGCTGGGCCCTCGTCGTCGGCGCCGAGTTCCATGGCCTTCGCGTACAGCGCATCGACCTTGTCGGTGCTGTCCATAACGAGGGCCACCATGACCCCATTGCCTACCGTGGCCTCGTTGCCGTCGAAAGGCTTGGTGATGCAGAGCCCGGGAGTCGTGGGCGAGACGGTCCAGGCGATGAACTTTTCGCTCTCCATAAACCGTTTAGCGCCGATCAGCCCGAGCAGTTCGTCATAAAAAACCGCCGCCTTCTCGACGTTGTTGGTTCCCAGGGTCACGTATCCGATCATGTCTGCCTCCAGTATTTGTTGGCCTCGAGGTTTTGGATCGACCTTCGAATGATCTTACACAGTCCTTTCCCGTTGGTGAGGCGGTACGCCGACCCCTACCGTCATGACCTGCTGAGCCCAGCCCTCACCGCCTCATTCCCCCGACTCGTGGGCGATCTTGCATCCTGGATCCTGCATCCTGAACCCTGAATCCTGCATCCTGCATCCAGCATCAATCCTCGATCCGCTGCGTCCACACCATGTCGAAGGTCCGTCCGGCCTTTTCGCCGACTTTCAGAAAACGCCCGCACTCGGTGAAGCCGTGCCGGGCGTGGAAGCGGATGCTGCCTTCGTTGCCCGATGAGATGTGGGCGAGGAAATTGGTGATGCCGAGGCGCCGTCCGTCGGTCACGAAGTGGTTGAACACCGTTGCGGGGGCGTGCCAATCACGCTCTTCGACCATTCGGATCGTGGCATCCATGGATCACAGTTTCGCATGGACCGGAGGCGCCGCGGCCTCCCGCGAGCTGGCGATCAGATGTCGCGATTGGGTGCTGCGACCTGTCGGTTTCTGAGAAAGGCGACCAGACCGGCCACACCGCCCGCAACGATCAGGGCCGCCACCACCCGGAACAGACTGATGAACCAGGCGATACCGATACCCAGGGCGGCCCACTGAACCCACCAGTCTCCGGGCGAGGTCATGTAATTGATCACGACCAACATGGCGAGGATCATTGGCCCCACGAACAGAAACTTCACGGCGCGAAATGTCTTGATCATGTGGACTCCTCCTGTCGTGAACTACGCAGATTCGCCGGCGTTTGTTCCGAGGCGTCTGCTTTCAGTCCTCGGCGTCGGTGCAATCGAGGAGGGTGCCGTCCTCGACGTCCTCCAAAACGCCGTCGGTGAGTACGCCGACGGCCGACGCCAGCGCCCATAAGAACTCGACCGTCGTCTCGGTAACGTCTCCTCCGACTCTGAAGGCGTAGCACGCCACAGCCTCCTCGACCCGGGTGACGAGATCCGGTCTGATTTCGGATTCCCGAAGTTCGGAAACGACTTCCGGATCTGGAACAAACGGCGACTCCACTTCGATTTCGACGGCGGTGAGCCTGTCGACAGGCATCGACAGCAGTTCGGGGTTCTCCTCGGCCACGGCCCTGCCAACCGAGTCGCCGACGTCGTCGGCGAGGTCCCAACCGAGAGCGGTGGAGTCATGGAGATGCAGCGCCTGCTGGAAGGTTTCGATACCTGTGACAAGGACGCATTGCCAACCGGCAACGTCCAGTAACCCCGAGATTTCAGTGACGGGCGGTTCGTCCTCGATGGGCGCATACACGTAGAGTTCGTAACTCATGTCACTCCTACTGCAGGTATTGGCACTTTTAGATTGTGCTCCAGCCGATCTGGAATTGCTACCAGCCGCCCACGGCTTTTTGCACCTGGGCGGTGTCTGCGTACTGCTGAAAGGTCACGGCCTTGCCATTGCGAATGCCCCAGAAGTGGGAGAACTGGGCGTTGATCTCGGTTCCGGTTTCCTTGTTCTTGGCCTGGTAGCGGCCCAACGCCACCACCGTGTCGCCCGCGTCGAGCAGTTTTTCGATCGCCAGGTTCCAATACTCCCACTCGCTGCCGAGCCGCATGAACACGCCCGCGACAATGGCATCCGGACCGACGTAGGGGTTGCCGTCGGCGTAGGGGAAGTTCTCCGCTTCGTTCCACACGATCTCAGGGTCCATTGCCTCGAGGACAGCGGGAACATCCCCGCTCGCAAAGGCTGCGTACATGGTCTGAACCAGATCGACGTTTTTCTCTGACATTGGCGTCTCCATGTTTTGATTTTGCTCGTGAGGCTCAGTATACAAAACCCGGTGAACCCTCATTACTGTGTGCAGCGGGTCAAGGCGTCAGCCGAAGGAGGGTTCTTGACGGTTGATGAGCAGGTAGAGCGGGAGTGCCGCTCCACCGCAGATCAGGGTGGCTGCGATGTCCAGAGGATTCACCGGACGGCCGGAGAAAATTCCGGCCGACTTCCGTCAGAGTGAAGAAACCGAGGCCGAGAGCGAGGGTCCATGCCCTGGGGCGGTCGAGACGGCCGGCTTGGCGCAACCAGAGACACAGCACGAGGCCGGCCACGGATATGAAAACGAACTGGATGATGTTCTGCACCGTAGAGTCGGATGTGGGATGGCCCTGAGGCTACGAGATTTCGGCGGATTCCGAAGATCTCGTGATGAGGCATGAGGCGCAGATACCGGTCGCCGTTCCCAGAATCGTAGAAAGAACCTGAAACCCTGTGGCCGAGCAGATCCTGGCGCCGATGAGAACGCCGATCGGCACCAGGAGGGTGCAGTAGTAGGCGAACAGGTGGTGCTTCTTCATTTGACGTCTCCCTCCGTTCTCCAGGATATACGCGACGGCGGGCCGGGTTTTCCACGGCTCGTCGTCATGTCGGATCGGGCGTCAGCCACCGCACAATCTGGCGGGTCACATCGGTGCTGCTCAAGAGCCCGAGGTGATTCATGCGGAATTCGATCTTCTGCGCCACGGCAGGCAAGCCGAGGTTTCGCCGTCCATCAGAGTGGCGACCGAGTGCGCTGTCAACCGGTACCAGCCCGTCGCCAAGAAGCCGGTTGGCCAGGAAACCGGGCTCGGAAGCGGTCGTGGCGGCCACGGTGAAACAGGCGACGCCATTGGGCAGAGGCACAACATGCCGGTTGTCGGTTGTATGTTGAAAGCGGTCGCGCCCCTGCCTGTCCTCGTCCAGCAGGTGGCCGTATC
Organism: Acidobacteriota bacterium; assembly: GCA_033791425.1. Classification (GTDB taxonomy): domain Bacteria; phylum Acidobacteriota; class Thermoanaerobaculia; order Thermoanaerobaculales; family Sulfomarinibacteraceae; genus Sulfomarinibacter. The sequence continues at coordinate 4,413 of JASJGQ010000063.1, forward strand.
TGAGATCAGTGATGCCGGCACTCCGCAACTGACCGAGCCTGGCGAAGGGAGCGGTATAGGGCGTGCTGCCGAGGACGACATCGATCCAGTTTCCGGCCTGTTCGAGCGGTGCGCCGTGGTGTGGTGTGCCGAGAAAAACGATATTCTTCAGGTCTTTCGGCCAGCGAAGGTCGTCGCGTGCGGCGGCGTGGTGTGCGCTGCGGATCAGCAGGCCTCCCATGCTGTGGGCCACCACGGAAAGTTCTTCGACTGGGACGGGCCACCGTGTCACCACCTGTTCCAGAAGGGTGGCAAGTTCGCGTCCGTTTTCTGAAATGTGCAAACCGGAGTTGTAGCGTACGGAGATGGGGGAGTAGCCGAGGGTCGTTGCCAGTGCTTCGCCGTGGTCGACAACGTGCCCATCCTGGGTTGTCCGCCACTGGAGATCATTCATGCACAGACCGTGGATCAGGACCAGGATCTTGCCGGTTGCGTCGGGCAGTGGGGGCTGGACTTCCTGATTCAAATTCTCTCCCCGAAAACGCAGCGTCATCCGGGTGGCAAACGGGTTGTCGTCAGCCAACAGCCGGTCACCCATCACCCCGTTGAGGGCGGCGAGAATGGCCTCGCGCTCGGGAGAATCGATGGTGGCATCGTTCGCCGACTGAAAGAGAGATTCCAGCCCGGCCAGGACCGTGTCCACGCCACTGCCAAAAAGGTGCGTGACACCGTGGACACCCCTGTAGACCAGACCGGTGATGCCACCGGTACGCCCGGGCTCCTGTCCGCCCGAAAAACCCAGGGTGCTCCACACCGACTGGTGAACGCCTTCCACCACGCGGGTGACCCCCGCAGTCGCCCGTGTTGCCAGTTGGGCGATGCCTCTGATGTCCGAGACCCGAAGTTGAGTGGGGGGCTTATTGGATGCCTGTTTGGGCACGATCTCGGTCTCCAATTCGCGGGGATCCGTTGCCACGTTACTCCTGGTTCAGAGATCGTGCAGGGATCGGTCGTCCGGTCAGGGTATTTCCACGTTGTGATTTGAGATGACACGGTGCAATAGCTCAGCGAGGAGTGGTTCGCGCTGGTCAGGCTGGAGATCGAGTGCGCGGGCGACCACCGGCCACGCGGCGGTCATCAAAAACAGCGGTGCCGCCATACTGAGAAACAACAGCCGACTCTCGATGGTTCCTCTCGGGTTGTCGTCCTCTCCGAGGGCGGTGTTGAGTCGCTCGAATGCACTGCGCAGCGGCGGGGAGAGCGATTCGACGGCCACGGCGCCGCCGTCGGCGAGGTCGCGCAGGAGGAGACGAGTGGCCGTGTCGTCCGTCTGCAGACGGCGAAGGATGCGTCCGAGCGCTTCCTCCGCGCCCAGGGGCTCGGCGCTGTCCTCAGAACCGCTCGCCGGGCCCATCTCGGCAAGCGATGCCGCGGCCTGGCGCAGCACCGACCGGTAGAGCTGCCGCTTGCCACCGAAGTGGTAGGAGATGGCCCCGGGGTTGGCTCTGGCCTGGTTGCAGATATCGCGCACCGATGCGCCGCGGTAGCCCGAGTCGGCAAAGAGACGAGTGGCGGCCAGGAGCACACGTTCACGGGTGCTGATATTCATACAGTTGTTTGTATCAATTTTTGACACGTCTGACAAGGATTTCAGGCGTGATCGCCGAGAGAAGTCTGCTTTTCCCGGTTGGGGTCGCGCGATGTACCGTTTCCTGAGGTAATTTATCTATTAAGTATCTTCTAATCAATGATTAAAGAAATAGTAACAAACGTTTGTTTGAATATAGTCGATGTGGCTTGACTTGCTCTCCTCCGGTCGTTAGCATCGATCTACAGGATGGGACAGGCTGATTTTCGAACAGTTGCCGTGATTCCGGCCCGCTGGGCGTCTACCCGTTTTCCCGGGAAACCCCTGGCGGAGCTGGCTGGAGAGCCGATGATCGCGCACGTCGTACGCCGTGCATCGGAGGCGGCGACGGTTGAACACGTGATCGTGGCGACGGACGATGAGCGGATCGCCCGCGCCGCTGAGGCCGCGGGCGCTGAGGCGGTTCTGACCGGCGAGTGTCCTTCGGGCACCGACCGGGTGGCGGCGGCGGTGGCGGGGCGTGATCAGTGGGATGTGGTCGTCAACGTTCAGGGCGACGAGCCCCTGTTGAGCGGCGACAACATCGATGTCCTGGTGCGGGGCCTCCATGGCGATGCGGAGGCACCGATGGCAACACTGTGCCGACCGCTCGATCCGGAACGGGCTGATGACCCCAACGCGGTCAAGGTGGTGCGTGATTCGCGCGGACGGGCGCTCTATTTTTCGCGGTCGTTGATTCCGTATCCGCGAGCGCCCGAGAACGCTGAGGCCCTGTGGCGGCTCCACCTCGGCATCTACTGTTTCCGCCGCGAGGCGTTGGCGCGTTTTGTCGCCCTGGCGCCGTCCTCCCTCGAGAGAGCGGAGGGACTCGAGCAGCTGCGGGCGCTGGAGAATGGGATACCGATCCTGGTTCTGGATGCGCCGCACCCGGCGTTTGGGGTCGATTCACCGGAAGACCTGGAACGCGTCGAAAAAATCATGCAACAGCAGAAATGAGCAGGTGGGGCAGATGGCCACGAAATACGTTTTCTTCACAGGTGGTGTTGTTTCAGGGTTGGGCAAGGGCATTTCGGCGTCGTCGTTGGCGGCTCTGATGGAGGCCCACGGGTACTCGGTGACCATGCTCAAGGTGGACCCGTACGTCAACGTCGATCCCGGCACCATGTCGCCCTTCCAGCACGGCGAGGTCTTTGTGACCGATGATGGCGCCGAGACCGATCTCGACCTCGGTCACTACGAACGCTTCACATCGGCGAGTATGGGCAAGAAAAACAACTTCACCACCGGCAAGGTCTATAAGACGGTGATCGAAAAGGAGCGCCGCGGCGATTACCTCGGCAAGACCGTCCAGGTGATTCCTCATATCACCGACGAGATCAAGGACGGCATTCGCGCCCTCGGTGGAGACGTGGACTTTGTGATGGTCGAGATCGGCGGCACCGTGGGTGACATCGAGTCGCTGCCCTTCCTCGAGGCCATCCGCCAGTTCCGAACCGAAGCCGGGCGCGGCAATGTCCTCAACGCCCACCTGACCCTGGTGCCCTACATCAAGAGCTCGGGCGAACTCAAGACCAAGCCCACCCAACACTCGGTGAAGGGGCTCCTTCAGATCGGAATCCAGCCCGACATCCTCCTGTGCCGGTGCGACCGTCCGCTGCCCCCCGATCTGCGTGAAAAGATCGCCCTGTTCTGCAATGTCGAGGCGCGGGCGGTGATCCCCGCACAGGACGCCGATACCATTTACGACGTGCCCCTCAAACTGGCCGCCGAGGGCTTCGATGAAATCGTCCTCGAGATGCTGAATCTGCCAAAGGGCCAACGCGACCTGAGCAGGTGGCGGGCGGTGGTGGATGCCACCCGCGCTGCGACCGAGGAGGTTTCGGTGGGCATCGTCGGTAAGTACGTGGATCTGGCGGACTCCTACAAGTCGCTCAACGAGGCTCTGATCCACGGCGGGCTGGCCAACGGGGTCAAGACCAACCTGGTCTTTATCGATTCGGAGTCCCTCGAGGGTTCGGGATATCCGGGCGAGCTGTTCGAAGTGGACGCCATCCTGGTCCCCGGCGGCTTCGGCAAACGCGGCATCGAGGGCATGATTCGTGCGATCGAGTTTGCCCGTGGCCACAAGATTCCGTTCTTCGGAATCTGCCTCGGTCTGCAGACCGCCATCGTCGAGTTTGCACGCAACGTGTGCGGGCTCGCCGGCGCCCACTCAACTGAGTTCGTCAGCCAACCGCCCTACAAGGTCATCTACAAAATGCGGGAATTGGTGGGAGTCGACCAGATGGGTGGCACCATGCGGCTTGGGAAGTACCCCTGCCGGTTGACTCCGTCCTCAAACGCGTGGGAGATGTACGGTTCGGACGAGGTGTGGGAACGCCACCGCCACCGCTACGAGGTCAACCCCGAGTACGTGCCTTTGTTCGAGGAGAAGGGCCTGGTGGTAAGCGGCAAGTCGCCCGACCGGATCTTTGTCGAGGTCATCGAACTGCCCGACCACCCGTGGTTCCTCGGCTGTCAGTTCCACCCCGAATTCAAGTCCAGGCCCTATGATCCGCACCCGATCTTCAAGTCCTTTATCGCCGCCGCTGTCGACTACCGCGATCAGCGAAAGGCCGACCAGGAGGCCGAGGCCACGGAGACCGAGGAGGTTGCAGCGGCAATCGACGAGGTAACGGGTGAGATCGATGAAGCTGTGGAGGCGGCGACGGGAGCGCTGGAGGCCTGAACGGTCGCTCCACCCAGCAGCGAGTCGATTTCGGATATTGGATATTGGATATTGGATCGGGCGCCCCTCGCACCGATTGATTGTGGGAAGAGCTTGATGCTGTTGTCGTATCCAACATCGAATATCAAACATCCAATATCAAATCCCAACATCGGTTCCTCGGTGCTCACCGACGCGAGTCTCCACTGATACACTGTCCCCGATGACGATCACGAGCTTCAACCTTGTTGACGGTATGTTGATCGGTGGCGGCGCCAGACCAGTGTATTTGGCCGGTCCCTGCGTGGTCGAATCAAGAGACTTCGTCGTCGATGTCGCCGGCAGGGTTGGAGACATCGCCGCCCGCCACGGCGTGCCGCTGGTGTTCAAGGCTTCGTACGACAAGGCCAATCGGTCCTCCGAGTCAAGCTTCCGCGGGCCCGGTGTCGACGAGGGGCTCGAAGCGCTGGCGGAGGTCAAGAGGGTCACCGGTCTTCCGGTTATCACAGATGTCCACCACCCGGAACAAGCGGCGGCGGCCGCGCAGGTGGTCGATATGCTCCAGGTCCCGGCCTTTCTGTGCCGCCAGACCGACCTCCTGCACGCCTGCAGTGCCACGGGTCTCCCGGTCAACGTCAAGAAGGGCCAGTTCCTGGCTCCCGAGGACATGGCCAACGCAGTCGAAAAGGTCCGGTCATCGGGCAACGATCGGGTGCTCCTGACCGAGCGAGGATCGACCTTCGGTTACCACAACCTGGTCGTCGATATGCGGGGGCTGCCCATCATGCGGCGTTTTGCTCCGGTGATTTTTGATTGCACGCATTCGTTGCAGCTGCCTGGCGGCCTCGGCCACTCGACAGGTGGCGCGAAAGAGTTTCACCCCTTTCTGGCCCGGGCGGCAGCCGCTGCCGGCGTCGACGGTTTTTTCATCGAGGTCCACCCCGACCCCCCCAACGCGATGTCGGACGCCACCACCCAGCTTTCGTTCGACGAGTTCGATCGGTTGCTCGAACAGCTCGAGGCCGTATCCGCAGTGCAGCGCGAGGTGGCGCCGTGAGCCGCGACGTGGCTCGTCAGGTGCTCGAGGCTGAAGCCGATGCGATCCGCAATCTGATGGAGAATCTCGGCGGGGACTTCGACGGTGCAGTCGAGTTGATCGACGGATGTGCCGGCCGAGTGGTGCTGACCGGGATGGGGAAATCCGGCATCATCTGCCGCAAGATCGCGGCCACCATGCGGTCGACCGGAACCCCGGCACTTTTCATGCATCCGGCGGAAGCCATCCACGGCGACCTCGGCATGGTCACCGGCAGCGATCTCGTGATCGCCATTTCTAATTCGGGCACCACCGAGGAGATTCTCTGCCTGGTCGCGGTCCTGCGGCGCCTCGGGGTCGTGCTAATCGCTATCACTTCCAGCCCGGAGTCACCTCTGGCTTCGACTGCCGATCTTCACCTCGATGTCGGTGTGCGCCGCGAGGCGTGCCCGATGAATCTCGCACCGACCGCCTCGACAACCGCCAGCCTCGCGCTCGGGGACGCCCTGGCGATGTCGGTGTCGGTCAAGAAGGGCTTCAAGGAGGAGGACTTTGCGCGTCTCCACCCGGGAGGCAAACTGGGCAAGAAATTCCTCAAGGTGCGCGATCTCATGCACACCGGCGATGAGGTGCCAAGGGTCGAGACCAGGACCGCGATGAAGGACGTGATCTACGAGATGAGCCGCAAGGGGCTGGGGCTGACCACCGTGCAGGGGCCTGGCGGTGAGCTCCTTGGACTGATCACCGATGGCGATCTGCGACGGCTTATGGAACGTGAGCCGGACCCAATGAAGCGGACTGCCGGTGAGGTCATGCACAAGGGCGGCGCCTGTATCGCGCCGGACGAACTGGCGACGGCCGCGTTGCGCCTTCTCGAGGAAAAACGCATCACCTCGCTCATGGTGTGCGAGGGGGGCCCGTCGGTGCTCGGTGTCCTGCACGTTCACGATCTGTGGGGAGTCGGACTGTTTTGAATGAGGAATTAGGAATTAGGAATTAGGAATTCACGCCCCACCCACCCACCTGTTCAGAAACGCGGAAGAGAGGGTGGATGGCATTCCTCATTCCTAACTCCTCATTCCTAATTATCGAAGGCGGACTGCAATGAGGCTTACCATTCTGACGACCGGTGGCACGATCGATAAAACATACGACGAGTTTCAGGGCAGCCTGCGCAACGCTCACACCGTCATTGACGTGATCCTGGACTCGCTGCGGATTCCGGACCTGGTTGTTCGCCTCGTCGAAGTGATGCACAAGGACTCTCTCGATATGACGGTTGAGGACCGGAATATCATCGCAAAGGCAGTGCGCGATGCCGTCAAGGATTCGGAAGCGGTGATCATCCTTCACGGTACCGACACCCTCGAAGAAACCGGCGACCTCCTCTGTTCCGAAGGAGGCGATCTCGAGATTCCGGTCATCCTCACCGGCGCCATGCGGCCGTACGAGTTCCGCGACACCGATGCCGTCCAAAACGTCACCGAGGCGCTGTTGGCGGCGCGGCTGTTCGAGGGCGGGGTCTACGTGGCGATGCACAACCGGGTCTTGCGTTTCCCGGGCGTGACCAAGGATCGGCAGGCCCTCACCTTTGTGCAGAAGAACTGATCATTTTTGAATTCGGAATTCGGAATTCGGAATTCGGAATGGCGATCTGTGTTTCCTCGTCACCGCGCGTCGTCTGCGGGGAGCTGTTTCTTACCGAAGTGAGTCGTGCCGCATTGGCTGAAGGTGGTTTCTGAGGTGAGCGGGAAGCGGTAGTCGACTGCGATCTTGAGCACGGCTCTGCAAAACGACGGTCCATCGGTCTCTGCGAGGTGGCTGTGGAAGTAGTAGGCGATCCGGCCGTCGGGCTCGAACAGCACGACGGAGGTGACCGATCGTCCGGTCACGTCGATGAGCCCCTCGTCGCGTATTTCCGCGTACAGCAGTTCCTGGAATTCGGTCCAGGCCTCGGCGACCTCGCTTTCGCTCTCCGGAAAAACACAGTCGTCATCTCCGACCTTATAGGCCGCCTTGTATTCCTCTCGCATGTCGCCGACGCTGATGCCGGTGGCCTCGGCATCGAGAACTGAGAGGCAGTGAGTGGTCTGCTGCTGGTCCATTTCGGTGGCAGGGAGGCCTGTTGCGATAAGAATCAGCGGCACCAAAAACCCGAGCGGTTTTGAGATATTTTTGATAGGCGCGCCTCCATGGATAACAATAGCAGACCCTTCAGGATTCGATTGTGACTGCGACGGGTCGGGGGTAGCGGGTGAAATTGACTGTCTCACTTCGAGCCGCAGGACGCGGATTGTGGGCGGATGGCTGTGTGAAATTCCGAATTCCGAATTCCGAATTCTCCCTACGTACCGATCCTCGTCACCATCACCAACGGTCCGTCGACTCGCGCCTTGTCCGAGAGCTCGACTTCTCCCTCGATGCACCACAGGTTGGAGTCTTCAGGGTCGAGCAGGACCTGCACGACCCGCCAGGTGTGGTCACCGGTGTCGGTGATCTGGGTGTGCTCCGCGTGGCGGGCTTTGTGGTCGAACCGAAGCTTTTCGTAGTCGCCGAAGAACGGTTCCAGGGCCTTCGAGAAATCGTCCTCGGTGACCAGAGCTGACGGTGTTCCGGGGTCTGCCCGCACGCAGTCGGCGGCCTCCTCCCAGTCGCGTCGCGCGAGGGCAGCCACCAGCTGGTGAAGGTCGGCCCGCAGACGCGACGCGAGGGCCTTGGCATTCGAGCGCAGCTCGCGCACCGCCAGCAACCTCTGCGCCACCTTGCGGTCGCTCGGTGCTTCGAGAAGCAGCAATTCGGGGTGGCGCATCGACTCCCACTCGTCGATGAGGCTGGTGTCGACTCGTTCGAGCATGGCGCGGAAGTACGCGATGACGTCGAGGACCCCCTCGGTCTTGATCTGGTCCGGGAGGTTCTGGTCGAGCGTTTTGTAGACCTGCGAAAGATAGCGCAGGAGGACCCCCTCGGATCGCTGCAACCCGTAGCGGCGAACGTAGTCGGTGAAGCCGAGGTAGTTCTCGAACATCTCTCGCGCCACCGACTTGGGTCTGACGGCATCGCCGCCCACCCACGGGTGATCGCCGAGGAAGTGGTCGAACGAGGCGTGAATATAGTCGGCCAGCGGTTGTGGGTGGGTCACCTCGTCGAGCCGGTTCATCCGTTCGTCGTAGGAAACGCCCTCGGCCTTGAGCCTGTTGATGAGGTCGGTCTTGAGCCGATCCACCTGTTTGCGGAGGATGATCGTCGGGTCTTCGAGCACGGCCTCCACCAGGCTCAAAAGATCGAGGGCATGGTCCGGGTTATCGGCATCGAGACCCTCGGTCGCCTGGATGAGATACAAGGACAGATTGTGAAACAACGAGAAGTCAACCTGCAGGTCCTCGTCGACCACAACCCACATATAGGAGCCCGCCGTATCGGGAACCATGCGAATGATGCCGGCGCGGTAAAGGGACCTCGCCAGCTGGGCCGCCCGCTCGAGGTGCATCTTCTTATCGGCATCGTCATCGTGGCAGTTGGCGATGAGTTCGCGAACGGAGTGGAAGTTGCCGGCCTCGGGATCATTGGTCGCCGCGTCTCGTTGCAGCAGATCGATCAGCATCCCGGGAGTGATGCGGAACCGCGAGACCAGCTTCTCGGGTGGATCGGTGATCAGTTTTTTGAAGGTGTCTTCAGACCACGAGACTTCGCCCTGGCGGGGCGCTGTCTTGGCGGTCTTGCGTTTCTTCTTGGGGTTGGCCGCCGCTTTGCGTTGTTCCTTGAGCCGTTCGATGACGTCGTCGGGCGCTTGACACACGACGCTGCCTTCGACGTCAAAACCCTTGCGCCCCGCCCTTCCCGCAATTTGTTTGAACTCGCGAACCTTGAGCCGGCCGACTTTGCGGCCGTCGTACTTGGCGAGCTTTGTAAACAGTACGGTTCGCAGAGGGATGTTGATACCGACCCCGAGGGTGTCGGTGCCGGAAATCACCTTGAGGAGACCGGCTTGAGCGAGCTGTTCCACCTGGAGGCGGTACTTTGGCAGGAGACCGGCGTGGTGGACGCCGATGCCGAAGCCGAGGAAACGCTTGAACTCCTTGCCGTAGGGTGTGTGAAAGCGGGCGTCGCCTACGGCTTCGCGGATCGCCGCTTTCTCTTCCTTGGTGGTGAGCTGCATGCTGGTGAGTTTCTGGGCGGTCTCGGCGCAGTCGCGCTGGGTGAAGTTGACCAGATAGATGGGGGCCTTGGCGTCGCCGGCGAGGTCGTCGATGGTTTCGTGGAGCGGGGTCTCCCGGTAGGTGAAATCCAAAGGAACCGGGCGCATATCGGATTGGACGAGTGCTGCCGTCCGGCCGGTCCGATTTTCCATCTGTTCCATGATCGAGCTCATATCGCCGAGGGTGGCCGACATCAGAAGGAACTGGGTACGAGGGAGCGTGATCAGCGGCACCTGCCACGCCCAGCCGCGGTCGCGATCGGCGTAGTAGTGGAATTCGTCCATGATCACGTAGGGCGCCTCGAGGTCGGGGCCCATCCGCAGTGAGAGGTTGGCCAGCACTTCGGCGGTGCAGCAGATCACCGAGGCCTCGGCGTTGATGCTGGCGTCGCCAGTGAGCATGCCGACGTTGTCGGCGCCGAGTTCGGCGCAAAGTGAAAAGAACTTCTCGCTCGCCAGCGCCTTGATCGGAGTCGTGTAGTAGCTGCGCTGTCCTTCACACAGGCCGCGGAACTGCAAGCCGAGTGCCACCAGACTCTTCCCGGACCCGGTCGGTGTGTCGAGCACGACGTGGCGGTCGGCCATCAGCTCGAGGAGTGACTCCTCCTGGGCGGGGTAGAGTTCGAACCCGGTGTCGGCGACCCACCCCAGAAAGAGGTCGAGGATCGCGTCGGGGTCCTTGGTTCCGCCCTCGGGAATGCGCGAGCCCAAGGGTGCGACGTCGGGCCGCATCGGGGGGCTGTCGGGTTGTAGGTCGTTGTCCGTCATCGCGCCAGTGTACGGCAGCCGGTGGTCAGACTCGCATCGCTCCGAGCCTATCGTCGTTAATCTGCCGCGCCTCTTCCATGATGGTGTTCATGAGGTCGCGAACCGTCGGGATGTCGTGGACCAGACCCACCGACTGTCCCGCCGGCATTAGACCGACCTCGATCTCACCGTCCTTGAGCATCCGCAGACCGTTCTTGCCGGTGACCAGGGGAGCGAGTTCCGCGATGCCGGCGCCTTCATTTTCAAGTTTGACGACCTTTTCGGCGACCTCATTCCGCAAGACCCGTTCGGTGTTGCGGAGCGACCGCATCACGAACATGGTGTCGGTTTCGGTGGCCTCGACCAGCCAGTTCTTGACGTTGATATGGGCAGGAGCCTCCTGGGTCGCGACAAAACGGGTGCCGAGATTCATGCCTTCCGCGCCCAGCGCCAACGCAGCCACCAGGCCACGGGCGTCGGCAAAGCCTCCCGATGCGATGACCGGGATCTTGACCGCATCCACCGTCACCGGGATCAGGACCAACGACGTGACGTCGTCCTCACCGGGGTGGCCGGCACACTCGCAGCCGTCGATGCTGACGTAGTCACACCCGATCGACTCTGCCTTCTTGGCAAAGCGCACCGAGGTGCACTTGTGGATGACCTTGGCGCCGCCCGCCTTGATTCGATCCAGGTAGGGCTCGGGGTTGCGACCGGCGGTCTCGACAATGTTGATGCCCTCATCGACGACGACGTCGATCAGGCTGCCGTAGTCCTTTGGAACCAGGGTCGGCAGAAAGGTCAGGTTGACACCAAAGGGGCGGTCTGTGAGCGCCCTGGTTCTGGCGATTGCGTCGGCGAGACCTTCGGCGGTCTCGAAAGTGAGCGCGGTGAGGACGCCGAGCCCGCCGGCTTCGGAAACCGCCGCCACCAGCTCCGGTTGCGATACCCACATCATCCCACCCTGGATGACCGGGTGGTCGATCCCCAGCTCTTCGGTCACTCTGGTCTTGAATACCTGTTTCATGGTTCCCCTCGGGAGCTTTGCGCTCGTTCAGCGAAGAAGGTAGCACGGAGGCAGCAGCCCACCGGATCAGAGGAAGATATTTGATGTTGGATATTGGATATTGGATTCGGCCCCTCCCAGGCAACCGTCATCCAACATCCAACATTACTCGTGTCCAAAACAGCTTCTCAGAAAGGAAAGCCCCGGAGGGGCGACAGATGATGAAGCTCGACGTCCACGGATGGCGCTGTTGGCCGCACCTGTCGCCCCTCCGGGGCTCGATTCAAATTATTTGGCCTTGGTCCTGGGGCTCACGCCCCAGGCTATTTTCTTTCGCCCCTCCGGGGCTTATTCGGATTGCCGACTCGTGGGCAGGCAGCCCATTCACGAGATTTGAAGACCTCGACCTGAACCGGTTCGGAAGAAGGCTGTAAATTGCTTGTTTTCATGAGGGCAAACACACTGTGAGATCTGTTTTGGACAGCACTGATCCAATATCAAACATCTGAATTTGTTTGACCGGCCGGGAACTCACGGCCGCTGGTCCTGAATTCAAAACTCAAAACTAAAAACTCAAAGCTCTCAACTGACCTGAGCTGGGGCTCAGGTCAGTTGAGGTAATACTCCTGCAGCATCGTCAGCAGCACCGCCTCCCGATCTGCGGGACGAATCAAGTCGTCCTCTTCGATCTGGGCCCTGAAGCCGGCGACGATCCGCGGATCGACGTACTCCAGCACGTCTTCCGGTCGCGCGACCCCGCCTTGCAGGCGCAGGGCCGCAGCCATCCCGGAGGGGAGACCGTCGGTGTTGACGAACCACGCCCTCGCGAGCTTGCTGGGCTCGATCCGGGCGTTGGTGAAATTGGCGCCGGTGAGATTGACGTCGTGCATGCTCTCGACATCGCCGAAGTCGGACCCAACCGCCGATGCGAGGGTGAAATCGGCGCCGTCGAAAAGGGCCGACGGAAATTTCGAGCGAAAGAGATTGGCCTGCGCGAGTTCGGCCCCGGAAAAATTGGCAAGCTCGAGATTATCGAGTTGGGTGATGGAGGCATCCACCATCACCGCGTCCTCGAATATCGTGCCTTCTCCGGAAATCCCGGTCAGGATGGCGCTCGACAACACGGCGCTGTTGAACGAGGCCCTGCTGACCTCGGCGTTCTTGAGGTTGGCTCGAGGCATTTCGGCGAGCCAAAAGTTGGCGTCTGCGAGGTTGCAGTCCGAAAAGTTCGTGCCGGTGAGCTCGGAGCCCGAAAAATCGGTGCCCCGAAGATCGAGGCCAGACAGGTCACGGTGGGCGAGGTTGTAGGTCAGGAATTGAGTGTTCCTGCGCAGCGCGTTGAAGCTGCTGACCTCGCCGTTGCGCAAGAGAGTATTGGCGTAGTCCATGTGGTGGGCGTAGAGCCGCGGCATGTACTGGAGGGCCAGGTAGTGGCTGAGATCGAGCGGCACGCCGTCTTTCATCGCGTTGGTCGCTGCTGCCAGCTCCTCCTCCATCAACGTGGCGATCTCATCGAGCTGGTTGTTGCGGAGGCTGCGTTTGAGGTGGCTGACTCGGAGCAGACCGTTGATCTCGTTGTAGGCCATCGACACCACCGTCGTCGCTGCGATCCCCAGGATGAAGCCGAAGATCATCCCCTCCCAACGACCCAGTTTGTCGATGAATGTCATGGCGTGCCCCCTCTGGTTGATGGTAGCAGGGGGCAGAGGGGCAGGGGAGAAAGGGGGCAGGGGAGTTGTGAATGGCCATATCCCGTTGAGACCAATCGCCCCGGGCAACATGTCTGAAGGTGGGCTGAAGCCCACCCTACGTTTCCACTCGGCAATCTGGGCCCTCCGTAGGGTGGGCCTTGGCCCACCTTCAGAGGATCAGGGGGGACTCCCTCCTTGTCATGTTGGGAAGAAAGTCATTTCGACTGAACGAATGAAACGCACTCATCAACCCAATAATCAAAATACCTCGCCACCGAGATCCCTCGATTCGGTCGCTCCTCTCCCTCACTCGGGATGACATTCTGGCTGGGCTGCCGAGGCCAGCCCGCCATCATGAGATTCGACCGAGCGTCAGGCACGGCGAAGTCCGGAGGACGAAGCCGGAAGTGAGCGAAGAAATCTCTGTGAGGGAAAAAGAAGACCGGCGCTCGAGGTTGGGATCGGCGTTACCATACGGGCAACGGAAATCGAGTCAATGAAGGATCTGACGGGTCGCACCCTCGGCCACGACCGCATCGTCGAGCAGATTGGCGCGGGTGGGATGGGCTAGTTTTGCGCCACCCGCACCCGGCAGGCGGAACGCCTGCCCCATAAATGTGAGCGCGTCTTCAGCCGTTTCCAGCGGTGTTCGGGCACGGAGACGGAGACGGGCACGGATCCAAGCCTCAAGCCTCAGGCCCCAAGCCTGCCGGTTTTCTCGTGCCGCGGCACGAAAAAACCGGACCTGGCGGCCCGGAGAGATCAGGGAAATAGATTGTGGTCGTGGGAAGCCGGAGCTTCCAGCGACATTGATTTGTACGTCTGGCGCCGCGTCGGCCTCACTCGCTTGTGACGAGGGCCGTTGCAGCAGCAGAACGTCATAGACATTATCTTGTCGCGGGCCACAAATCAACTGGTCTCGAGATGCTCCTCGAGGTGGGCATAGTCAGGGGTCAGCTTGCCGCGGTGAACGATGGTCGCCCGTTTGAGTTCGGGCGGCAGGTCGAGTTCGTCGAAGGGGACCGTGAAATCGGCCGCGGCGAGTGCCGGCAGGAATGGAGCGAGGGCCTTGGAAAACTCCTCCGAGGCTTCCCGCGGAAGCTCTGAGGGTAGGATCTCGACCGCAAGAACGACGGGCCCGTGGCCTTCGACTCCGGACGTGGTGGAACCGTCTTCCGGGTTGTAGATGTAGACCGGGTCGCCCGGTTCGGTGCTTTTGACGGTGCACTGGATCGCGCCCTCAATGTCACAGCTGATGTCGCCGATGACCCTGAGGCGTGGCGGCGTCGAGTGGGCGTAGAGCTCGCGGAGCTGATCGTTGGTGACTAAGCGCGGGTAACGCTCGTCCCAGTAGATGCAGTTCACCAACGTGGTCAGGTGGGGCAGGGCGCGATCGAAGATCGATCTGTAGTTCTCGGGGTGGTCGTAGTAGTCCTGCAGATCGAACGCAGTGGCCGCCGACGTGTGCTCGACAAGGTGTTCTTCGCGGAAGGTCGTCTGGTAGAGGCAGTGGGGGGAGGGTTCAGCATCGAGCGACTTGAGAGCGTCCGGCGCCACGTCCCGGGTGGGCAGCTCAGCCAGAATCTCGCGGGCACCGCCGGCAACGTTGCCGTAGCCCGCAATGCCGATCACGAGGGGCGGCAGTCCGTCGGGCAGACCGTTCGAAGCGATTTTCTCTCCAGCCTTGCGGACCGCAGTCTTGGCTTCATCGAGCGAGGAGTAGTTGATCGCTTGTTCAATTTGAGCCAGTGGAGTCGCGATGCCCTCCCGCCGCAACCGTTGGCCGAGGGCCCACAGGGTGTCGATCATCCCGGCGAGCCCGGCATAGCGACCAAAAAAGATGAGCCGCTGCCCGTCGTCGTTACAGATCGTCTCGTAATCGATGAGGGTGCTGCCGCGCTCCATGATCTTCGCCAGCATCGGCATGTTGTAGGGCTGGCCTTTGATAACGTGCGAAAAGAAGATGTAGGCGGTATCGGCTTGGAAGGTCTCGAGAGGCATCTCCTTGACGCCAACGACGACCTGCGCCTCAAAGATGTTTCCGGTCAAACGCGCACCCGCATGGACGTACTCGTTGTCGGGAAAAACCCGCCGGGCGGATGGCTGGACAAGAACCTCGAGGCCGGACTCCGACACCAGTTTGCGGGCGAGGGCCGGCGAAATCGCCGTTCGTCGCTCCCAAGGACTCTTCGTTTCGCGCCGGACGCCGATTGTGTGGCTCATTGACAACTCCGCCGTACAGGATATATGCGCTGCGGTCGGCCCACAAGCCGCGGTCTCGACAATCGGGAACCGAGGCGGTAAGGTGCTCTTCATGAAGAAGATTTTTCTCATTCTGCTGTGTCTTGGGGTTGTGGTGGGCTGCAAATCGACGGTGACGACACCCGAGGGGGCCTCGGCGCAATACAGCACGGCCGAAGGTGTGCTCAGGTCCTCGCTTCCAGGCGCCATGCCCGAGGTCGTCAATGCAACCAACGCCACCCTCACCGATCTCGAACTGGTGGCCATCGACAGCACGGTCGACAAGCTCAAGGGCAAGATCACGGCGCGGATGGCGGTCGGCACCAAGGTCACGATCAACCTCGAGGCGCTCGACTTTGCCAACACCTCGATCAAGATCAAAGTAGGGACATTTGGTGATCGTTCGATCTCGCTGCAGATCCTGCAGAACATCGAAAAAAGAATGAAGAAATAGATAGAACGAATTAGGAATGAGGATTTCCGGCCCGACTCCGCAAATCCGTGGAGTTAGTTGAAGGGCGGCATTCCTAATTCCTATTTCCTAATTCCTAATTCAAAAGCCCCCGACACCCGAGGTGCGGGGGCTTGGTGAGCTGTTCTATCAGCGTCAGGCCATCTCTATCAGGTACGCGAAGCCCATCCCGCCGCCGATGCACATCGTGACGATGCCGCGTTTGCCTCCGCGGCGCGCGAGCTCGCCGAGGATTTTGACAGTGAGTACCGCTCCTGTGGCGCCGAGAGGGTGGCCGGTCGCGATGGCGCCGCCGTTGACGTTGGTCTTGTCGGGATCGAGCCCGAGCTCGTTGACGCAGTAGACCGACTGGCTGGCAAACGCCTCGTTGATCTCGATGAGATCGATGTCCTCGAGCTTGAGCCCCGCCTTATCGAGCAGCTTCGGCACCGCTACCGTGGGACCGATGCCCATGACGTCGGGATCGACGCCGGCGACCGCCCAGTGGCGGACAAAGGCGATCGGAGGAAGTTCCATGGTGTCGGCAACGTCCTGGCCCATGATCACGACGGCGGCGGCACCATCGTTGATCTGCGATGCGTTGCCGGCTGTCACCGTACCCATGGGATCGAAGACCGGCTTGAGCCGGGCCAAACCCTCGACGGTGGTATCCGCCCGCGGGCCTTCATCGGTGTCGAAGTGGATGTCCCGCCACCCGCCGTTTTCTCGCACCCTCACATCGAGCGGCACGATCTCGTCGGCGAACTTCCCGGATTCGACCGCCGCAACCGCCTTTTTATGGGAGTTTGCCGCAAATTCGTCCTGGGCTTCACGGGTGATTCCGAAACGCCGCGCCACCACCTCGGCCGTGGTGCCCATGGCGGCGTAGGCGTTGGGCATGGTGTCCATCAGACCGGGGTAGGCGATGGGTTTGTTGCCGCCCATCGCGACCATCGACATCGACTCTACGCCGCCGGCGATGATGATATCGGCGTTTCCGGCACGGATGGTGTCGGAGGCGAGAGCGATCGTCTGTGATCCGGAGCAACAGAATCGATTGACGGTCATGGCGGGGACCGATGTCGGGAAGCCCGCGGCGAGGCCGATCAGGCGGGCCACATTCATACCCTGTTCGCCCTCGGGCATGGCACAACCGAGAACCAGATCATTCACTGTGGCGGGGTCGAGACCCGGGGTGCGTTCCACCAGGGCCTTGATCATCTCGGACGCAAAGTACTCGGGACGGGTGTCGCGCAAGCTGCCCTTCTTGGCCCTGCCGATGGCCGTGCGGGCGCTGGAAACGATGACTGCTTCTTTCATTTCCTTGCTCCTTTTCAGTTCCGCAGCGGCTTGTTGTTGACCAGCATGTAGGAGATGCGGTCCTGGGTCTTGGGTTCGCCGCACAGCGAGAGGAAGGCCTCGCGCTCGAGATCGAGGATCGTCTGTTCGTCGACCGGGTCGTTGATGGTTGTGTCGCCGCCGGTGAGAATGCGGCCGAGGTGACCGGCGATCTTCTCATCGTGCGAAGAAATCCAGTGCGTGAGTTTCATGTTGTGGAGCATCATCTCGAGCGTTGCCAGCCCCTCCCGCCCCGGAAGGTTGAGCTTCTTTGGAAGAGGCGGCGCGTAGCCCTCCTCGGACATGGCGATGGCCATCCTTTTCGCTGTCCACAGCTGCTGGTCGCGGTTGATCTCCACCTTGTCCGACGGGCGGAGGAACTTGCGGTCGCGTGCCTCCTCGCCGGATGTGGCGACTTTGGCCATGCCGATGTTTTCGAAGGCGATTCGGATGAATGGGAGATTCGAAAGCACCGGTTCGTCGATGCCCTCGAGCACGCGCTCGAGCATTCCCCAACATCCGCCGCCGGCGGGGATGAGGCCGACGCCGACCTCGACCAGACCCATGTAGGTCTCGGCTGCTGCGCACACGCGGTCGCCGCCCATGGTGATCTCGGTGCCGCCGCCGAAGGTGAAGGCGAAGGGAGAGGTGATGACAGGAATCCTTGCCTTGAGGAGGTTTCTCGTCATGGCCTGGAATTGCTGGATCATCTCGTCGATGGCCAACCACTGGTTGGCCTGGATGCCTTCGAGGACCATCAGCAGATTGGCGCCGACGGAGAAATTCTCGCCCTGGTGGTGGATCACCAGGCCGCGGAAATCCTTTTCCGCGATCTCGAGACCCTTGTGCATGACATCCATGACCTTGTCTTCGATCGGGTTCATTCGAGGCTGCAGCGCCGAGTGGAACTCGATGCAGGCGACACCGTCGCCGATGTCGACCATCGAGGCGCTCTTGTTGCCGTAGACGATCTTCTTGGGGTCGCGCTTGATATCGGCGAGAACCAGGAAGGTGTCTGGTTTGGGCTCCTTGAGGTAGGCATTGGAAGCCGGATCGTAATATTGCCGTCCGTCGGCCGAGTCGATGTAGAACGTCTCGTGTCCGGCGGCCAACATCTCGGTGACCCAGGGCGCCGGTTTGACGCCCTCGGCTTCCATTTTCTCCACCACCTGGGCGACGCCGAGCACGTCCCAGGCCTCGAAGGGCCCGAGGTCCCAGTTGTAGCCCCAACGCAGAGCGTTGTCGATATCCACGATCGAGTCCGAGATCTCGCCGAACCGGATCGAACTGTAGGCAAAGGTGTCGCGCATGAGACGCCAGGCAAAGGCGCCGGCGCGGTCATCGGCAAAGACCACGTCGCGAAGACGCTGCTTGACATCGTGGGTCGCTTTGGCTTTCTTGAGCGACGGGATATTCGGTCGTTCTTTTGGCCGGTACTCACCGGTTTTCCAGTCGATGACCAGCTTGGTTTTCTTACCCGCCTCGTCTTTCTGCATGCGGTAGAAGCCGCCCTGTTTCTTGGTCTTGCGGCCAAGTGATCCGGCCTCGATCATCGTCTGGATGAAATCCGGTACCTGGAAAATGTCTCGCTGCTCGTCGTCGGCGCAGCCCTCGAAGATGGTGTTGGTGACGTGAGCGAGGACATCGATGCCGACCAGGTCGACGGTGCCGAAGGACGCGCTGCTGGGGTGTCCCATGGCCGGACCGGTGATGGCGTCGACTTCGTCCACCTGGTAGTCCATCTCGATCATCGCCTTGAAGGTGGCGGCAATCCCGTAGGTGCCGATCCGGTTGCCGATGAAGTTGGGCGTGTCTTTGCCGAAGACGATGCCCTTGCCGAGGCGGAAACGCCCGAAGTTCGTAAAGAACTCGAGGATCTCGGGCTTTGTCTGCTCGCCGGCCACCAGTTCGAGGAGCCGCATGTAGCGCACTGGGTTGAAGAAGTGGGTGACGAGGAAGTGTTGCTTGAAGTCCTCGGATCGACCCTCGGTCATACCGGCGATCGACAGCCCCGATGTGTTGGAGGAGATGATGCTCCCCGACTTGCGGACCTCGTCGACCCGGGCAAAGACCTGTTGTTTGATATCGAGACGCTCGACCACCACCTCGACGATCCAGTCACAATCGGCAAGGCGGTGCCAGTCGTCCTCGAAGTTGCCGATCTCGATCAGCGGCAGATAGCGCTTCGAGTACAACGCTGCGGGCTTGGACTTTTTGATGCCCTCGAGCCCCGCGAGCGCGAACTTGTTGCGGAAGCGCGGGTCGTCGACGGTGAGACCCTTCTTCTCGTCCTCTTCGCTGAGCTTTGGCGGCACAATGTCGAGCAGCAGGGCGGGGATGCCGGCGTTGGCGAGGTGGGCTGCAATGCCGGAGCCCATGACGCCGGCGCCGAGCACCGCGGCCCTTCGAATATCAGTGCCCATGGATCAACCTCCCGGTTCGTTCAGGGACATGAGTGCCGGACTCCGCAAAACGGAGTCGTTTGGCGATATGGTGAATGAACACTCATTCATTCTGCACAAAACGCCGCAGGATGGCAAGAACTTTCGGGGTGGCGGCGAACCTGGCATGAAGTTTTTGGACACCATTCGATCAAACGCCTGTGAATAAGGGAGTTGGGGCGCTTGGTTTCGAGGCGGCGGATTGGCTGCCGGGCAGATGCCGAAATGCGGCATGTGACCTTTTTCAGCCAATCCGGGTCCGACAATGCGTCAGAAGGAAAAGCGAGTCGAAAATGCACCACATGTTGAGGTCGGACTTTGATGCCCACGATACCGAGTTCAGCTCCAATGGCTTCAGGGATTCCGTATCCAACGAATTTACCCTGGGTCTTGAGGGCCAGCTGAGCCCGGTGATCGGGACGGGGATCCGGCTCGGCTATCTCGGAATCGAGTACGATCTCCAGCCCGGCGATCCCCCGATCAGCGACTTCAAGGGCTTTATCGTCAACGGCTTTATTGACTGGTCACTCGGCCACGGTTCGGTTATTCGTCTCGATTTGTTGCGTTCGCCATACCCATCCAACTACTCCGACAACGCGAACTACCTGGCGATCGGTACCGCCCTTCGGTACAACATCGATCGGGGAGCGATTTATGCGTCGGCAAGCGGGGGCTTCCAAAACAACGACTATGAACTGCCTGATCCCCAAACCGGCCAGTTCAGATCGGATGACATCCTGACGTTCGGGCTTGGGATGGGCTACCGAATCACCCGCCATTTTTCGCTGTGGGGCTCCTATGTGTTCGAGGATCGTGATTCGCTCTACCAGTACTCCTACACCACGAATATCTACACGCTCGGGTTGGTCCTCGGATTCTGATTCCCGACCGACGCCGAAGCGCACGAAGACAGAGGGCCGCGTGTGGTACGGTTCGGTGATGAAGGTGAAATTTACTTTCTTTGCTCTCGCCGTGGCGCTCATCGCCGGCCCACCGGGCGGCATCTGCCAGGAGGCGATCTCAAACGACTCCGATTATCAGGTCGGTATTGGCGACGTCATCGATGTCGAGACGTTTAGTCACGAAGATATTTCTGGAGAATTCACCGTTCAACCCTCTGGAGTGATCGTCTTTCCCCTGCTGGGCGGGGTCTCCGTCGCCGGGAAGACGCCTGCAGACGTCGGCGCCCTGCTTGAAAGCCTGCTCGAAAAGGACTACTACGTCGACGTCCAACTCAAAGTCGAAATGAAGGTCTTCGCATCCCAGCCGGTCACAGTGCTCGGCGAGATCCAGAAGCCCGGTACGTATTATCTCGAAGGGCGGACCTCACTTACCGATTTGCTGGCGAAGGCGGGGGGGCTGAAACCGACTGCGGGGCCCACCCTTGAATTGCGCCGGGTCACACGAGTCAACGGTGAAGGTCCTCCTCCGCCGATGATTTTTGCGACCTCCGAGATCCTCACCGGCGAGCGGGGCAGGGATGTTTTTCTGGAGGCTGGTGACGTGCTGTCGGTGGCCGCGAAGAAGTTGTACTTCATTACCGGCGAGGTTGCGAGACCGGGTCAATACGAAATCACACTCGGCATGACCCTCATGCAGGCTCTGTCCCAGGCCGGTGGTGTCGGAAAGTTCGCATCTCAGTCGCTCGAGGTTCATCGCCTGGTGAACGGAGAGAAAGAGATTCTCAGTTTCGACCTGGCTCACATCAGAAAGGGCCGTGTCGAGGACCCGCCGATCGAGGCGGGTGACGTGATCTACGTCAAGCGCCGGTTTTTCTGAGTTCGGGAGAATATTCGATCGCGGTGCGCCCGACTGCGCCGCCGATTCCTTGAGTGGGTGGCCGATCCATTGTGTTGACAATGCTTCTGTCTATGCGACGGTGGCCAACAACCAGCCGGACACATTTACACGGCTTTTTTTAAGAAGGATGAACGACGTCGTCGAAGACCTCTACTACGTCGACATGTATCCGGAAGGTGGCGGTCGCTACTGGGCCGTCATGCCCAAGGCCGAAAAGCGCAAGCTCGATCGCCATGAGATCGAACAACGCCGGGATGCGAGCGCAAGCAACAGCCCGGAGGCCATTTGGTGGAGAGAAAAGGAAGCTTCGGACGATCGCAACCCGAACAAGGACCTCGATCCTGACGAGATCCGGGAACGCGCCAGCGTCGGCAAGAGCGAACAGCGCGACTGGATGAACACTCTGAGCGACCAGGAATTCGAGCAATGGCTCGACACCCTGGAGTACGAACCCGTCGAGTATTTCGCGGCCGTTTTCGGGCCTTCGGGGAACCTGATCGCGAAATCGCCGATGATGATCGGGGAGGTGCGGGCAGAATCTGACTGCGATGTCGTGCTCACCCCTGCCCAACTGGGCGAGTCCCAGAATCTGATTGTTGGCGAGACCGCGACCTGACAACGCGGCAAGCCGGTCTACCACTGGCTCTGTGATGGCGTGGTGGCGAGAGTCAATCCCGAGGGTGTCAAGAGGCCGGATGAGACCTGTCGCACCTGTGTGCCGTGTATCAATCAAGCCACCGTCCTCAACTACACCGTCGGCGGTGCAGTCTCACCGTCCGATTTCTAGACGATTTTTAGCTGTGCGGGTCGGGTATCGGCGAAGCCCTCCGGCCGGAGGCTCGGGATGCCTCTGTGACGGGACGGAGTAGACTGCCAGTCAGCGGACAGGGAGGTCTCCATGAGTTATGACAATTTGTTGACTGAGGACACACAGGGAGTGCGCTGGATCACTCTCAACCGACCCGACAAACTCAACGCGCTGAACAGGGCCACGTTGGCCGAACTGGATCACGCGGTTGCGGCCGCGGGGAACGACGAATCGGTCCACGCCGTGGTGGTCACCGGCGCCGGTGAGAAGGCTTTTGTCGCGGGTGCCGATATTTCTGAGCTCAACACACTCGGACCGGTGGAGGCCAAGGAATTCGCCCTGAAAGGGCAGGCCGTATTCAACCGGATCGAGCGGCTGACCAAGCCGGCGATCGCGGCAGTCAATGGTTTCGCTCTTGGTGGGGGCTGTGAACTCGCAATGGCCTGCCATCTGCGGGTTGCGTCGGCGAACGCGATCCTCGGCCAGCCCGAGGTCACCTTGGGCTTGATTCCGGGTTACGCGGGCACCCAGCGACTGCCGCGATTGGTGGGCAAGGGTCGAGCGCTCGAAGTGCTGCTCACCGGGCGCAACGTCGGTGCTGAAGAAGCTGAGAGAATCGGCCTGGTCAATTCGGTGTGTCAGCCGGAGGAACTGACGGAAACGGTGGCCGGTCTCCTCGGGAAGATCCTTGCCAACGGCCCGCTCGCGGTCGCACACTGCATCGAAGCCGTCAACCACGGCCTCGACATGCCGTTTGACGACGGCTGCCTGCTCGAGGCCACTCTTTTCGGTATCGGTGCAGCAAGCGATCAGATGCGCGAGGGAACGGCGGCCTTCCTCGAAAAACGAAAGGCGGACTTCCGATCCTGATGTGTGTCGCGACCTCCGACCCCAGTTTTTGGGGACTGTCGAGTGGAGTGCGCGGGTCGCTTGTGTGATGATGCTGGGCTGCGTAGTATTCTTAGAACGGGAAAGTTGTGTCCGTGGAGGTTTTTGGTGGTCGAAGAGAAGGTGTCGCCGCGCACAATGAGGGTCGTCGATCGACGCAGGTTCACCACCGAGGGTGAACCGCGACAGGACGTGCCGAACAAAACGGGATCGACTCCTGAAAAAGGGCCGTCGCTCGATACTGACGCATCTCAAAAGGTTGCATCCGCCCCGGTGCCAACCCAGGCCCCCGAAAGCTCTCCTGATCGCGAAAATCCACCGACTCCTTCGCCGAACAACGCCGTCGTGACCTCACCGGAGTTTGTCGAGCTGATCGCCTCGCTCGCGCAGCAGGCGGAGATGCTGTTGGTCGGTGCAGAGGGTCTGCCCGCTGAGCCTGATCACGCTCGACGAATCATTGACTACGTCGCCGTTCTCGAGTCTAAGACCGCTGGAAATGTATCGCCGGAGGAGCAGCAAATGCTCTCGAATGTCGTCTTTCAACTGCGTTCCCTCTACCTCCAGGGACAGTGATGCGGCGACTGGTCCTTCTCGGAACGATCCTGGTTGCTGTGATTGCGACGGTAGCCGACGCGAGTTTGCTCGATACCTGGCAAGAGGTCCAGGAGAATCTTGCTGCAGGTGACGCTGGTGCTGCTGAAGAGTCAATCCAGGTTCTCCAAGAGCAGGCGGCCGAACTCGAGGTGTGGCGGATGCCGGCCTTCGCGGCCGCTTTGGTTTCGTGGGCTGAGTCCAACCCGGGAGCCGCCGGCGAGGCGATGGTGCGCGCCGCTCGCCAGTTGGATCCGGATTACCCGTCCAGCTATTTCTTAGAGGCGAGATGGCATCGCGGGCGCGGGGCGACAATGGACGCGATCAAGTCGTATGCGGCGGGATGGAAGGCGTTCGCTCTTTACGAGCCGACACGACGCGACGTTGGAGCGATGCTGCTTCTGTGGGTGGCCTTTACCATCGCTCTCTCGTACCTGGTCATGATGGTGGCTATTACCCTTCGTCACCTTCGCGCCATGGCCCATGACGCGCGGGAGTTGGGAGGGGTGCTCTTTCGGCCCGCCAACGCCTGGGTTTTCACTTTCGTCGTGCTGTTGCTCCCCGTTTTCGCGGGCCTCGGCCCGCTGTGGTTGCTGGTCTACCTCTTTTGTGCGAGCTGGATCTATTTGAGCATTCCGCTGAGGATCTGGGCCGTCATCGCCTGCGTGACCCTGATGTTCCTGGTACCGACGCTGTCATGGGTGCAGAATCGGTTGCTGCAGACACCATCTCTGGCGGATCGCGTTGCTGTCATGCTCGATGAGCGCACGATCGACTATTCGACGTTGCGCGACGTCGTCGAACTCGAACCGACCTTTTCCGAAATCTACTCGTTTCACATGATTCTCGGAGAGCTGTACCGCATGCACGGCGAGCCAGGCCTGGCAAAGACACAGTTTCAAAAAGCCGGCGTCGCGGACCCGGACGAGGTGCAGGCGACGATCTTCGTTGCCAATCTCGCCCTCGAGGAGGGCGATGCGCAGCGCGCGGTACAGCTTCTCAACGCGGCCCTGGAACGCGATGCCCAGAATGCCTACATCTATCACAATCTCTCCCTGGCCTTTGATCTGATTCGGCGATTTGAAGAAGGGGATGTGGCGCGGACGCGGGCCCGTGAGTTCAAGGGCAACACGAGTGCGGAAAAGGGGTTGCGGGGCCTCGATCCGAGAATTCGTTTTCCACGGCTCGGCGCGGCCGAAGTCTCGAGTCTCGCGGCCGATCTCGAGGTCCAGGAGGGGACTATCGGATCAGAACAGCTCCCGCGGATGAATCAGCCGCAGCATCTGCTGGCGCCATTGTCTTTGGTGTTTGCGATCGGCATCGTCTTTGGTTCCATGATGCTCATTCTTCGTCGGCGGTCATATCCCCCCGGCAAGGAGTGCACGAAGTGCGGCAAGGTGTACCGCCTCGAGTCGGGATTTGGTGAGAGCTCGGTCTTTTGCCCGCAGTGCGTTTCGGTCTTTCACAAGCGTGACGTGGTGTCGATTGAACAGCAGACGGCAAAGCTGCGAGGCATCCGAATCTGGGAGCGGTTGACTATCCTCGGTCGACTTCTCGGTGGGTTGCTCTTTCCGGGGAGCCCCGACTATCTCGGTGAGCGAGTGATCCGCGGTGCCGTATTCTCCTTGATAACGTGGTTTTTGATCACCGGTGCGTTGTATTGGATACCGACCTTTCTTCCGATGATCGAACCTCTCGCGGAATTCAAAAAACTCCAAATAGGTTTTTCGGTTCTCGCTGGCCTGATGGTTTTGCGCTCCGCCACAGTGGCGTGGGACAGGGGTTGAGATGGCGTTGGAAGGAACTCTCCGGGACTTCTCGTTCGCCGATATTCTTCAGCTCATCTCGCTGCAGAGAAAGACCGGGGTCCTGACTCTTCGTGCCGATGAAAACCTGGTGACGGTCTCGTTTCAGGACGGGTGTATTGTTGGGGCTTCCACCCTGAATCAGCACACTGAAGACATGATTGGTCTCATCCTGCTGAAACGCGGAGAGGTGTCGGAGGCGGAGCTCGAGGGGGCCCTTCGGCGCCAGGAGGAAACGCTCCAGCGCCTGGGGCGGATCCTGATCGACCACCACGTGGCTCCGATCGAAACGGTACGCATCGCGTTGCAGCAGCAGATCCTGCAGATTGTCTATCGGGTGTTCCGATGGTCCGACGGCGAGTACCACTTCTCGCAAGAGACCGACATCGACTACGACCGCGATCTGCTGCAGCCCATGGCCGCTGACTCCATCATCATGGAAGGCGCTCGAATGACCGATGAGTGGCCGTTTATCGACCAGCGGATCCCCGATCGAAACGTGGTTTTCCGCAAAGTCGATGGGTCGCAACAGCTGGAGGTCGTGAACTCGGGCGACGACTATTTCGGAGACATGGATTTCAGCTTTTCCTCGGATGATAGGGGTTCCGGCAGCGACGCTCTCGCCGACGATCAGATCACCGACAGCCAGATGTTGTTGTATCCCCTCGTCAACGGCACCAGTTCCGTCAACGAGATCATCCTCGAAAGCACGTTGATTGAATTCGAGACGTGCAAGGCGCTCGCGGAACTCCTGGATCGCGGACTGATTCGAGAGGCGACCCAGGAAGAGATCGCCCGCGAGCTTCGACGTGAAACAACGACCACCGTCTCGAGTCAGTTCAGTCTCGCCTCGTTGCCCTGGCTCGCGATTCCGTTCCTCATCCTGCTCGGCTTTTCGCTGACGGTGATCCCCCACAACTCGATCAACCCCACGTTCGATCTCGAGGAGAAAGTCTGGGAACGATGGGTCGGTCAGAGCTTGTCATGGATCGGTCTCGATCGAGTGGCGCGAGAGGCTGAGACCCACTACTACCTCAACGGCATCTATCCTTTGTCGGTTGCTGAGCTCGCGGTGGATTCGGACGGTGGGGAGTTCCTCGATCCGTGGGGTGTCCCATACCGGCTGGTGACCCGTGGAAACAAACTTCTTGTGACCGGCGCAGACGTCAATGGTCGCCCCATGCCAAATCTCATTCTGAGTCACAGCTTGGCGTGGGAGGTGGGGATGGGACGGGTTGAGAGGTCTCAGGGGCCGGGCGTCCAGCTCCTCGACTGAAGAGACCCCAAACGGGCGTCCCCTGACAATAGTCTCCAATCGTTCGGAAGATCAGACCTCGCGCGCGATCGAACCCCTTGAGCCATTTCCCACCCAGGCAGCGTCTTGCTGGTGTAAATCATTGTGATGTAAGAAGTTTCTGTCGCCATCAGGCGAGGCGGCGAAGGCTGAGGCAGAAAAACTCTAATGGCTCGATTAAATACTTGACAAAGGTGCACTCAAGTCTTATATTGATTGCTGGATCTGAAAGTTGAGGAGGATTCAAGCATGTCTCGAGTTATTGGAATTGATCTCGGCACAACCAACTCGGTTGTAGCCGTCATGGAGGGTGGCAAGCCGGTTGTCATCCCCAACCAAGAGGGAAATCGTACGACTGCTTCGGTGGTCGGTTTTGCAAATAACGGAGAACGTCTGGTGGGTCAGGTGGCCAAACGACAGGCCGTCACCAACCCCGAAAAGACCGTTTCATCGGTCAAGCGTTTTATGGGACGTCGATTCGAGGAGGTCGAGGGAGAGATCAAAACGATCTCCTACCACGTTGTCAAAGGGGACAACGATACTGCCCGGATCGAAATCGATGACAAGTTGTACTCGCCGCCGGAGATTTCGGCGATGATCCTGCAAAAGCTCAAGGCCGCGGCCGAGGACTATCTCGGTGGCAAAATCGAAAAGGCGGTCATCACCGTTCCTGCGTACTACAACGATGCGCAACGTCAGGCCACCAAGGATGCCGGCCAGATCGCCGGTCTCGAGGTTCTGCGACTGGTCAACGAGCCGACGGCCGCAGCGCTTGCGTATGGTCTCGACAAGAAAGACGACGAGACCATCGCGGTGTTCGACTTCGGCGGTGGCACATTCGATATATCGATCCTCGACGTCGGGACCGGGGTTGTCGAGGTGAAGTCGACGAATGGTGACACCCACCTCGGCGGCGACGACATCGATCAATTGATCATCGACTGGTTGGTTGACGAGTTCAAAAAAGACCAGGGTGTGGACCTGTCGAAGGACCGCATGGCCATTCAGCGCCTCAAGGAAGCGGCAGAAAAGGCGAAGATGGAGCTGTCCTCCACCATGGAGACCGATATCAATCTGCCATTCATCACCGCGGATGCGTCGGGGCCGAAACACCTCAACCTGAGGTTGTCGCGTTCGAAGTTCGAGCAGATGATCGAACCGCTCGTTCAGAGAACCCTGGAGCCGTGCCGCCAGGCCCTCAAAGATGCGGGCCTCGAGGCCAAGAATGTGGACGAGGTCGTGTTGGTCGGCGGATCAACCCGCATACCAATGGTGCAAAAAGTCGTGAGTGACTTCTTCGGCAAGGAAGCCAGCAAGGGCGTCAACCCCGACGAGGTGGTCGCGATCGGCGCTGCAGTACAGGCCGGCGTGTTGGCCGGTGAGGTCACCGACGTGCTGTTGCTCGACGTCACCCCGTTGTCCCTGGGTGTGGAAACACTGGGCGGTGTGGCCGATTTCGTAATCGAACGTAATACCACCATCCCGGTGCGGAAGTCCAAGGTCTATTCGACCGCCGACGACAACCAGAACCAGGTCGAGATTCACGTTCTTCAAGGCGAGCGCACGATGGCTGCGGACAACCGGACACTGGGGAGGTTTCACCTCATCGGAATTCCACCGGCGCCGCGCGGCGTGCCTCAGGTCGAAGTGTCGTTCGATATCGACGCCAACGGTATTCTCCACGTCTCCGCCAAGGACCGTGGCACCGGACAGGAGCAGAAGATCCAGATCACCTCTTCTTCCGGGATCTCCGATGAAGAGATCAAGAACATGGTCGATCAGGCTCAGGCTCATGCCAGTGACGACGATGAAAAGCGCAAGCAGATCGAGACCAGGAACAAACTCGACAGCCTGGTCTACTCGACGGAGAAACTGGTCACCGAGAACCGCGACAAGCTCCCCGAGTCGGAGGCATCCGGCATCGACACCGCGATCGATGCGGCAAAGAAGGCCC
Organism: Acidobacteriota bacterium; assembly: GCA_033791425.1. Taxonomy (GTDB): domain Bacteria; phylum Acidobacteriota; class Thermoanaerobaculia; order Thermoanaerobaculales; family Sulfomarinibacteraceae; genus Sulfomarinibacter. The sequence goes on from JASJGQ010000063.1 coordinate 32,973, forward strand.
TGGAAGAGGGTTCGGCGGAGGACATGGAGTCTGCGTATGAAGCTCTCACCCAGGCCAGCCATCAGGTTGCTGCGGTGCTCTACCAGAGCGCTTCGGCAGAAGGCGGTGGGGCTCCAGGCGGCGACGCCGGGGCAGCGTCCGGCGACCAACCGTCCGCTGATGATGATGAGGTGATTGACGCCGAGTACGTCGACGTGGACGCCGAGGAACAGAGCTGAGACTTCGGCGGCGTCGTTCGGAGTGAAGAAACTGGCGGGGCGACCTCGAAAGCGGGTCGCCCCGGACCATTCACGGATGAGATGTTAGAGTAAACGTGTCAGATCGGCCGATACAACGAAAAGGCCCAGGAGGGCAGGCGCCTGAACGAGTTGCTGGTCGCCACCCCGCCCGGGATCGCCGAACGGTAACGGCCGCGGGCTCTGGAACGGAAGGACCATGAAATCGAAACCGAGATATCGAATGATCTCCTGGGTGGCTGAGAAGTACCAGGTTCACCCACAGACCCTCCGCCTGTGGGAGCGCGAGGGCCTGCTTCAACCGACCCGGTCGCGGGGCAACACGAGGTTGTATGACGAGGGGACCTGTGATCAGCTGGAGATGGTTCTCACTCTGACCAGGGATCTGGGGGTAAATCTCGCCGGGGTCGAGATCATCCTCAATCTCAAGAATCAGATCAAGCGTCTGCAGAACGAAAACGAGATGTTGACCAAAATGATCCGTCGTACCGTCCAGAAACACGGCGAGGTGCCGAGGTATCACTCGCTTGTGAAGGTCGAATCCACGACCTTGAAGGTCGTGGACGAGGAATGACCCGGCGCGGCGGATCAGCGCCGGACGCAGAGGTGGCGACTCTTCGCCGCTACCTCAAGGAAATTGGCCGCTACCCGCCGATCGATCATGCTCGTGAAATCGAGCTTGCGAGGCGCATCCAGGACGGGGACGAGGATGCTGTGAGAGACCTCGTGGAGGCCAATCTTCGCTTCGTTGTGGCGTATGCCAAACGCTACAGGAACCCCAACGTCTCGTTTCTCGATCTGATCCACGAAGGCAATCTCGGTCTCATCCAGGCGGCCAAGAAGTACGATCCCTCCCAGGAGGGACACGACGTCAAGTTCATCACTTACGCGGTTTGGTGGGTCCGCCAGGCCATTCTGCATGCCCTTGCAGAGCACGCCGGTTCGTTCCGATTGCCCCAGAAACAGGCCAACAACCTCTATCGACTGGAACGCATTCGTTCGCTGTTGGGCGAGCGTTTTGGCAGAGCGCCGACCGAAGAGGAGCTCTCCGAGGAGGTTGGCATTTCGATCGATGACGTCCGTGTCTTGACCAGAGCCTCGAGGGGCTCCCTTTCTCTGAACGAGCCCGTCGCGTCCGAAGGGGATTCAGAGCTTGGCGACCTGCTCGAACAGACCGGGATCCCCGACACCGACGAGCTGTTGTTGAGAAAGAGCTTTACCCGTGCGATCGACGATGCGCTGACCGAGTTGCCGGAGCGGGAACGGCGAGTGCTGGAGCTGCGTTTCGGTCTCAGCGACGATCAGCCAAAGACGCTGCGCGAGATCGGCGAAATCATGGATCTCTCTCGAGAGAGAGTTCGGCAGATCGAAAGTCGCGCCCTCAACAAGCTGCGGCGGTCCCACAAGAAACACTCGTTGCAGGGCTTTCTACGCTGATTCTGATGGCATTGGGATGGGCGATTCGACAGGGGTAGGTAGAGGTCACGAGAAGGAGTGGAGAGACCAAAGAGTGGTCATTCCTCAGTCTTCTCTTCCGGTTCTTCGTTCCCGATATCGTCGGCCGAGGGTGTCTCTCCGTTTTCCGGCCGGTCAGGCAACGGCCGGCCCGATCGCCGGACAACACGGGTGCCTGCGAGGATATCGTGCAGCGCACGTCGGTCGTTCCTGACCAGGATCATGAGATGTCCCCACTCAAACGTTATCGAACTCACGCAGTAGGCCGCGAGGCGGAGGACGGCGCGACTCGGACCGATGGGGCATCGTTGCCTGTAATCCACGATGCGAAGCCCCATCGCCCATTTCCCGGGGGTCGCACCGAGGAGGCCCCAACCGACGATGAAGTAGCACCACCACAAGGCGATGCATAGACCGAGAATGCTGCTTGCGTGTCCGAGCCACGCCTGATCGGAGGTGGCACGGGCGATGTCATCAAAACCACCCCACAGTGTGCTCCAGTCAAACGTCCGTTCGATGGGGATCGCGAGCAACATGCAGAGCCCACAGTAAATGGCCAAATCCAAGAGAGTCGCAAAGAGACGACAGAGTGCTCCTGCCGGCCGCCAGCCTTCATCGGCATACAGGGTCCTGGTCACTGTGGAATTCCGGCGCAGAGAGATGTTGGTTCAGGACGCGCAACGGCACTCGGCTTTGGACGGGGAGGCTGAAAAACGACCTGCGTTCTCGATTGACTGTTCACCTCACGCTCCGTCTACAGTGGTGTCAATCCGCCGCACCGTTGATGATCAAGCCACAAACCCGAATAGGTGTGGAGAAACCGGAAACGGGACCTGTAAACCTGTTCGAGCTTGTGGGTGTGGCCGCGAAACACCATGTCGTCGATAAACCAACGGAAACGGTGGTCTGCGTCGCGAGCCCTCTCGAGGCTCTGCGCGGATTTCTCAAGGATTTCGAAGAGGCGTTCCTCATTCTCCGTGTTTTGAAGGCGATTGATCTCGACGGCCTCCTCCTCCATTTTCACCCGTAAAGCGGCGGACGCAAGGAAGAAGTGAGAAAGCTCCCAGTCTGAGGTTCCCTTCTCAATGCTCTCGTCCGCCAGATTTCGATAACTCTCTACCTCCCATGCTTCGAGCTTGAGGTTCCGGATCTCCGCGGCCTCGATCACTTGCGCCGGCGGGCGATCCCAAACCACCATTTCGAGGGCAAACATGATTTTGTGCAAGGCCTCATTGAGCAGGGGGTCTGGTGGAAACAACGCGCTGATCGACGTGCCGTCTGAGTTGGCGTTTTCGGCCGTCCCGCCGACCGGCAGATCCGATCCCGATTCGGCGTCGAGCTTCGAGATCGACGCCTGGGGGGCGCGATCCGGCGGCGCTGTGAAAGGGCCGGCATCCGGGCGCGGCTGGTCGGGACCTTCCAAGCGACTCGTCGCAGGATCGAACCGGTCGAGGACAGCCTGCATGGCGCGGTTCATTTCGGTGATGTCATCCCGCTTGACGTTTTCCTTGCGACGACCCGATTCGTATCGAATCCGAAAATGGCGAAAATCTTCGAGCTGCTGCCGGAGTTCGTTGTTGGCGAGCTCGGGATGTTGGGAGAGATAACGTTCGATCTCGTGAATTCGATTGGTCTTTTCGACCACCTTCTTCTCTTCGGTCTCGAAGAGCTCTCGAAAGCGGTTTTTGGCGGCAATATTGGTCGCGGTGATTTCCACCAGCAGGGTCGGATGAAGGGCGTTTCTGCCGAGCCGTTGTTTGAGGCGCCGGTATCTGTCGTACACCTTGGACTCAACAAGTTCCGCGTAACCATCTATCTCCTGAAGTTCCTCGCGGATCGAAAGTACGGCTTCCACCAACGGTGCGAGCTCGGCCGCCGGCAGGTCGGGCACGCTCGTGAATTCGCTGAGGTTTTGAAACGTGCTTTGAAGATCGTCGGGGTCCCGTGGCACGGCCTGCCCTTCCTCCGTCGGCGCCTCGGCGAGACGCGTGAAGAGAATGTCGAGCTTGTCCATGGTGTCTTGTTCGAAGTGCGTGTACAGCAGGTAAAACTTGATCAGCGCGTAGAGAACCTTTTCGTCCTGATGTTTGATGTGGTCGAAGAACTTTCTGAGCACCGAGGGGGCTTGCTCACCTTCGATTCGTGAGAGTTCGCGGTGAATCCTGGCAAGCTCTCGTTCCACCTGATCGAGCTCGGTGGAAGCCCGGGCGTTGTTTTCGATACCTACCGTGTGCACGAGGTCCTGAAGATGCCGGTGGAGCCCCTGAAAATCGTAGCTATAGGGCATCGGACCTTCGTCCAGATGCTTGAGGACACCACTGAGAAACTGATAAAACGTCCAAAGTGAACGGAAGCGGTCGGACAGTGTGGTATACCGAACGCTGGATGATGTCGCCCCTGAGGTCTTCATATCAATTCAGGATACAACGCCAGTTGGCGCCAAACAATCGGGAGGATTGAAATGCTCGGACGAATCGTGGTGAGCCGGGATGAGATCGACGAAATGGTCGCTCGTCTGGCGACTGAAATCGAGACCGACCTCGATGGTGGCTCTGCAGTCTTTATCGGAGTGCTCAAGGGGTGTGTCTACTTCTTTACCGATCTGACCCGCCGTATTGACTGCCCTCTCGAGATGGACTTCATCCAGGTCTCCAGTTACGGAGCGAGCACCACCTCATCGGGCTCGGTGGTGTTGGTCAAGGACATCACGGTTGATGTTCGGGATCGCGATGTGTATCTGGTCGAGGACATTGTCGATACGGGCACGACCTTGACCGATGTCATCCGTCTCATCGAAGCCAGGCACCCTCGGTCGATTCAGGTGGTATCACTCCTGTCCAAACCGTCGCGGCGCCAGGTCGAAGTCGATGTGGCCTTCCTCGGGACGGAGATCGAAGACCTGTTCGTGGTCGGCTATGGTCTTGACTATGGAGAGCGCTATCGCAACGTCCCGGATATCCGAGTGCTGGAGAATCCGTGACGAACTGATATTGCGATTGTCTCGGCAAGAAATAGACAGCATCAAAAGCGCAGGCTAGAATGTGCCATCACTTGCAACCGGGTTTCCAGGTTGAGATGGGGGAGGGATGAAGCCGAGCGACTATCGGGTGCTGATTCGGGGCGCCGGAGAGCTGGCGTCAGGCACTGCCCAACACTTATATAACCAGGGCTTTGTCAATATTCTCATGCTCGAACGGCGGTATCCAAAAGCGGTCCGTCGTCAGGTGTGTTATTCGGAAGCCATCCTCGACGGCACCCAGACGATCCAGGGTGTTCGCGGTCGCTATGTGCGCAATGTTGATGAAACAGTCCAGGCCAACACAGAAGGTGACATTGCGGTTGCCGCCCTCGGTCTCGAGGATGTGCTGCACGACTGGCAGCCCAAGATTTTCATCGAAGCGGCCATGCTGCGCAAAAACTGGGGACTCAAGGCCGGGATCGCTCCGGTCGTGATTGCGCTCGGTCCCGGCTATGTGGTCCGTAAGGACTGTGACGCTGTGATCGACACTGTCCGTGGCCCCGGCGTTGGAGCGGTTCTTGAAGACACCGGTGAACGGCTTGTTGATGAACCGCCGGCCCAGATACTGGGATACGCCGGTGAACGATCGGTCAAGGCTGTTCGCGACGGGATCTTCTTCACCCATCACAAAATCGGTGGTGAGGTCGGACAGGGAGAGCGGATCGGCACGGTGGTTTCGGTTTACGGTGTCGAAGACTTCCGCCAGGGCGTTCCGGTTGATGCGTCCTACCCGGTGACGGCAAGGATTGCCGGCGTGGTGCGAGGATTGCTCCGCGATGGTGTCCCCGTCAAGAAGGGCGACCGCATTGCCGACATCGACCCGCGAGGCCAGACCGATGATCTCGACCAGATCTCCGACAAGGCGCACAGGGTCGCGGAGGGCGTTCACGAGGCGTTGATGGGTCTCCTTGACGAGGTCGCCAAGCGCCACCCCGGGCCGAAGCAGAAAAAGAGCCGAGGTTCGCGTCCCAAGAAACCGATCAAGGCGGGGTCTTCGAAGAAGAAACTCCCGGCAACTGGCAGGTCGACCGGGGGCGGCCGCGTAAAAGCGACAGCCTCGAAGTCAGGGAAACGCGGGAAGGGTTCAGCCAAGGGCTGACGGAGCGGCGGCGGATCCAGTGGCGACAGTCCGGTATTCCATGAAAAAGATGCTCTGGCGTTTGCGGCCGCCGGTTTTGGCGCTTGGCGGGGGCGGTGCGCGGGGCTTTGCCCATTTGGGTGTCCTGCACGTCCTCGAAGAGGCCGGTCTTCCAACGCGGTCGATCGTCGGAACCAGCATGGGTGCGGTGGCCGGTGGGATGGTCCTGGCCCACGGGTCCGCGAGTCGTGCGATTGATCTCTGGCGGGAAGCGCTCGAAAAGGGGCTGATTCCGACGGTGCGGCCGATCGGGCGGGTGCCCTACGCGCAGGAGAAAGAGCACCCGCTGATTCAGGTGGCCCGCCGCATCCACAATCGCGTGGTGATCTCGTTTGCTATGAACCGGAGCACGATCCTCGAGAGTTCGGCCCTCGAAGAGGCGCTGGAATTTCTGGTGCCTGATATCTCGTTCAGCGATCTGCCCGAAAAGCTGGTTGTGGTGGCGACGGACCTCGAGACCGGCGAGGCGGTGTGTATACGCGACGGGTCTCTGAGGCAGGCTCTTGTCGCTTCGAGCGCGATACCGGGAATGGTACCGGCGGTGGAGATCGGGGGCCGACAACTGGTCGATGGCGGTGTCGTTGCGGAAGTGCCGACCATGGCGGCGAGGAATGAGGGTTGGCCGGTGGTCGCCGTCGATGTCTCCCTTGACGTTCCGCCGATCGGCGAAGACGACCTGGTTCTCGATACCATGATGCGGACACAGATGATGACCGCCCGGCTTTTGCGCTACCGTCAGCTCAGGTCGGCCTCTTTCGTCATTCGACCCGAGGTTGGTGCGGCTCGATGGGCGGAATGGGAGCGCTTTGACGAATTCGTCGAAATGGGCCGAGCCGCCGCGCGGCTTTCCCTGGGGCTTGAACCGGGCTGACGCCGCAACACTGCGACTTTCGATCGTTCAAGGCTCAAACGTTTCCCGGTGTCTTGTTTGAGCGCGGAGCAGCCACGGCCGCCATTTTGCTGACGACTCCAAAAGCCCGATGACCGTCGTCGGTGTGACGTCGCGTTTCCGGAGCGATTCGACAAATGTCGGGAGCGCCTCCCACGGAGGCTCGTCGCGATCGGTGGCCAGGTGCATGAGCACGATGCCGCCGCGAAGCTCGGGAAAGCTCAGGAGACGCTCCATCATAGTGGACGAGTTCTGGAACAACGAGGAGTGTTCGTCGGCCACCCAATCCCGTGAATCCAGAGACGCTCCTTCCAGGGAACTCCAGCGAATGTGCAGGTACCCCATCTCGAGAGCCCATCCACGGAGAGTCCGGTTTTCCTCGCCGTAAGGCGCCCTCCAGAGGGGCATCATGGCCCGGCCTGTCGCTTTTCGGAATGCCATCTCGGTCCTGCGAAGCTCGTTTTGAAAACGCTCTCGGGTCACACCATTCCTCATGGAGTGACGTCGGTTCTGTTCGTATGTCGTGAGGTGTGGGTGTGAGTAGGTGTGGTTGCCGACTTCGTGCCCGGAGAGCACCGCCCGCCGGATAATCCCTGGGTATTTGTCGATGAACTGTCCGGTGACGAAGAGGGTGACCTCGAGATCGAGGTCGTGCAGGAGGTCGAGGAGCTCCCCGGTTCCGTTGGAAGAGGCGTTGCCGTCGAAGGTGAGTGCGATGCGCGGGCCCGCATCGGTGACCAGTTGGAGAACGGGGGGCGACAAGATTGGAGTCGGTCCGGCTGCCACAACCGGTCTGACCGTCGCAGTGCGAGCGATCACCGTTGGCCGAGGCACGTTGGTCGGTGAAGGAGTCGGTGTCGGGCTCGGGGGCGGCACCTTCGACAGGTCGAGATCGACTGTGGATTCAGACAACGTGATGAGGCGGACCGACTGACTGTCGCCAACCGCATCTGCAAGTTGCCCTTCGAAGGCGCCCTGGTCTCCAACCGTCATGACTTCGATCGGTTGCTCGTTGTCGAGCATCACGACCCGGGTGCCTGGAGTTCCTTCGATCCGCAAGATCCGCCCTTGATCTCCGTAGAACACTTCGGCCGCGACCAACTGTGCCCGCTCTATTTCGAATTCGTGCGTTAATTGAAGGTCACTCACAGAGATCAGTTTGGCGACGTGGAGAGCAACGGCTGTCACCATCACCGCCGTGGCGGCTGCGGTGATGGCGAGAACCCACGCGGGGTGAAGAGGTTTGCGGGCGAGGACCAAGCCACTCCGTAAGACATCCCTGGAAACGCCTGTCAGATGGCAGTTTTGTCCGCAGTACACGTGGGTGCCGAAGCGCTGGACACACGCCTCGCAGAGCCACTTGCGACAGCTGTAACAGCGTTGGCCGGCGTCCTTGGAGGGATGATTGGCGCAGTGAGAAATGACCCGCATTACGGTCGACAGACTCTTGTGGCGGGGTGACGTGCCGATTGGGCCGAGCTAGAATCATCCGACCCGGTCTGACCCTGCAACCGCAGTCGCTGTAGATTGCGGCAGGGCATGCGCCGGGACAAGAAGGAGACTGAGATGTGGAACATACCCAACATGTTGACCTTGTTTCGCATCTTTCTCGTGCCGCTCCTTGTGGTGGTGTTGCTGACCGAGGTTCCCGACAAGGAGTACTGGGGTCTGGGCATCTTTCTGTTGGCTGCCTTGACCGATGCCCTTGATGGAATTATAGCTCGCCGGACTGATCGGATTACGACAACCGGCGCCTTGCTCGATCCGATCGCCGACAAGCTCCTGATGAGCGCGGCGTTCATTTCCCTGGTCGAGCTGCAGCAGGCCCCGGCCTGGATGGTGACATTGATCGTAGGCCGTGAGTTCGCGGTAACAGCGCTGAGGCTGATAGCTCTGGAACACGGAGTCGCTATCTCGGCAAACTGGCTCGGAAAGGCGAAGACCACAGCTCAAATCATCACCGTGTCGATTCTCATCTTCAGCATCAACTCCGATAAGTGGCACATCATCGCCTCGATCGCCTTGTGGATCACAGTTGCACTGACGGTGGCTTCGATGGCGGTTTACTTCTGGCAGAATCGGGGTGTGTTGATGGAGGACTCGACGTGAGTCGAGGGTTGCTGCCCCGGCAACTGCCTCTCTTTCTCGTACGAATCGGACGCCGCTGGCCGTGGCAGATCGCGGCATTGGCTGTCCTCTCGTGGATCGTCGCCGGCCTTCTCGCCTCCCAGGTGCGCGTCGAGACCGACATCCTTTCGCTGGTGCCGCGGGACAATCCAGTCGTCAAGGCCTTTAGAACCACTGTTGAACGTTTTGGGTCCGTGGACACCCTGCTGGTGGTGGTTCACATTCAGCCCGAAATGGCGCTCGAGACCACGATCGATTTT
>JASJGQ010000064.1:0-11211 GCA_033791425.1 Acidobacteriota bacterium
CGGTTGCGACGCCATCATCCTCGACAGCCGGCGCGTCCTCGGTCTGCGGTGCGGTCTGTTCGGTGACCGCGCCCAGCAAGTCCGACAGGGATTGTGCCGAGGCCGGCCCAACGGTCATCAACCACACAACGGCAAAGAAAACCACTCCACGAACCAAACTGCGATAGGACATCAAGATCCTTCTTTCTTGAGCGCGCCATGCTCGACGATGCGCAATCGGGTGCGCCGACGCTGTCTATTTCTGATGTTCTGCGACTGTTGCGACCACGACTATACTCTGTTCTGAGCGAGGTTCCCGCGGAAAGAGCAGCCCCGAGGCAGAGCAGCCGGGACGAGGCAGAACAGACAGTTGTTGGATCGAAAGGGTATGGCGATGAAAACGATCGGTCTTGTCGGCGGCATGACACCCGAGTCGACCAGGGTCTATTACGACCTGCTGATCCAGGGCGCCCGACAGCCCGGCCGCGATCCACTTCGCAATCCGGAGATCGTGATCTTCAGCCTCAACCTCACGGAGGTTGTCCAGCGTCAGCGCGAGGGCACCCGTGCAGACGTGGTGCACTACCTCGCCGCCATTCTGGAGCGCCTCGGAGCGGCCGGGGCGGAAGTCGGCGCGTTGGCTGCGAACACGCCCCACGCCTACCTGGACGAAATCCGGGCCGCAACCTCGCTGCCACTGGTGAGAATCGTCACCGCAACCCGGGATGCCGCCCAAAACCTCGAGCTCAAACGAGCCCTCCTCCTGGGCACCCGGATGACCATGGAGTCGGAAATGTACCCTCGCGAGTTCGCCGAGGCCGGGATCGAAATCGTCGTCCCCGGCGATGACGATCGGGAGTTCCTCGATGAAGTGATCTATGGCGAGCTGGCGCTCGGAACAGTTCGGCCGGAGGTTCGGCAGCGTTGCCTCAAGATCTGCGAGCGGCACGTTGGGAACGACGGCATCGACTCGGTGATCCTCGGTTGCACGGAGTTGCCTTTGGTGATCTCGAGCGACGATCTTTCGATTGCGGTGTTCGATACGACCGTCGTCCACGTCGAGGCAAATCTCGCCGCTGCTTCATAAAGCCGGAAAGGGAGGGGATCAACCCGCTCGCGTGGTTCAGATGCGCCGCTCAGTGATACGTCACGCCGGCGAGTTCCCTGCGAATCCCCTGCCGGTATTTGTATTTTGGATGCCCGAGGATGAGCGATGTCAGCACCCGGTTGTCCTTCGGGATTCCATACCTCTCCCTCAACTTTTCGGATCGTTCGACGATGGGTGGTATCACCCCGATGATCGTGGTTCCGAGACCGAGGGAGATCGCTGCCAGCATGGCGTGGTGGCAGACGAGGTGGGCGTTCTCCTCATACGATATGCCCCAGCGGCTGCCGTGGAACATCATCAATACCGGCGCGCGATACATGTAGCGGTCGGTCCCGTTGCTGTGAAACAGCTCGTTGGCGAACCGCACCGCATCCACGACGTGGTCTTTCAGTTCGAGGTAGGCTTCGGCGCCCTCACTCAACCGCACCCAGGCCCGTCCGATCGGGCCGGAAAAGGCTTTGAGCAATGAATCGAAATCGCGCACCAGCTCCTGGAGCAGGAAGTCCAGCTCCACGCGATCGTCGATCACCACCACCTCGGTGGTGTGGGGCGGAAAGCCCATCGGCGCAGTGGCCGCGGCATCGAGGATCTTTTCGATCACGCCCCGTTCGACGGGCTGGTCCTTGAAGACCCGGACGCTTCGCCGCAACCTCAAGAACTCATAGAATTCGTCGTAGCCGAATGGCCTTTTCTCCAGCCGCCGAAAGTCCTCCATCTCCAGCTCCGGCATCTGCACCGACTCGGTGGGGCACACCGCCACGCACTGTCCGCAATAGATGCACGACTCGGCGCGGCTCTCGACGGTGGCCGCCTTTTCGTCAACCAGCTCCAACGCACCCTGCGGACAGACCTCAGCACAGATGCCGTCTCCGTTGCAGGTCTCTAGATCAATCACATGCAGTTGAGCAGCCATCGTGAACTCCGTTTTCCAGTTGGTTATTTGTCTTCACCATAGAGGTGAGGCGGTCCGAGGATTTCGGGGAATCGATCGCGGAGCGCCGCACGGGCCTCGTAGCAGAGGTGGCAGGCATCTACGTAGCCGTCTTCATGCGGCAGATCGTAGACCCGGACCAGTTCGGCAGGACCACCGGCCACCAGCGGCCCGATGACCGGGTGTTGGCTCGGATCGTAGGCTTCGAACATTTCGCCGAGAGATGTCTTCTCCACGTTGCCCACCAGGAGCCCCTGGCAGAGGTGGACGTTGCCATAACCATCCACATGTACCCGGCCGGGATCGAGAAAGTCCTCGTCAGGGCACTCGTCGAAATCGGTCCACGGCCGGCGCGGGAGATCGGCTGTGAGTTTGACGGCCGCCCTTCCGCGGAATCGAACCGATCCGCCGACGATGGGTAGGCCCTTCTCGTCGGGCGCCGCACAGACCGCCGGCGGATCGATGGTGATCACCGCCTCGGCGAGCCCGAGCTCACGCGCCGCCTTCGCGGCAAAGGCCGGTCGTGGGTCCTCCTCTTCACCGGCATGAAATGTATCGCTCGAGATACTCAGATCCGCCACATCGAGGTCGCAAAGGGGTTCGAGCCAAAGCGCCGCATCGGCCTCGGCGGTGGCCCAGTAGCAGTTGGTGACCACACCTGTGGAGAAGCCGCGTTCCCGGGCCTGACGGATCCCTTCCACTAATACTGGATAGAAGAGGAAGGGCTCGCCGCCCTCGAAGTAAACCTCATTAACGGTCCCCAGCTCCCCCCCCTGATCGAGAACGTTGTTGAGCATCTCGAGACACATGGTGCCACCCGCTCGCGGGCTCGACCACACAAAGCAGTGGTCGCACTCGTGGGTGCACTGGTAGCTGAGCAGAAAGTGGACTCCCGTCAAAGGCATGGTGTCCTCCCAGAATCGTCGATCGGTACTCCGTCCACGCGGCCGGTGTCCGACATTGCTCACCGTCGTTTTGCGATGAGGCCGGTTGAGGTTCTAGTCGTTCTTCTCCGAATACACCGCTACAAACCAAATTGCTGCCGCTCCTATGAGCAGGACTCCGAGACCGGCCGCCGCCTGACCCAACATCACCAAGTTTTCCATGTCATCCTCCCCTTTGCTCGCGATTTTCGTTCTTGATCGTACCGTGACCCTGTTGCAGGTCCGCCGGTTGGCACCAATTCACACCAGCGCGACCCCAGCCGCAATGCCTGCTCCATAGAATAGGTGGTTGGCCAGGGCGGAAAGAGAAGCCCTCATGCCTTCGGGAGATCGCCTGCCAGCCACCCCCAGCCCCAGGGACGGGAAAACGAAAAAGTAGGATGCTACCGTCGTCGCGGCGCCATAGGCGAGGGCCCAAACCGGTGATGCAGGCCCTCCAACCAGGATATTCCAACCGACCACGTATGGGATCGCGAGGCCCACGCCGATAGCATAGTGCGTGAAATAACCGTAGAGTTTCTCGTTTGCGACCTGTTCCACGTCGCTTGGATGCTCATAACGGAAGCGCCCGCGTGCCCAGCCCGCGGCCATCCTCCCAATCATCCCCACGTCGATTTTCGAAAGCACTCCAGTTCGGGCACAGAGGAAATTCAAGGAATCCATCATCAACGTTCCCAACACTCCAACTACCACTCCAGTTACGACGAGATCCATCGCCCCTCCAATGCCCTGCTAGAAAAACTCGCCTCCCGGTCGAGGTCGTTTGTTTTTCTATCCATGATCAGGCCGCCCAGGAAGCACTGGCGCATTTGGCAGGCCTTCGAGCCCCCAAAGATCTCAGCAGGCCCGAATCTCAGCATCATGACCCTTTTGCTGGATCCCGGCTTAGGGCGACGTAGACCGGAAGATCCTGTGCTTCGTCAAACGCAAGGCCGTTCAGTGAAGGGAACCTCTCGATGTTATCGAAGCCCACCGTAACAAGGGCGTCCTCTATCTCGTGTTCGGTGTAAGCCTCGTTGCTGAGGGCATAGATGCTGACCGCGCCGCTCCCTGCGTCAATGACCGAAAACCTGTTCGTCGATGCCCTGGCATCGGGATCCCAGAAGTTCTCTTGAAGAACCACGTGTGGTTCCCTGGAGAACAACCCTGTCTCGGCGGAATACCAACTCGGGCCCGCCTCTCCACCTTTCTGAATCTGTTCCGGGGCCTGAAACTCGAGCAGCAAGACCCCTCCGGGCTTCAACGCCTCGTGGGCATTCTTCAAGATCTCGAGCCCCCGGTCCCGTGGAAAAACGTTGAATTGACCGTAGATCATCATCACGAGATCAAAGTCATCGCCGAACATCCCGTCCCGAACATCGGCGTGATGAAAGGTGCACGGCAGGTTCTCAGCGGCAGCCTTTTCCCGGGCATGCGTCATCGACGCGGGGGAGAAATCGATCCCAACATATTCACAGTCTTTTCGGGCGAAGCGAAGAGCGTACAGTCCGGGACCGCAGGCGAGATCGAGCACCCTGGCAGTTCTGGAGCCCAGTGCTTTCGTGAAAATCCAATCGACCTGTCGATCGATCGTCTCGCTCCTGCGGCTGGCCAGATCGTGCTCCTGGCTCAGGTGTTCGGCCAGCATGCGCTCCGAGAACTGCTGGTCATTCCATGGGATGTTGTCTCCCTCGGACCACGGTTTCGGAATCAACGGCCGGTTGATGATGTCGGAAATCGTCTTCGCCATTCTCTTTCCCTTCAATCACCACCCGAGTCGACGATGGTGCTCTTCATCGCTCTCTCCGGCCCCCGTCGTTGCCCATTGGCTGTGTTTCGAGGGGATCAGATGGGAGATTACCTCTGCTTGTCCTGATATATAGCTGCGAACCAGAGCGCCGCGAGACCCATGATCGAGACCCGAAGACCGGTCGCCGCCTGACCCGACATCACCAGGTTCGGCATGTCGTCCCCCCCTTCGCGCGCCGTTTTTCTCACACCACCTTCACCGCATCAACGATCCTATAGATGATCACCCACATGAGACAGACCGACCGCCTATTTCCTGTCGTCCTCTGCTGTGATCTCTTTGAGCCTGACCTTGTACGCCCCTTGCCACAGGCTTTCAAGGGACGACGCCACCACCTCCCAGCGCGTTCCGACGTTGAGCCGGGGTGCCAGCTCGGCATCGACACGCAGGTTGACCGTAGGTCGATTGGTGTCTCTCTTCTCGTTTGACATGGTTGCTCCATTCTTCCGTAACTGCCCTGCAGATCGGATCGGTTTGACGCGACTGCGCCCTACAAATCGGTCGGACGCCGGGCACCAACATCTCGTGAACCCAGCGCCCGTCGGGTCTGCTGTCGACACTCTTTCTTTCACTCGCTGTTTTTTGCACTACACCTTCTCCGCATCAACGATCCTCTCGATGGCCATCCACGCGAGATCACGGCCGGTGGGCTTCACATAAAGCTCACCGAGCTCGTCATAACCGAGGTGCTCGCGGATCCGCCAACCATAGTCTTCGAGGAATTCGGCGATTGTCTCGGGGTCGAAGCCGGTGTGCCAGATCGTCTCCTTCACCCGCATTTTCTCGTAGAGGACCTCCTGGCCGAACAGCTCCCGGCCCTCGATGAAATCCTTCGGGGTGTAGGTGAAGACCATCCGGCTGCCCGAAGGCGCTCGTGCCAGAAACTCCATGGTCGCCCGAATACCCGGCTCGGTGAGGTACTGGGTGACCCCTTCCCAGATAAAGATGGCCTTTGTGTCCGCATCGTAGCCGTGTGCGGCGAGGACCGATGGCAGTTTTTCGGTGTCGAAGTCGATGGGCACCAGGGTCACGTGAGCCGGCACCTCGCCGAAGATGGATTGCAGCCGGCGGCGCTTGCTCTCGATGTTGCCGGGCTGGTCCACCTCCCACACTTGGACCGACTCCAACTGAGGCAGCCTGAAAGCCCTGGTGTCGAAACCGGCCCCGAGGTTGACCACCGCCTCGATGGAACCACCGACGGCCTCGGCAACGACCTCGTCGATGTATCGCTTGCGGGCCATGATGCCGCCCCAGAGCCCCGGCACCTTCTGCTCCGTCTTGGCAACGAGCCACTTTCTGATGGGAAGGCTCAGCCGGACCCAGACCCTCGAGCTGAAAGGCAGGATCGGGCAGGCCAATCCGTCGGAAATGATCCGCTCCCTCTCCGAAAAGCCCTGCTCGATAGCGACCAGAACCATGGCGCCCGGTCCCGTCTTCGCCGCTTTGCGTGTCATCGGATATCTCCATCGTCGATCGTACCCTGACCTTGTCCCTGGTTCACCGATTCGCAGCCCATCTCCTCCCACACCGAGTGCTCGACCAGGCCAAACTCAGCCAGGGACGACACGAGCCGGAGACCGAAACGACTCGGCACGAGGGCGCCCTCCTCGGGGTGGCGAATGTGGATCGCGAGGTCGGTCGCCAACCCTCGCCTGCGATAGATGGTGAAGACACCGTTGTTGCGGCCGTCTTCCCACATGGATTCCCTGATCAATTCGGCGAGGTCTTCGATGGGCTCGCTGGACGAGCGCAAGTGGATGATCTCAAGGGTGCTCATGATGTCCCTACCAGACCCACGGAATCAACCGAAATCGGATCTCTGCCATGTATTCCGGATACCCCGGCAAGGTCTCGCGAAGGACCTTCTCTTCGACGAGGATCCGGGCGACGAAAGGCGCAAAGACGAGCGGCACGAGGATCGCGCCCGCAGAGCTCTGCAGCCACAACGGAATCCCGGTAAGAAAGAGGAGAACTCCGAGATAACCGGTCGCACCGGCCACCAGTACGCGTTGCATCAGGCCACCTCCAATTGCTGCTCAGCCGGCTGGGAACGCCGGACGCACTCGATCAGCTCGTCGAGCGCAGGAGTCTTCATCCCCGCAAGAGCCGTAATCGCCCCGAAATCCTCGGCCAACTCGAGCAGCTCCGGTCCCACACACCGGGCGTGCAGCCCAAACCGGTTCTCCGCTGCCTGCGAAGCGAAGAGCTTGGCAAAGACCTTTGGTTCGAGCCACCGGGGAAGCCAGTAGTAGAGGTTGAAGATCCCCGGTTGACGCCTGCGATAGCCGATCTTCTTGAGCACGTTTCCGGCTTCACGGCAGGCCCGGCAGTAAAGGTGGATCGCCTCGGGATCGGCTGCCACCGCGCCCAGGTCGCCGTTCTTCTTCAGGATCACACCTGCGGTCGGAGCCATAAAGGCGAAGTGGTACTTGAGCCAGCCGTCGATGTCGTTCTCATAGCTGACGTCGATGCCCGCCATATCGAAGAGCCTGCCGACGAGCCAGGTCCTTTGCCGTTTTCTGCCATCGATCTCACCAACGAAAATTTTTCCGAATCGATCGTCCGGTTCTTCGCGATCCATGACGACAAGGTCGTCTCCCCGCCACCCACCGCCGACACCCGGAAAACCGAGCAGCACCTTTTTCGCGGGCAGGTGATCGAGGTAGCGGCGAAAACCCTCGAGATCGTTGCCGAGAAAGAGAAAAGTCTTGACGTGCGGGTTGCAGGCCAGCTCCGGGCATACCTCGAGGCGGCCACGCTGCTGCATGGCGACCACCACCAGGTCGTAGCGGTCCTCCGGATTCAGCTGTTTGACGAGCGGCACCCGGGCGGTCATCCGCTCACCGGTGAGGCCATCGACGATCACGACGCCGTCGCGGTCGAGCTGGTCGTAGGTCCTGTTTCGGGCAAGAAGCCTCACGTCCTTGCCGGCTTGCTGCAGACGGAGCGCCAGCCACTGTCCGATGGGTCCCGCGCCGTAGATCAAGGTCTTCATGGTTCAACTCCCTGCTCTGCACGAAAACATTGCGAGGAATGTGCCAACCAGACAAACCTCTTATATCCGGTGAGTTGATGAATTTTCCTCTAGGATTTTGTGGTAATCAACAATTTTTATTGTCGTATTTCACAAATCCAGCTAAAATTGTGAATAACCACAAAACTGGGAGAGTCGACTGGTGATCGATGAAAACGAGTTCTTTCGCAACGCAACCCTGAGCATCTGCGGCAGTCTGGAGATCGAGGAGGCCATGAGCGCCTGTGTGTGCGCCATGCGGGAGTTCCTTCCGGTCGATCACATGTTCCTTCAGGTCTTCGAACCCGATCTTCGCGCCATGCGAACGGTTGCTTTGGCCACCGCCACAGCCGGCGAACGGGTCAATCAGCTCACGCCCCTCCCCGAGCAGACCCTCGAGCGGATCCGGCAGAGCGCCAAGACCGCGCCCGAAGATCCGGTTGTGATCGACTCGGAGAAACACAACCCGATCGCTCGCGAGATGCTCCGCTTCCACGGGTTGCAGGGCTCGTCGATCCTGAGGATGACGCTGGCCACCGAAACCGGTCATTTTGGTGGTGTGGTGCTGACTGTGGAGGGCGGCGATCGCTACACGAAGGAACATGCTGATCTGTTGCTCCTTCTCGAGGATCCATTCACCATCGCCCTGTCCAACACCCTCAAACACGAGGAGGTCCTGCGGCTCCGCGACCGGCTGGCCGACGACAACCGCTATCTCAATCGCGAGTTGCTGAAAGTCTCGGGAGACGAAATCGTCGGCGCTGACTTCGGGCTCCGCGGTGTCATGCGCCAGGTCCTCCAGGTGGCGTCCACCGAAAGTCCAGTCCTGTTGTCGGGCGAGACCGGTGTCGGCAAGGACGTCATCGCCAACGCCATCCACCTCGGCTCCCCGCGGCGCGACGGGCCGTTTGTCCCGGTCAACTGCGGTGCCATCCCCGACAGCCTGCTCGACAGCGAGCTCTTTGGTCACGAAAAGGGAGCATTCACCGGGGCGTTGGCAAAGAGACGCGGCAGGTTTGAGCGGGCCGATGGCGGCACCATTCTGCTCGACGAGATTGGCGAGATGCCTCTCGAGGCGCAGGTGAGGCTGCTGCGCGTGATCCAGCACCGGGAAATCGAGCGGGTGGGGGGAACCAAACGAATCCCGGTGGATATCCGGATCATCACCGCGACGAACAAGAACCTCGAAGAGTGGGTCAAGGCCGGTCGATTCCGGGAGGACCTGTGGTTCCGGCTCAACGTCTTTCCAATCCCGGTGCCGCCGCTGCGGGAGCGCACCGGAGACATTCCGGCGCTGGTCCATCACTTCATCGAACGTAAGGCCGCGGAGCTCAAGATCGGCGAGACCCCACGGCTCGCCCCAGGTGCCATTGACGATCTGATGGCCTATCGCTGGCCGGGCAATGTGCGTGAGCTGGAGAATCTGGTGGAGCGCGCCATGATCCTCCACCGGGGAGAACCGCTCAGCTTCGATGACCTGGGGGCAGCCGCCCGCCCGCCGGCGGTCCGACCACCGGCCCCGAGCGGCGAGGATTTCCTCGACCTCGACACCATTACCGCCCGCCACATCAAACAGGTGTTGGAGCATACCGGCGGCAAGATCCACGGCCCCGGAGGCGCCGGCGAGTTGTTGGGCATCAACCCGAATACCCTGCGCTACCGGATGAGGAAACTGGGCATTCCGTTTCGAAAACACCGTAATGCGGATGAACACGGGAGGGGATAAACCCCTCCCCTACGGTTTTCAGGGACAAATGTAGAGGCGGGGTTTATCCCCGGCCGCAGCTAGCTCGAAATCTTCGGATCGACTTCCAGAGCCCTGGTGACCTCGAGAGCTGCAGAGTCGGCGGTACTGGGCACCAGCACATCCTCGTATTTCTCCCACCACCCGCGGGCGTCCGCCTGGCGCCACCGCCGGATTTCGAAACACGCCGCCAACCGTTCGCGAATCGCACGGGCCCCATCCGGCCTCTCCTCGGGTTTCTTCGAAAGGCACTGCATAATCACCGCCTCGAGCTCGGGTGGAAGCTCGCGGCCGAGGAGCTCTGACGGAGGCAGGGGCTCTGTGTGAAGGTGATGGCCAAGGATCTCCATGATGCTGCCTTCGAAGACCTGATGACCCGTCAACATGTAGTAGCCAACCGCACCCAGAGTATAGAGGTCGCTGCGGCTATCGATATTGTCAGGATCGGTCAGCGCCTCCGGTGACATGTACTGCGGCGTGCCGGTGGCGACTCCGTCTTGCGTCATGTTCGGATCTTTCGAACCCTCGACGATTTTGACCAGACCGAAATCGAGGACCTTGGCGATGTCGAGCTCGCCCCCCTGGCGGCACAGAAAGATATTGGCCGGTTTGATGTCACGGTGGATGATGCCGAGAGCGTGTGCCTCGGCGAGCCCGCCCGCCACCATCTCCAGGACACGGACCACTCTACCGGGAGGCTGGGGACCATCGAGCTCGACCACCGCCTCCAGAGAGGCGCCGTCGAGCAATTCCATCGCGTAAAAAAAGATCCCGTCGGGCGTTCGACCGTAATCGTAAATGGTGATGGTGTTGGGGTGTGTAAGGCGCGCCGTTTGTTGCACCTCGAGTTCGAAGCGCGCCAGGCTGGCCTCTCCCGCCTTCTCTGGGTGCAGGAGCTTGACTGCCGTCGGCCGGCTCATCATGGCGTGGCTGGCCCGATAGACCATGCCCATACCGCCCTCCCCCAACTTCTTGTCGAGGGTGTACTGACCAAGCTGCATCTCCTGGCGGATCTCGCGGCGCAGGTTGTGGATGATGCGTGTGATCGAGGCGCAGACGATGGTCACCAGGGTCCACCAGATGACGACGTCGACGACCAATGAGGTGATCTGAATGGGTCCGACGTACTCGCGCAACGAATTGTCGACCACCACCGGCAGCCAATGAAATACATACAGGGCCAGCAGCGGGACTGAAGCCAGCAGGGTGATCCAGGTCGTGCGCCAGACCGTGCTCGGCACCAGCGCCGCCCGCAGGATGTAGCCGAACGACAGACCGAGCATCAGGGCGGTCAACACCTGCTCGAGTTGCAAGCCGGCCAGCAAAGACAACACGTCGGGATCGAGCGTCGCCGGATCGACACCCTGGTATTCGGCCATCAAATGGAAGGCCTGCGGAGCGATGTTGCGTCCCATGAGGGCTATGGCCACCGAGGATCCAATCAAGGATGCGCTCTCGACCCACAACACAAAGCGGCGCGAACGTAGACCTCGGCGGCAAACAAACCACACGGCGTAACAGATGGCCAGGGCCAACCATGAGAGCGCGGTGGAGACCGAGAAGAACTCGCGCCACCAACCCATCGCCATGTAGATCACGGCGGTCGCGCCGTTGCCGACCAGCCACACGATTGTCAGCACCTTGCCAAGCAGAGCAACGCGCCGCTGGAAAAACCTGAGGTTTTCCGGGGTGTCGGTAAGGGT
>JASJGQ010000065.1:0-13237 GCA_033791425.1 Acidobacteriota bacterium
AAGCAGGATGTCGTCACCGTCAAGCACCGACCCGTGTTCATCCACCAACACCACGCGGTCGGCATCGCCGTCGAGGGCGATGCCGGCGTCGGCGCCCATCTCCAACACCGTCTCGGCCAGGTGGCCGGGAGCGGTCGCGCCGCACCCGTCGTTGATGTTGTCACCGTCGGGCGAGGCGGCGATGAGGGTGGCGCGGGCCCCGAGGCGCTCCAGGAATTCGCCGGCGATTCCGGAAGCTGCGCCGTTGGCGGCGTCAACCACCACGTGGAGTCCGGCAAGGGGCGTTGGCGTCTCATGGGTTGCGACGAGAAGGTCGACATAGCGTCGGCCGAGCCCCCGGTCAACCTTCGGGAGGGCCCGGCCGAACAGTGGTCGGGTGTCC
Source organism: Acidobacteriota bacterium (assembly GCA_033791425.1). Taxonomy (GTDB): domain Bacteria; phylum Acidobacteriota; class Thermoanaerobaculia; order Thermoanaerobaculales; family Sulfomarinibacteraceae; genus Sulfomarinibacter. The sequence continues at coordinate 383 of JASJGQ010000065.1, forward strand.
TCGAGACGCTGTTCGAGGTGGCGCTCGATCTCATCCGCGACCTTTTCTCCAGTCGGACCGAGTATTTTGATGCCATTGTCGCCGGCCGGATTGTGCGAGGCCGAGATGACGATGCCGGCGGAAAAATCACCCTCCCGGCAGAGCTGGGACACGGCCGGTGTCGGGAGCACGCCGCCCCACACGACGTTGCCGCCGCCGGCCTGGACACTCGACGCGATCCACTCGGCGAGATCTACCGTGGATCTCCGTGTATCACCTGCGAGCAGGATTCGCGGAGCTCCACCGACGCCTGAGAGGTCGGCAGCAAGGGCGGCGCCGAGCCGCCGGACGGTGTCTTCGTCGAGCGGCGGTTCATATGCCCGCCCTCGAATGCCGTCGGTTCCAAAAAGAGTCTTCATGGCCTACTCTCGATCCGCTGCCTCGTCGGGCTCCGGGATGGGTGCGATATCGACGATGATCTGGAGGGATCCCAAACCGAGCATTCGCAGCAGCGGATCCGGCAGCATGGGCTGGACCATGGCCTCCACCGGGCCCGCTGCCCCCTCGATCGAGATCGGACTGGTGTCGATAGATTCGAGCGCGAGCACGAGGCTTTCAGGCCCCTGAACGGTGTACTGCGCGGGAATGGCGCGGATCCCCGCAACTCTGAAGCCGGGTGCCGGAACGCCCTCGATCAGTGGTCGGACGGAGACGATGCGGGTCTCCTGACGCTCGAGCTCGAGGGTGATCGCCGGCGGGTCGACGCTGACCACTTCGACCTCGGCCGGCAGCGGGATATCGCGTTCGTTGATAGGGTAGGAATTGAGCCCCGGTCTGGCGTCTGAGAGATCGAGCAGAACCTCCGGGGGGTTGTTGGAGTCGAGGGCGCGGGTCAAGGGGCCGCGGAGCTGCAACGACACCGTGTCGGGTACGCTCGAAGTCAGGACCAGGTCACGTGGGATGTTGACCAGGGTGAGCCGGGCCTTGACGCCGCGGACGGAGATATTCTCGATCCGCTGTGCAGCGAGGATGTACCACAACAAAAAGGCGGCAATCAGGGCAGCCAGAAACTGGATCGGGTGTTGCGGTCGGAGGCTCACGATTTTGCCTCCTCGAACGCGCGCATCTGGAAGAGGTACTCGGCGAGCGCGTTGCGCAGGGTTGTCTCGTCGAGCGGTCGCAACAGCTGGCCTTCCACAGCAAGCGAGATGGTGCCGGTCTCCTCCGAAACCACCACCACCAGGGCGTCGGTCTCCTCGGTCAAACCGATAGCCGCGCGGTGGCGGGTTCCGAGTTCGGAGGAGAGTTCGTGACTGGTGGTCAACGGCAGGAAACAGGATGCCGCCATGATCTGCTCGCCCCGCAGGATGACCGCACCGTCGTGCAACGGGGTCCCGGGAATGAAGATGTTGAGCATGAGATCGTAGGAAAACCGCGCCTCGAGAGGGATGCCGGTGTCGGCCCACGCCGCCAGCGAATCGCGGCGCTCGATCGCAATCAGCGAGCCGATGCGGCGGGAGGCCAGGGCCTGCACCGCAAGCGCGAGCTCGTTGAGCATGATCGGGCCCTCTTCGGGCCCCCGGCCCCAGCGCAGGAACGAGGTGGAGCCGAAAGCGGTCAGCATGCGCCGGATTTCTTGTTGGAACAGGACGATTATTGCTATCGGCAGGAAGCCGAGGAGGGAACCGAGGATCGTCGACAGAGTGATGAGCTTGAACGACGAGGCCGCAAGATAGAGACCGAGGATGATGACGATGCCCCACATCATCTGCATCGCCCGCGTGCCCTTGAGCAACACCAGGAGGGCATAGATCAGGACAGCCACCGTAAAGATATCGGCGATATCGGCGATCGAGACCTGGAGGTCAGTAAGATCGCGAAGGACGCCGATGAGCCAGTTCACGCCGAAACCTCGTGAACTCTCACCGCGATCTCGAGGAACTGCAGCACGGCCGCCGGATCGTGGACCCGCACGACGGTGCGGGGGAGGCCGAAAATCGCGATCAGGGCACCCAGGGTGCCGGGCAGGCGGTCCTCGACAGGCGCGCCGGTGAGGCGGCCGATATAGCTCTTGTTGGATGGCCCCACGACGATCGGGTGACCGTGCGCTGCAAGATCCGGCACAGCCGCCAGGAGCGCGAGGTTGCCGTCGTCGTTCTTGCCGAAGCCGATGCCGGGATCGAGCCACACCCGGTGGTGCGGAATACCGGCGGCTCCCGCCGCCTGAGCGCGATCGACGAGATGGCCGTGGACTTCGGCCACGACGTGGCGGTACTCGAGGTCAGATTGCATGGTGCGCGGCTCACCCCGTAGGTGCAGGAGCACGATGGCGGCTCCGTGTTCAGCCACCAGTTCGAACATCCCGGGCTCGGACCCGGCGGTGACATCGTTGACGATGTCCGCACCGGCGTTGAGAGCGGCTGCGGCGACCTCGGTCTTCGAGGTGTCAACCGACAGCACGGCGTCGGGAGAGGATCTGCGGAGCTCGGAAATGACTGGAACGACCCTCCGTCGTTCCTCGGTCGCGTCGACCGGCGAGGCTCCCGGGCGCGTGGACTCTCCACCGACATCGACGATCGCAGCGCCGCCTTCGAGTAATTTAAGGCCGTGCCGAACGGCATCGGTGGGTGCGACGTGGCGGCCGCCATCGGAAAAAGAGTCGGGCGTGCAGTTGAGGATGCCCATAACGGCCGGCCGCGGGCGCGGCCAGAGCTGATCGAGGCGGCGTGAACGACGCCCGGCATCCAACCTCACGCTGATCCCACCACCTCGCTTTCGGCCCGTTGCTTCTGGCGCTTGATGCTTTCGACGTCGATGTTCGAATTCTCGGCGATAAGATCGTAGATCTCGTCGCCGTCGAGCACTTCGTGTTCGAGAAGGGCCATCGCGATGGCTTCGAGAGCGTCCCGGTTGCTGCCGATCAGCTTGTACGCCCCCTCGTAGGCGATGGTGATGAACTTGCGGATCTCCTCGTCGATGCTCTGTGCTGTCGATTCTGAATAGTCCTGGTGGCGGGCGAACTCTTTGCCGAGGAAGATCGACTCCTCGCGTTTGCCAAAGGTGAGCGGGCCCATCTTCTCACTCATGCCCCACTCGCACACCATCTTGCGGGCCATTTCCGTGGCGCGCTCGAGGTCGTTGCCGGCGCCGGTCGTCATGTGTCCGGATCCAAAGATGAGCTCTTCGGCAAGACGGCCGCCCATGAGCACCAGGAGGTTGGCCTCGATATAGGCTTTCGAGTAGGTGTAGCGGTCCCCGAGCGGCAGTTGCTGGGTCAGCCCCAGGGCCATGCCGCGGGGAATGATGGTGACCTTGTGGAGGGGGTCGGCTTCCGGCACCAGCACCGCCACCAGCGCGTGGCCCGCCTCGTGATATGCAGTGAGGCGCTTCTCCTGCTCCGACATGACGAGGGAACGGCGTTCCGATCCCATCATCACCTTGTCCTTGGCGAACTCGAAATCCGCCATATCCACCTTCATCTTGTTGAAGCGGGCGGCTCGGAGGGCCGCCTCGTTGACCAGGCTGGCGATGTCTGCGCCCGAGAACCCGGGTGTTGAACGGGCGATGATCGCCATATCGACATCCGATGCCATCGGGATCTCGGTGGTGTGGACCTTGAGGATGCCCTCGCGGCCCTTCACGTCCGGCGGGTTGACGACGATGCGCCGGTCGAATCGGCCCGGCCGCAACAGCGCAGGGTCGAGAACGTCAGGCCGGTTGGTGGCCGAAATGAGGATGACCCCTTCGTTGGACTCGAACCCGTCCATTTCAACCAGCAACTGGTTGAGCGTCTGCTCGCGCTCGTCGTGGCCGCCGCCGAGACCGGCGCCGCGGTGTCGGCCGACGGCATCGATCTCGTCGATGAAGACGATGCATGGAGCACTTTTTTTGCCCTGTTCGAAGAGGTCGCGCACCCTTGAAGCGCCGACACCGACGAACATCTCAACGAAGTCGGATCCCGAGATCGAGAAAAAGGGCACGCCCGCTTCGCCCGCCACGGCCTTTGCCAGAAGGGTCTTTCCCGTGCCCGGCGAGCCCATCAGGAGGACCCCCTTGGGGATCTTGCCGCCGAGGCGCGTGAACTTCTTCGGGTCCTTGAGGAATTCGATGATCTCCTCGAGTTCCTCCTTGGCCTCGTTGACCCCGGCGACGTCCGCGAAGGTGACCTTCTTCTGGTCCTCGGTGAGCAGCCGCGCTTTCGACTTGCCGAAGCTCATGGCCTTGGTCCCGCCCGCCTGCATCTGACGGAAGAAGACAAACCACAGGCCGACCAGGATGAGCAGCGGCGCCCACGAGAGGAGGGCGGTGAGCATACGGCCGTCGGACGGTTCTTCAACCTTGATCTCGACGTCCTGGGCGCGAAGGTCCTTGATCAGGTCATCGTAGCCCGGGCTGTAGGTGTGGAGATCGTAACGCGGCGCCGTGGCCGACTCTTCAGCCGCACCGGTGGTGCGCACAAAAATCTCGTCCCCCTTGATCAGGACCCTTGAGACCTTGCCGTCAGCGACCCGGTCGAGCAATTCTGAAAAGGCGATCTCCTGGCTGGTGGTTGAGTAGCCTCGAAGCACCTGCAGGATCAGCAGGACCCCCACCAAAATGACGATCCACATGAGTACGGTACGAACGGTCTGATTCACTCTTCGTTATCCTCCGGCTCCCATCGTTGTGACGGGGCCTTTGGGAAACCCGGTTGACCACCGGTATTGTTCCCTGATGACTCGGTCCTAGTTCTCGTCAACGATGCAAAGATCGGGGAGGTTCGTGTGCTCACCGTGGCCCGGACCGAGGCCGTAGCCGACAAGGAACCCGTCGGGGACGTCGTTGAAGACCGAATACTTCGCGCTGAGATTGACGCTGCGAAGCTGCGGTTTGTCAACCAACGCCACCACCTCGATCGTCGCTGGGTTCTGTTGGCTGAGATGGGTGATGAGGTAGTTCTCGGTGATGCCGGAATGAAACACGTCTTTGAGCACCAGGATGTGGCGGCCGGAAACGTCAACCTGGGTCGCGAATGTCAAGCTGACAACCTCGCCGTGGGCGCCGATCGACGACGACACACTGACGAACTCGTAGTCCACCGGACGCGGGAGGCACCGCGCGAGATCGGCGAGAAAAAACGCCGCGCCCTTGAGCATTCCCACCAACACCAATTCGCGGTCCTGGTAGTCGCTGGCGATGGCCTCGGCGACTTCACACACCCTATTTCGGATATCGTCGGCGCTAAATAACACTCGCAGGTCGCTCACGACGTAGTACCTCCACAACATGGCTCGCGCCACTCGATGGTTCCGGGCCCCGCCATACCCCTGGAATCCATTGAATTCTATCACTTTCGCAGCATACCGGCCACGAGCTGCGAAGGTGGCGCGGCAGCTTTCTCGCGAGGAGTCTGCTGACCCGGGCGGGTCTGCCGTTGACTTCGACCACGTCGGTTTTTGCGGGGCTTCTGACCTCGAGGCCGGCCGGGTGATCGGTGTCAAAGCGCCAACGCGCTTCCGGATTCGGTTCCTGTGCCGTGGCGAGTCGGATACACCAGCCCGGCAAGGGCAGATCGACGCAGACATTTTCCACGAGGTCGACGCGATAGGGTTCGGGTGCGGAGGGGGGCTCCAGCCACAGGGAATCGCCCGCCCTTCGGAGGCACCATCGACCACCGAGAGTCACGGCCCGAACCTCGGCGTTTTCGATCAAGGCCTCAAAGAGCTCTGCCTGACGGCGCGTGACCCGTGTCAGGCCGATCCTGGCGGCCTGGGCGTGGAGCCACCGCGCCCGTAGCGGAGGCGGCAGGCCGGCGACAGCTGATACCGGTACGCCGCCTTCAGGCTCCCACGGATCGATCCAGGATCCGGTGGCCTCGAGCTGGCTCGAAAAGAAGCCATCGTCGCGTGCGAGGGCCTCGGCGAGATGGACGAGGTGGGATCGAAGCGACGGGCTTGCCTCCTCGAGCCCCGGCAGCAGCTGGTGTCTGACGAGGTTGCGAAGGTGGTTCGGGTCGAGGTTCGAGCTGTCCTCCCTCCAGGTGAGCCCCTGCTCCTCGAGCCATGCCACGAGATCGGCGCCCGACCACCCGAGAAGGGGTCGTATGACCGTTCCGGTGTCTTCGACGATTCCGGCCAGTGCCCGCGGCCCACCGCCGCGCAACAGCTGAACCAGGACGCCTTCGGCCACGTCGTCACGGTGGTGGCCGGTGGCGACCGCCTGACATCCGGTTGTACAGGCGAGATCGAGCAGGACGCGGTAGCGGAGGCGCCTCCAGGTCGCTTCACGCCCGAGGACCGCCGGTTGATGAGGATCGATTTTCAGCAGGTGGAAAGGAACCTCGAGGTCGGCGCAAAGGGCCGCACAGAACTCCGCGTCGCCGTCTGCTTCGTCGCCGCGGACGCCGTGGTGGACGTGTGCGGCCTGGAGATCCAGCGCGAGTTCCGGGCTGCGCAGAAGGTGCAGCAGAGCGACCGAGTCGGCTCCTCCGGAGAGGGCGATGAGGACCCGCCGTTTGACCAGATGGGGGAAAACGGTCCGGAAGTGCTCGAAAAAATCGACCGGGAGCATGCGCCATCATAACCAGCTCGACCGGGAGGAGCGGAAACTGGTGGCGGTGGGTGGACTTGAACCACCGGCACAGGGCTTATGAGACCCCTGCTCTACCCCTGAGCTACACCGCCCGATCGAGGACTATACCCGGAGTTCGTTTTCGTGTCGAGAGCCGTGCTGTCAACGAAAGAGCCGATCGAGTTATACTGAGCCGTATGCCAATGGAGCAGCTGGAGGAGTTTCAGAAGTGTCCGCTTTGTGGCCTCGAGGTGCCGGAGAGCGAGTTGCAGGAATGCTTCATCTGCCATGCAGTCTACTGTCAATATTGTTCGCTGAATGACTATGGCCGCACATTTTGCTCGACCCGGTGCCGCGGGTTCTTTTACTGGGGCGATGGCGATAACGACGAGAAGGACTATTGATCACGATGGGTCGACGACACGATGAGCTGATGGAGAAGGCGGAATCGGTTCCGGTCCTTCGGTCCGGCTCCGACCGGTTGCTGGTTGCGCAAAAGGCTGAGGGTTCGCGTGTCTACGACATCGACAATGCGGGCTATATCGACTACATCGGGGCCGGCGGAGCAACCATCGTGGGCTACGCCAACCCGTTTGTCCTCGATGCCGTTCGCAAGGTCCTCCAGGGCGGAATCCCGGAGGGCTTCCACGTTCCGCAAGAGGTGGAGCTGGCCCGGACTCTCAGCCAGTTCCTGCCGTGGGTCGGCAGTTGGTGGTTCTGTCGCAGCCAGGATGAGGCGTTTCGCAACGTCCTGCACTGGGCCCGCGAGCGCACCGGCCAGAAGAAATTCCTGGTGTTCGACGGCGGCTCCCCGCTGCGGGTCGGAGCCCCGGCTTCATCTCACATCGATCCATCGAACCCGTTCCGGGAGGTCCCGGGCTGGGACGTGACCAAAATCATCGCGGCCGTGACCAGCGGGTCGACGAAACTCGCGGGCTTGATCGTCGATCCCTTGATGGGTCGCTTTGGCGTGGTGCCGCCGCCAGACGACGCGTTGCAGGAAATCGCCGAAGCCTGTCGCGATACCGGGGTCCTGTTTATTTTGGATGAGCGGGTGTCCGGCTTCCGGGTTCATCGCGGCGGCATGGCGGCTCGGCTCGACGTCACGCCTGATGTGGCGGTGTACGGAGCAGCTTTGGGCGGAGGGTTTCCGATCGGTGTGGCGGCCTTCCGGGAGCCGCAACAGCCACTCGAAGGCTACGATTCGGTGCCGACCCCGCACCCGGTGTCGTTGGCAGCATCCGAAGCCATTCTCTCCATCCTCAAAAATGATTCGGTCTACGAACGGCTCGACGAGCGCGCCGCGCAACTGGTCTCCGGGCTACTCGGGTTGGCGGAAAGGTTTTCCCGGCCCATGACGGTGAACCGTTTGGGCTCGGTCTTCGCCATCTACCTCACCGATGCTCCCGTCACCAACGGCAAAGGCTTCCAGGCGGCCGATGCCGAGGCCTATCGCAAGCTCGCGACGCTCCTCCGCGGAGAAGGGATCCTGTTCCCACCCGACCCCGGCAGGGCAGCCTTCGTGTCGAGCACCCATGGCGCAAAAGACGTCGACGAAACGCTCGCCGCGTGCGAACGGGTGTTTCGGCAAATCCATCAGGAAGACCAACCCTGATCGATGGCGCCTCCAGCAACCTACGAACCTGACACCGATCGGCGAGAAAGGACGTTTCTTGTCGGGTTGGTGCTGCCCGGGCTTCCCCGTGCGATGGTGGACGAGCATCTCGACGAGCTCGAGAGGCTCGTCGATACCGCCGGCGGCATCGTGGTCGGACGGGCGTCCCAGGAGCGAGCACGATTCGATCCGGCCACCCTGGTCGGGAGCGGCTTTTTGAATATGCTGTCCCAGCGCTGTGAAGAGGACGAGATCGAGTCCTTGGTCTTTGACGAAGACCTGACCGGCTCGCAGGTTCGGAACATTGAAGGTGAGGTGCCGAAGACCGTCAAGGTCCTCGACAGGTCGGCAATCATCCTCGACATCTTCGCGCAACACGCTCGCAGTCGCGAGGCTCAGACCCAGGTGGAGCTCGCGCAGCTTGGTTATCTTCTGCCGCGTCTGACCCGCCGTTGGCGACACCTTTCTCGACAGGCCGGTGGCATCGGGACCCGAGGGGTCGGCGAGACCCAGCTCGAGATCGACAAGCGGCTCATCAACAGCCGCATGGCGCAACTCAAGAAGAAGCTTGAGGTGATCGAGCGAGACCGAAGGCTGCGACGAGAACGGCGCGGCTCGCTGCCTTCCGTGGCGCTCGTCGGCTACACCAACGCGGGCAAGTCGTCCCTCTTTCGCCGCCTCACCGGCGCTGATGTCCTGGTAGAGGACCGGCTTTTCGCGACGCTCGACCCACGCGCTCGGCGAGTGGCGTTGGGAGAGGATGTGACCGGAGTGCTCACCGACACGGTGGGTTTTATCCGTAAGCTGCCGCACGATCTGGTGGCACCCTTTCGCTCCACCCTCGAAGAGGCCGCTGTGGCTGATCTGGTGCTGCACGTGGTGGATGCCGCCCACTCGGCGTGGGAGGAACACCTCCTGGTCGGCGAGGACGTGCTCGAGGACCTCGGCGTCGCGCCCGAAAGCATCCTCGTTGTGCTCAACAAGATTGATCTGGCCAAACCGGGCCGGCCCCGTGGCGGCCACCGCAACATCGGCCCGGCCGCGGTGTCGGCGAAGACCGGCGCCGGAATGGAAGATCTCAGGACCGACATTCGGGCGGCGCTCCTGGCCGCGCCCGATGTGGCGATCCTGCGGGTGCCTTTGGCGGAGGCCGAGTTGGTTCGTCGCGCTGTCGAACTGCCCCATCAACTGGCGCAGCGCTTCGACGAGGACACGGTGCAACTTGCGATGCGGGCGGACCCGAAGTCTCTGAGCGAGCGTGGGCTCGAGACGTTCAAGATTCAGCGTTGGGAGCCCGCTGGTGGTGATGGAGGCGTGTGATGCCGATCTACGAGTTTCTGTGCGCGGGGTGCAATAGGATATTCAGTTTTCACTCCTTCAAGGTGGCGACGGAAAAGACCCCGGTCTGCCCCAAGTGCGGTGCAGGCGACCTCTCCCGGGTTCCGTCGCGATTCGGGGTGGCGGCGAAGACGAATTCCGGCCCGTCGGACGGCACCGATGATGATTTCGATGATCCTCGAGTCGAGAGGGAGATGATGCGCTTTGCCGCCGAGCTCGAGAATATGGACGAAAATGACCCGCGAGCCATGGCAAAGGCGGTACGGAAGATGACCGAAATCGCGGGTGAGCCGGTGACGCCCGCGATGGAGGAGATGATCCGACGCCTCGAAAGCGGTGAGGACCCGGAAAAGGTCGAGGAGGAGATGGGCGACGCGATCGAGGAAGAGATGGACGAGGAAGGCGGCGGCGGCGTTTCAGGCGCAGCCCCCACCCGCGACAGCGGCCTCTATCCGATGTAGGGCCTGTCGAATTAGGAATTAGGAATTAGGAATTTCTACGCAGCCACCCGGCAGCCGGGACGGCTGCCCCACAAACGCCGCTGGTAAACTCTTGTGGGGCACGCGTCCCGCGTGCCAGGCATCCACGCAGGAAGCGCAGTTGGAAACGGTCGGTGTGCGGCGGGGGTGCCATCTTCAATATTGTTTGATCCACGAACATTCCCGTCGCCAGAACGCTTCGGGCAAACAATGATGAAGGTGGCTCCCCTCGGGAAGCGAGATCGGAATGTCAGCGTTGGTTGGACGTCCCGGCAGGGGTCGCTGAGTCAGCCGGCCCTACGCCGCTACTTTCGCGCCTTCGGCCGCACTGGTCAGCGTCAACAGATCAATCTCCGGCGGAGCGCCGACTCTGACCGGGATCGCGCCCACACCGACACCCCGCGACACGTAGAGAAAGGACTCCTCGCGGCGATACGGCCCGGCGACGTAACGGGTGCTGAAGCGAGCCACGTTGAGGTTTCTTCCGGTGAGCGCGATCTGGCCGCCGTGGGTGTGGCCGGAGAGGGTGAGGTGAGCGCCCGCGGCCGCGGCCTGGTGCCAGCTCTGTGGCTGGTGGCTGAGGCAGATGCGGTACGAGGTGGGGTACTTCGCGATGACCGAGAAGTCCGGGGCTCTCTCGCCTGCGGCATTAAGGTCTTCGAGACCAATCAGCGCGATCCTGGAACCGCCGCGATCAAAGGTGACGCCGTCGTTGACCAGGGGCTCGATCCCGGCGGCACGAAGGGCCCACTCGGACATCTTGGGGTCAATGAAGTGGTCGTGATTACCGAGGATGCCCCACACGCCCATCGGAGCGGCGATGCCGGCAAAACCCTCGGCGAAGAGCTCGGCGTCGGACTCGCGGCGATCCATCTGGTCGCCGGTGAAGAAGATCATGTCCGGCGACAGTCTGGTCGCGAGGTCTTTGATCCCGGCCATCCGTTCGGCATCCATGTAGGGTCCGGCGTGGACGTCAGAGATCTGCAGAATCCGCAGACCGTGCCACTCGGACGGAAGCGAAGGCAGCTTCATCGTGAGACGGCGCACACCGGGCATGTCGAGGGCACTGGCAAAGCCGTAGCCGGTCAGGCCGAACGAACCGGCAGCGGTCATAGTGGCAGTTTTCAAGAAATGTCGGCGGGTCAGCAATCCCGTGTTCCTCCGGCGGCCGCAAGCGCCGGGGCGCCACGGATAATCACCAATTATAACACCAAATGGAGATACAGTCTTCCCAACCTGTTCTACAATCCGGGGTCGAGTATTCGGAGGGAGTTCGCAATGAATGATGTCCAGACCGGTGTGCCGGCGTCGGAGCCGTCGCCGATGTACCGCTGGGTCGTGCTGATCGTCATCAGCCTGGCCATGTTCGCCAACTACTACGTCTACGATTCCATCGCACCGATAGCCGACATATTGAAGGCGGAGCTTGGCTTCTCCGACGCGAACTACGGGATGTTGTTCTCGGTCTACTCGTTAGCGGCGGTCATTGTGCTGTTGGCGGGCGGGGTGATCATCGATAAATATGGCACCGTCAAGTCGACCATCATCTTCGGGGGAATTTGTACCTTTGCCGGAATCCTGATGGTGATGACATCTGATTTCTGGGTCATGTTGGCCGCCAGATTCCTGCTCGGTCTCGGATCCGAACCACTGATCGTTGCCATCACCTGCGCTCTGGCCAAGTGGTTCAAGGGCCGGGAGCTCGGTTTTGCTTTTGGCATCAATTTGACGATCGCCCGGCTCGGATCATTTTCCGCCGATTGGATGCCCACCTGGGTTCCGTCGGCCTTTGAAAGCTGGCGAAGTCCGCTGATCATCGCGGCCGCGATCGGAGTGTTGGTTGTGGTGTCCGCGATCGTTTATGGCCTCCTCGAGGCCCGTGCCAGCCGCCGCTACGGTCTCGGCGAGGCGGGTGAGACCGACAAGCTGGTGCTGTCGGATCTTTTCCGCTTTACGAAGTCGTACTGGTTCGTCGTGGCACTCTGCGTGACCTTCTATTCCGCCATCTTTCCCTTTCGGGGCTTCTCCATCAAGTTCTTCATGGAAGCCTGGGAACTGACCCGTGAAGCTGCGGGACAGTACAATAGTGTGCTTCCGTTGGCCGCCATGTTTGCGACTCCGCTCTTTGGTCTCCTGGTGGACAAGGTGGGCAAACGGTCGCTCTTTATGGTCTTTGGTTCGTTCCTGATGATGCCGGTTTTCCTGATGATGGCCTACCAAGTGGCGCCGCTGTGGGTGCCGGTGGCCATGATGGGAATCGCATTTTCTTTGATCCCAGCGGTGATGTGGCCTTCGGTGGCCTACATCGTCGACGAGAAACGGCTGGGAACCGCCTACGCGGTCATGACCCTGATCCAACAGGTCGGTGTCATGGGGGTGCCGCTTCTCATCGGGTTCCTCAACGACCACTACCAGGCGAGTGCTGGAAACCCCGTCGGCCATGTGGCGGGGATGTGGGCGTTCAGCATTCTGGGATTCCTCGCGCTCTTCTTCGCCATCATGCTGCGGCGTGAGGAGACCGGGCCGAATGCTCATGGGTTGGAGACGATCACGGCAAGCAGCTCGGCTGACTGATTCGTCGCGGTGAGGCCGTGAGGCACTGGGGCGATGAGGCCTCATTGCCCGCAGCCGGGCCGCGGGCCGCCGGGCTGTTCTCCGGTGCCTTTATTTCTTGAACAACGCGTTGAAGGCGGCGCGAGGATCGTTCGGTGTGCTGCCCTGCTGTGCCTGGGCCTCGACCTTGAGATCGCGGACGGCCTTCGGACTGTAGTATTTGCAGTCGTTGCCCTTGGTCTTGCTCTCGACCCTCGCGGTGATCGGTTTCTGGCATTCGAAGCGCGACCCGGTGTTGAAGAAGGTGCAGTTCGAGCAGGAGTGCAGTGAATCGCCGCAAGA